>JAUZFR010000102.1 GCA_030840335.1 Actinomycetota bacterium | reverse complement strand
TGGGAAGATCCAACTCGTTACGAACGCGGGTGCCAGCGTGGGATCATCCATCGCTTCGGTACAACGATCGCCGGGAGTGTTGGTGAAACACGAGAGCGAGCTGGTCCTTCTTGCGATCCCGAACGCCGACAGGTCCGGTTTTCTCGTCTTCAACCCGGACGCCAAACACCCCGGGAAGATCGGTCAAATCCGGTCGATGGGACAGTTCTAAACACGACTCACACGAGGTCGCGGACAACCTGGTTCCAGTCGCCGGGATTGCTGCCCTTCGCAGCGCTCAGCCAGATCAGGTATTCGCGATTTCCCGCGTTGCCGGCGATCGGCGATGAGATGACGCCCGCCGTTCCGAGTCCGAGATCCCACGCCGACCACAGGATCGTCGATACGGCATCCTGTCGCGCACCCGCATCACGAACGATGCCTTCACGAATTCCGCCGCGCCCGACCTCGAACTGGGGTTTCACCAGCAGCACGAAATCGGCGGCGGGATCGACAGCATCCCGAAGCGCCGCAAGCACCAGCGTCAGCGAGATGAAGGACAGGTCCGCCACCACCACTTTTGGAAATTCAGGAGATCGTAACTGGCTGCCAACCCACTCCCGCGTGATGTCGCGGATGTTAAAGCCTTCGACGGAAGTCAGTGAACCGTTCTCCTGAATTTCCGTAGCTAGTTGGCCGTGACCGACGTCGATCGCGAGCACGTGCTTCGCGCCACGCTCGAGCAGCACCTGCGTAAACCCGCCCGTGGATGCGCCGGCGTCGAGGGCGACCTGACCGCGCGGGTCGACGCCGAAAGCATCGAGCGCGGCAATGAGTTTGTGTGCGGCGCGGCTCACATAGTGATCGGATCCCGCCACCTCGATTCGCTGCTCGTCCCGAACGCGGTACGACGGTTTCACCTGCGAGGCTCCGTCGACGGTCACCAGACCGTCGGCGATCAGTCGGGCAGCGTGCGTTCGCGAGCGTGCGAGTCCTCGCTCGCCGAGTGCGGCATCCAGTCGGGAATCAGGCATGGGAGCGAGCCGAGTCGCCACCCTCAAGGCGGGCCTGCAGCTCGTCGTTGATTTGGGCAAACGCCGCGGCTCGTGACTCGAGCGGCTGATCCTCGATCACGTGCAGACGCGACAACAGCGCGTCGGTTTCCTCGGTGTCGCCATCGTCATCCACGGTCGAGTCGTCGGGAGAAGCGGTGTCGTCGAGTTCCTTCACGTCTACGAATATAGTTCGGCTGGAACATCCAGGGCGTAGATCGGCATGCCGGATGTCCACACTGAAGCCGCGCCGGCACGTACCAGATCAATGTGGCGGTCGCCCGATTGCTCGATTGTGATTACCTGGTCGGTGCGTCTCACGATGGCCTGATTCACGCGCACGACTACCGATCCGTCGGTGTCAACGCCGGATTCGATCGTTGGATAGGGCTCGTGCAGTTCCCGCAGATCCTCGAGCAGGAATCGGGGCCTCGAGTCCGCGGGCGCGGCAATGACCTGTTTCGCGTGGTCAATACCTGTCAGTACCATCACCGACGGGATGCCCGCCCGGTTCGACCCGAGGATGTCCGTGTCGAGTCGATCGCCGATGAACAGAGGTGAGGATGCGCCGAAACGCTCGACCGCCTCGTGGAAGATGGCGACCTCCGGTTTGCCCGCGACGACCGGGAGAATGCCGACGGCCGAATGAACCGCGGACACCAGAGTCCCGTTGCCCGGCGCGGTGCCCCGTTCCTGGGGAATCGTCCAGTCCGTGTTTGTCGCAACCCAGGGAATCCCGTTGCCGTCGGCGTCGCGCGCCAGAGCATACGAGGCTTCCGCCAGTTGCTTCCAACCGACCTCCGGGGCGAATCCCTGGATGACTGCGGCCGGACTCGCGTCGGCGGAGTCGGTAGGAATAAACCCGCCCTTCTCGACTTCATCGAGCAGCCCCTCCCCACCGACGACCAGGATGGTTGCACCAGCGGGAACGAGCCCCGCGAGCAGTTTGACGGCCGTCTGGGGAGACGAAACGACCTCGTCCGGAGCGACATGCAGTCCCAGACTCGTCAGGTGATCGGCGACGGAAGCTGCCGTGCGCGATGCATTGTTGGTGATGTAACCGATGCGAATCGACTGAGCCGCTTGGTTTATGCTCTCAACGGCATATGGGATGGCGTGTGATCCCGTGTAGATCACACCGTCCAGGTCCGCGAGCACCAGATCGATGCCGTCGAGCGGGGTCGGGTTACTCATCCGTCTTCTCTGAGCTGGTGTTGGTGCTGGTGCTGGTGCTGTCGTCCACGTCTTCTTCGACGACTTCGATCACGTCGCCGGCATCCGGGTTTTCTGCAAGGTCGAGCGCAGCGCTCGCCCGATCAGACCGCTCGTACCACTCCTCCGCCTCCGCCTCCCGGCCAAGCTCTTCGAGCACAGTCGCGTAGGCGTCGAACAGAGCCGGGCTGTACGAGAACGCTGTGTTCGGGTCGAGCTGCGGAATCTGGAGCTCGGCGAGGGCAGCATCGGCCTGGTCGAGGTCCAGTCGGGCGCCCGACATGGCAATCGCGAGCTCGACCTGGACCGGTACGGGTAGCGAGCTCTTCGAAACCGACCGTCCCTCCTCGAGTGCACGATCCGGTCTGCCCAAGCCCCGCTCGCTGTCGACCATCATTGGCAACTGGTCGTTGCGGCCGGTGATCCGCCGGTAGGTACGCAGCTCGCGAAGAGCCAGCGCGTAGTCGCCGATCGCGTATGCGGTGATGGCGAGGGTCTCGCGAACGACGCCGATGCGTCCCGCGCGACGAGCCGCCGAGATAGCGTGCTGGTGCGCGAGCGCGGGGTCCGTCTCGATCAGGCGGGCCGCCATCACGAGGTGCTGGGCGACGCCCTCGGCGTTGTCCTTGCTGAGCGTTTTGAGTTCGTTGCGAGCGATGCGATCGAGGTCGCTGGCGAGGGCATCCTCGGGGATGACGGGGTCATCGTGTCTTGAGCGAACCGAACGGGTGCCGAATGGGTCGCGATCCTCCGGGGTTTCGCGTTCGCGCGCATCGCGATCGCCACGAGCAGGGGTGCCGCCCTTCGTCCAGAGTCGCTTCTCGCCATCCCGCGCCGGCGGCTTGCCATCACGAGTGGGCGGCTTGCCATCGCGAAACGGCGGGCGGCCGCCCTCGGCGGGCTTGCCCTTGTAGGGGCGCGAAGAACCAGCCCGGTCGGATCCCCCACTGGGGCGGCCTGCGCCCGGACGTCCTTCACCAGGACGCTTGCCGCGGTTACCCGAATCGCTCATGGTGAATTTCTCCTGCTCGTTAACGCGAAAATGGCCACCCGACACTGCCTTTCAGCAGTGGGGTGACCATCTTCACAAAGAAGTCCGGCGGTGTCCTACTCTCCCACAAGGTCCCCCTTGCAGTACCATCGGCGCAGAGAGTCTTAGCTTCCGGGTTCGGAATGTAACCGGGCGTTTCCCTCTCGCTATGGCCGCCGAAACACTATTGATTTATGTAGTGATTTCGAAGACATCACGAAATGATGTGTTCTGATCCCCGACCGTAAATCGGGAACCACAAAGTGGACGCAAGCATTACTCATTCCTCCTTGAGCACCTAAAAGGCGCTGTGGAGGGAGTGTTATCAAGTTATCGGCTTATTAGTACAGGTCAGCTACATGCGTCTTTAGTCCGCACTTCCACATCCTGCCTATCAACCCAGTAGTCTAGCTGGGAGCCTCTCACCCGAAGGTATGGAAATCTCATCTTGAAGCCGGCTTCCCGCTTAGATGCTTTCAGCGGTTATCCGTTCCGAACGTAGCTAATCAGCGGTGCTCCTGGCGGAACAACTGACACACCAGAGGTTCGTCCATCCCGGTCCTCTCGTACTAGGGATAGCTCTTCTCAAATTTCCTGCGCGCGCAGAGGATAGGGACC
>JAUZFR010000082.1 GCA_030840335.1 Actinomycetota bacterium | reverse complement strand
TCTGGCGAATGGACCCGGCGAGCACTGGCGCATCCTGCTCGACGTAGCCGATCTGCGCGCGCAATTCCTCGCGATCAAGCCCGCGGATGTCGACCCCGCCGAGCCGAACAACGCCGCCGGTCGGATCATAGAACCGCTCGATGAGCGCGAGGATGGTGCTCTTGCCCGCTCCTGACGGACCCACGAGCGCCGTGCGCTTGCCACGAGCGACGCCGAAGCTGACGCCGTGCAGCACGACACGGTCGTGGGTGGGCTCTTCAATCGACTCGAGCGGCAGGCCGGACTCGGCGATGAGTTTCTCGGTCTCGCTCTTGTGGGCCTTCTCCGGGTAGGTGAACGCGACATCGTCGAAGCTGATCGCATTGTCGTCCTCGGTGGCCGCGGCAGGGACGACATCCGCATCGAGGTCGGTCTCACTGGGCAGCGCGATGATCTCCTGGATGCGACCGAGCGCGCCCAGGGCCTGGTTCACGGAGTTGAACGCCCCGAAGGCGTTGCCCAGCGGCAGGATCAGCATGAACAGGAAGATGATGAAGGAGACGAGGCTCGCCACTGTGATCGCGCCGCTCGCGACACGGGCGCCGCCGACTCCCAGCACGACAAGGAACGAGACCTGCAGCGAGATTCCCGCAATCGGCACAACGAGCGAGGAGATCTTCGCGACCTGGATACCCATGCGCCACGCGCCTTCTGCGTCCGCTTCGACTGCGGCAATCTCGCGCTTCGTCGCGTTGGATGCGCGCACAGTGCGAACCGCGCTGATCGCCCGCTCGACAGAGGATGCGAGATCGCCGACCTTCTCCTGCTGCTTTCGACTCGCGACGCGTACCCGCCCGGACAGAAGCACGACCCCAACGACGGATACGCCGATCACGAGCACGGTGAGCCCCAGCAGGAGCGGGTCGATAATAATCATCGCGACGAGCGACCCGACGAAGACCAGTGAGCCGCCGACTGCGTCTACGAGGCCCTGCGTCAGCACGGCGTACAGCAGCGTCGTGTCGGAGCCGACACGGGAAACCAGGTCGCCGGTGCGGCGCGTGTCGAATTCGCTGATCGGGAGTCGCAGCATCCGACCGACGAGTTGACGCCTCGCGGACAGCACCACGCTCGTGCCGGTGCGCTGCAACAGATAGTGCTGGAACCCGTTGATCAGCGCCGACGCGAGAACGAGCCCGACGAGGAACACCACAAGGTTGCCGAGGGTACGGCCGGATTGCACGGCGGTGATTACCTGCTGCACCAACAGAGGCTGCCCGAGCGACGCTGCTGCGCCGAGGATGCTGAGACCGATCACGACTCCGAGAACTCTGCGGTGCTCGGTCAGGTAGGGGAGCAGCTGGCGGAAGGTGGCGCGGGGTCCATCATCCTTTCCCGATGATCCGCGGCGGGATCGGGGCGAACGGGTACTCGTGGCGGAACTCATGATGTGCTTTCTCTGAAAGAGCGGGGAACGAGGTCTAGCTTCGTCCGTACTTCTTGTGAACGGCCTGTTTGGATACGCCGAGCGCGAGCGCGACGAGTTGCCAGGATGCGCCGGCGACGCGCGCGCGCCGAACCGCAAGCAGTTCGGTCTGATCGAGCTCTTTGCGGAGTTTCTCGATTGCTCGGAGCGCCTGGATCGGGTCATCCGACCCCGCATCTGCGGCGAGGGTATGTAAGGTGACGTGATCCATGGTGTCAACCGTAGTTGACGATTTTCAATTCTGTCAACTTTGGTTGACTAGTTGTGTGGCTTGTTCTGCACTTCCGGATCGCCGACCAGGCACTTGACGCCACTGGAGGTGATTACCCACGCCGCGTTCGGTGCGCCGAGGGTATTGCCCAGCGGCGTGACGGTGCCAACGCAGTCGGACACGACGACGCTCGCGGGATTGACCTTCTTATTGGGCAGATTGAAGTCGAATCCATAGACCTCACGTGACCAGAGATGAAACGGATGCGCGCCCGTCGTGTCAGGCGAGCCCAGGTACACCTGCCCGTCACCCTGCCCGGGGAGGAACGCGCGCTGCGCGCACATCGGTTCGTAGTCGCCGGGGCCACCCAGCGTGTATTCCTTTTGGTAGGCATCGCCCGCGGCTGTCCGCGATGCGCCGTTGTTTCCGTACGGGGCGAGGAGCATCGGCAGGTTCTTCGGCCAGGCGACTGAACCCTCCGCAAGAGTGGCCGAATAGTCGGCTTCCCCGAACGCGAACTTGGACTGCTTGATCGTCGCAAGATCGAGTTCGCCGCCGCCACAGCGTTTGTCGGTGGCTTTTGCGCGAGGAAGGGCGACCGGATCGCTCCAGAGCCGTTCCCGGAGCACCACGATTCGTAGGTTGAGCACGGCCCCGTTCGCCGCTGTCGCAGTGGCCGTCACCTCGAGGAGGGCGTCAGCGGGCAGTGCGTCCGTTGTCGGTATCGGGGTAGGCGTCCCACTCGGGGCTGCGGGTGCGGCCGACGGAGCCTGCGAAGCCGGTGGCGCCGACGGCTGAGATGCGGCAGGCGTAACCGCGCACCCGGTTAGCCCGAGGAGGGGCAGCGCGACAACGGCGCAGATCCTGAGAAAGCGAGCGGACAAGTATGTGCCTTTCCCATGATCTTTCTGTGAACGATGCTCAGTATATTGGCACGCCGCAATCACGGGATATGGGGGATTCGGCGGGTCGGGGGTCTGGTCTAGGCTCTTGTTTCGTGCCACAAGCCGTGATTACTGCGTCAAAGCTGACCAAAAAATACAAGGATTTCGCCGCCGTCGACGGAATCTCATTCGAGGTTGCCCCCGGCGAGTCATTCGGTCTGCTGGGCCCGAACGGCGCGGGCAAGTCCACGACGATGCGCATGGTCGGTGCCGTTTCGACCCGCACCAGCGGCACCCTGAGCATCCTCGGGTTGGATCCCAATCTTCACGGACCTGAGATTCGATCGCAGCTTGGTGTGGTTCCGCAGCAGGACAACCTCGACATGGAACTGCGCGTGCGCGACAACCTCATCGTGTACGGGCGCTACTTCGGCATGCCTGCGAAGGTCGTCGGCAAGCGGGCCGACGAGCTTCTCGAGTTCGCCCAGCTCAGCGATCGCGCGAAGTCCAAGGTCGACGATCTCTCCGGCGGTATGAAGCGCCGTCTCACCATCGCGCGCGCCCTGGTCAACGATCCGCGCATCCTTCTTCTCGACGAGCCGACGACCGGGCTCGACCCGCAGGCGCGGCACATTCTCTGGGACCGTCTGTTCCGGCTCAAGGAGCAGGGCACCACCCTCGTGCTGACCACGCACTACATGGATGAAGCCGAGCAGCTCTGTGACCGACTGGTCGTCGTCGACAAGGGCGCCATCATGGCCGAGGGCTCTCCGTCGTCACTCATCAAGCAGTATTCGACCCGAGAAGTCGTCGAACTGCGGTTCGGTTCCGATCGCAATGCATCGGTCGCGAAGCAGCTCGAAGGCATCGGCGACCGGCTCGAGGTGCTGCCCGACCGCATCCTGATCTACACGGACAACGGCGAGGCCGAGCTGGTGAAGATCACCGAAATGGGCCTGATGCCGATCACGAGCCTTGTGCGTCGGTCGAGCCTCGAAGATGTCTTCCTGCGACTCACCGGTCGGAGTCTGATCGAATGACCTTTTCCACTTCGACGGGCTCAGCGAGTGACGAGCGGGACGCAATCATCGCCGCCGGGGTGAAGCCGCGCCGGTACGGATCCTGGTACGTCGCGGAGCATCGCATCCGCGCAATGCGCGCGTACCTGCAGACGCTGATTGCGACCGGCATCGGCAGCCCATTCCTCTATCTCTTCGGCCTCGGCGTCGGTCTCGCGAGCCTCGTTCAGCAGTCTGTTGGAGATGCCCAGGGCCACCAGGTCGGCTATCTCGCATTCGTTGCGCCGGCGCTGCTGGCCAGCGCGGCGGTCACCGTCGCCGCGGAGGAATGCACCTATCCGATGCTCATGGGCTTCAAGTGGAACCCCATCTTTTTCGGCATGAACGCGGCGCCCATCTCGGGAAACCAAATCGTCAACGGCATGATCATCGGCGTCTTCGTGCGCATGTTCCCGACCGTCGTCGTCTACTACGTCTTCATGCTGCTGTTCGGTTCGGTCCCGTCGTCGCTCGGCATCCTGGACATTCTCGTCGCCACCTTTACAGGGTTGTCCGTCGGTCTCGCGATCATGGCGTACACCTCGACGATCACCGAAGACAAGGGTCAGATGGCGATCATCCAGCGGTTCATCATCGTGCCGATGTTTCTGTTCTCGGGAACCTTCTTTCCGCTGAGTACGCTCCCGATCTTCCTGCAGTGGATCGGATGGATCTCGCCGCTGTGGCATGGCGCCGAACTCGGGCGCGTGTTCTCCTATGGCGAGGTCGAACCGATCTGGGTGACCGTGCTTCACGTGCTGTACCCGTTGGCGCTGGGCCTGTGGGCGTGGAAATCCACCCAGCGCACGGTGACGAAGAGGTTGAACCGGTGACCTCGACGCCGACGGTGCAGACTGTGATCGAGCCGCGCTCGCGATCGCGGTTCCTGGGTGCCATCTACGCAGGAAACTCGCGTTCGGTGATGAGCCGCGGCCTGCTCGCAACGAGAAGCACGAACTACTTCATCGTGCTCAGCGGTTTCTTCGAGCCGGTGTTCTACCTGCTGTCGCTTGGCTTCGGCCTCGGCGGGCTCATTGGCGGGGTGACGACCTCGTCCGGACATGCCGTCCCGTACGCGGCGTTCATCGCGCCAGCCCTTCTCGCGGTTTCGGCCATGAATGGCGCGATCTACGACTCAACGTGGAACGTCTTTTTCAAGATGCAGTACGCCAAGCTGTACGAGGGCATGCTCGCGACGTCACTCGGGCCGCTGGATGTCGCGCTCGGGGAAATCTCGCTGGCTCTGCTGCGCGGACTCATGTATGCCGTTTCGTTCATGATCGTCATGCAGGCTCTCGGGCTCAATCTCGCCTGGACGGCGGTTCTCGCCCTGCCCGCCGTGCTGTTGATCGCGTTCGGGTTCGCTAGCCTCGGGATGGCGATCACCAGTTACATGAAGACGTTCCAGCAGATGGACTGGATCAAC
>JAUZFR010000194.1 GCA_030840335.1 Actinomycetota bacterium | reverse complement strand
TGAAGCGCCTGAGTTCACGACGACGTCTCTCGACGCGCTTCGACAGCCGCTCGAATCCGGAGTGATCTCGATCCATCGCGCCAACGCGATCGCGCACTTCCCGGGCTCATTCCAGCTCGTGATGGCTGCAAATCCGTGTCCGTGCGGGCAGTGGGGCGCTAATGATTCGCACTGCACGTGCGCGCCGTTCGCCCGGCGCCGGTACCTTGCGCGCATCTCCGGTCCGCTGCTCGATCGCATCGATATTCAGTTGCGGGTGCATCGAATCACGGGCGCTCAGCTTCGCATCGGCGAGGAGCGAACGCGTCTCGCCACCGCGGATGCTCGCAGTCGAGTCACTGACGCACGTGCGGCAGCAGCAGCGCGACTCGTCGAGACCCCGTGGACACTCAACTCCCAGGTTCCGGGAGCATTCCTTCGCGGATCAAAAGCTCGGCTTGGAGTCGTCGTCACGGCCTCGATCGATCGAGCACTGGAGCGCGGCGGAATCACCATGCGCGGCTACGACCGAGTGCTCCGCCTGGGTTGGACTCTCGCCGACCTGGATGGCGCCCCCGTCCCCACCGCCGACCACATCGGTCGCGCGCTCTACCTGAGGAAGGCGATGGCGTCATGACGATGTTCGGGCTGAAAGAAGCTGAGGTTGCAACGCTTGTGCGCGCGGTCGCTGGCCAGGACCTCGAGCATGACTCCATCCGCGAGCGGTTTGCGCGGGCAACGTGGACAGGCATTGCCGAGCCGGGTGATGGCATTGCAGGCCTCGTCGTCGAAGCACTCGGTGCCGCCGAGTCGCTGGATGCCGTAGTTGCGAACTGGTCCGCACCGCAGTGGGTAGCGGCCATTCGCCATACCGGCGTGGACGACGTCACAGAAGACGAGCTCCATCAGGCGATCGAGCGATGGCAGCCGCGGCTCAAGTCCGCGACCGCGCTCCTTGCGCTTCGACAGGCAGCGCGATATGGCGCGCGCCTCCTGACACCGGATGCGCCGGGCTGGCCTGAAGGGGTCGCCGACCTCGGTCGCCATGCCCCGATCGCGCTCTGGTTCCGCGGCACCGATGTCGCGCTCGCAGCGCTGCATTGTTCCATCGCCCTGGTTGGGGCCCGCGCCGCGACCGGTTACGGGGAGCACGTCGCGATGGAGGCCTCCGCCGGCCTGGTCGACCGTGGATACGCGATCGTGTCCGGTGCGGCCTATGGCATCGACGGAATGGCTCATCGGGCGGCGCTCGCCAGCAAAGGCAACACCATTGCGTTCCTCGCAGGGGGAGTCGACCGCTTCTACCCGAGCGGGCACGATGCGCTGCTGAACCGCATCGTGGATGTCGGTGCGGTCATCTCCGAACTGCCGTGCGGATCGCCTCCAACCAAGTGGCGTTTCCTTCAGCGCAATCGACTGATCGCGGCCGCCAGCCAGGCGACCGTCGTTCTCGAGGCCGGCTGGCGATCCGGTTCACTCAATACCGCCGCGCACGCAGCCGAGCTGGGCAGACCGGTAGGAGCGGTACCCGGCCCGGTCACGAGCGCCGCGTCGGCGGGGTGCCACCGGCTCATTCGAAGCTTCAACGCGATTCTCGTGACGACTCCGGATGAGATGGCCGAGCTGACGCCCGGAGTTTCACTTCAGCCGGCAAGTGCCCCTTCAACGCGGGGAACACCAGCAACATCCGCGCGCCGCCTCACACCCGAGCAGACTCGTGTGCTCGACGCGATGAGTTTCGCGGCTCCGAGAACATCCACCGACATTGCCGCGCGGTCCGGGATGTCGGTCGCGACGGTCCAGAGCGTGCTGGGTCCGCTGGAGTTGGAGGAAATGGTCGTCGAACGTGACAGGGGGTGGCTCAGGAAGAAGGCGCAAGACCAGACGACGCCCAAACCGCGAACTCGGTAGCGGCTAGTCCTGAGCGTCGGCCTCAGCGAGATCACGAGCGACGTCGTCCGCCGTGAAGTCCGATTCGTTGGCGGCGAGGTCGTCGAATTGCTTGGACACTGCCGCGATGACCTGGTCGCTGGTGGCACCGCCGATCGCCCGCGCCTGTTCTTCGAGAGCAGCGAGCCGCCGACGCTTGACGCCCGCGATGATCAGCCTCGCGTGATCGGAGGTCACGGGTTCGAAGTTGATTCCACCTGAAGCATCATCCAAAGCGCGAGCTTCCTCCTGTGTGATCACCTCCACCATCGTGAACAGGTCGGTTACGTAGAAGTGCTTGGTCTTGAAACGCATGAGATTGTCTACTTCCGTTGAAGGTCGACGCACCATACCGTTGCGTCCGAATGAGCTCAGTTTCTTTTGGCCGTGGCGCGGCGAGTGGCCAAGGTAGTTGAAGTCCGGCCTGCCCTTTGCGAACTCCTCGAACGACAGATAGCCCAGAAAGCCTTCGATCAAACTCGACGCCATCAGCAAGCCAGTCCGCGTTTGCAGGGCGACGTGCCCGGGGGCGGAACCGTTGGTCGACCAGTAGTGGAATTCGCCGACCTTTGCGGTGTGGTGGTGCGCATCCAATTGACCCGACGACTGCGCCGCGTCATGCGCGGTCGGGAAGGCGCCATCGGCTCCAAACGAACCGGCGTTGTTCACGAGTTGCTCGCAGCGCTGGTTCCAGGTGGGGGCCTGATGGGGGCGCGGGTGCGTTTTGCAGAAGCGTTCAAACTCCCACACTGTGCTCGTTCTGCGCCGTGCACCGGCCATGACTCAACAATTACCACCAACAAAGCACGCACGTCAGCCCCCAATTGCGACCAGGAATCGCAAGCAATTGGGCAATCCACTCAGTCGTCGAGCGCGCTCAATGTAATTTTTCGCCCCTGGCCAGCATGTCGACGAAAGTCGCGATCTTGCGGGTTCGCGTCGCTTCGCCTTTCACGTTCTGGAGGCGGAAATAGATCGCGTACCGATTCACCGCATTGAGAGTCGAATAGAACTCCTTCGCGGCCGGGTTCCCGTCCAGTGCCGCGAGAAACTCGGCCGGAGGTTCGGAAGTTGTTGAACCCTCGTAGGCACGGTCCCAGCGACCGTCGGCCTTCGCTCTCTCCACTTCAGCGAGACCGGCTGGATGCATCGAGCCTTCGGCGATCATCGCCGTCACTTTGTCGACGTTTCGTTTCGACCAGACGCTGCGCGCTCGCCTCGGCGTAAAGGCCTGGAGCGAGAAGTGCTCGTCGAGCGGCCGTCTCTGGCTGTCGATCCAGCCATGGGCGAGTGCGACGTCAACCGCGCCCGCATAGGACAGCGTTGTGACAGGCGATCCCTTCTTGGAGATCTTCATCCAGATGCCCGGATGCTGCGGGCCCGCGCTCGCGAGCCAGGCGCCGAAACCCTCGGCATCGTCGAACTGCTCGACGGATTTCTCATCTGTCACAGTGAGCTCCATCGTCGAGGCGAAAGGATCGCGCCCGGCGCGCACGAACCTGCTCCACAGCGTAGAACGCACCGCCGACGTCGGCATCTTCGTAGTTTCACGAAGACGACACCGGCGCTTAAGACAGCAATTGCGCTCCCGGGACTCCCCGAGTTCTAGTCTTGTCGCGTGACTCAACTCGGCCAGCATCCGGCGCCCACCCACACAATCGCG
>JAUZFR010000192.1 GCA_030840335.1 Actinomycetota bacterium | reverse complement strand
CGGAGACGGGCGCTGCGACGAACGGCACGCTCGTCGTGCTCTTTCTTCGAGGCGGGATGGATGGGCTGTCGATGCTCGTTCCCGTCACCGACACGAACCTCGTCAAGAACCGGCCCAACATCGCCGTTCAGGGCAGCAATCTCATCGACATGGGACGCGGCTTCGGCCTGCATCCGGCGATGGCGCCGCTGAAGTTCCTGAAAGATGCAGGGAAGCTCGCCGCCGTGCCGGCCGTCTCGACCCCCGATCTGTCCCGTAGTCACTTCCAGGCGCAGGACTGCCTCGAGCGCGGTTCTACCAACTCGCTGACATCCGGATGGCTCGACCGAGTACTCGAGGTCTCGGGGCCCGGCACGACCTTCCGCTCCGTTGCTGTCGGCGGGCTGTTGCCGCGCTCACTCATGGGCACGTCAAACTCGATCGCGATGAACAACCTGGACAGCATCAAGCTCGACGTTGGCCCCGATCAGGTGAACCAGACGACCGAAGCGCTCTCGAGCCTGTACACCGGATTCGATCATCCAATCAGCATGCAAACCGTGCTCGCTCTCGAAGCATTGGCGACCGTGGCATCCGTTCGCACCGCGGCCGCCGCCGAACCGTCGGGCGTCACGTACCCCGACGGAAACCTCGGCGACGCGCTGGAATCCCTCGCCATGCTCATCAAGGCGAAGGCCGGCGTGAAGGTAGCCTGCGTGGATGTCGGCGGCTGGGACACCCACACCGGCATGGGAAACGTTGATTCAGGCGACATGAAGACACACCTCGGCGACCTCGCGACGGCGCTCGCCGCGTTCGCGAAAGACATCGCGGCCGAGCTCGACTCGACGACCGTCGTGACCATGAGCGAATTCGGGCGACGGGTCGAACAAAATGCCAGCGGCGGCACGGATCACGGCCATGGCGGTGCCGTGCTCGTCATCGGGGGCGGAGTTCAATCTGGCGTCCACGGCGTGTGGAACGGCCTTGAAGACAGATACCTCGACCAGGGCGACGTTCCCGGACTGAACGATTATCGCGACATCCTCACCGAAGTCGTCACCAAGCGCCTCGACATCAGCGTCGGATCCATGGCGTCAGTGTTCCCCGACTGGAATGCCAGCCCGATCGGCGTCATGGCCTGAGGTTCAACCGCCGGGCTCCTCACGGAGATGGGAGATAACGCTTCAGCGCTGCGTCAAGGGGGCCAGCGAGTCTGCGGGTAAAGGTGGCAGTCAGGTGGTGCTCGTCCGCGTACACGAGTGTCGAACCGATGATTGCCGGGCAGTTTTGGGCGTTGCAGAAGTACGAATTCAGGTCCAGGTACGCCGCGCCAGTGCGGGCGGCCACGGCACTTTGGGCTGCCGCAATCTGAGCATTCAACACCTGCCCAAGCGGCCCGGCGCAGGCACTCGCGTCTCCGAGATGTGTCGAGAGGCAGGCCGCCGGTGCGGAGGCGAATTCGGGTGTGTCCGCGATGGTGACAGTCTGCGAAGCAGGAGGGAGTCGGTCGATCGAGTGCTCGATCCCGGTTTCCCATTCCGCCGTTTCGGACGACGTATCGCTGGCGGTTGACAGCCCAAGATGATTGATGAGAACAATCAAATTCGGTGGATTCTTGTTCAACGCGGCGATCGCTTCCTGACGCCACTGGGCGCAAGTACTCCCCGCTGGTCCGGGCCAGCGACGATCGACGTCCTCCGATTTGCACGCAGATTTTGTATACGTGTCTAGCCGGATGTGCTCGGATTCGGCGACCGCCTTGATGGCCGGAAACCAGCGACCAGCGTGGGAATCGCCGAACAGCACCATCCGGAATTTGGAGTGAATATCGCCGAACCTGCAGACGACCAATTTCGAACTTGAGATCGTTTGTTGGCACCCATCGGTGTACAGCACTCCGGTGTCATCGATGGCTGATCGAAGTGTGGGCTCAAGGTTGGACGGCACGTACCCGGTGCCCTTTGGATCTGTTTGCAGCGCGGAGTTCGCAGCGATCTTGTCGGACGCCGTCGGCAGGGTCGCGACGGCCGGCCCTGCAAATAGGAAGGTCGCGGCCATCGCAGTAGATATCGCGGCCGCGGTCCACAGGATCGACCGTGGATGGCGCTGCCGCTGGTGTGAGCTGTAGCGCAATGGAGTCTCCACAAACCGGAAGAGCAGCCACGCGACAGGGACTGCGACGGCCACCAGAGTGAGCCTCACGGCCAGCGGTAGTCCGACATCCGATCTGGCGTTCGCCAGCACGAGGAGCGGCCAGTGCACGAGGTACAGCGAGTACGAAATCTTGCCCAAAAACTGGATGGGAGTCCAAGCCAGCGCTTTCGCCGGCCCGAACCTGCCTGCCGATCCGCCAGCGATAAAGAGCGCAGCACCGAGCACTGGTATTGCCGTGGTCGCGCCGGGATACTGCGTTTCGGCGTCGAACGCGAACGCAGACCAGACAATCGCCGCGCCACCGATCCAGGCTGCGCCTGACCCGATCGCCGATGGAACGCGTTCCGTCTGGTTGCTGATGAGGGCGACCAGGGCGCCGATGCCCAACTCCCACGCTCTCGTTGGGAGCGAGAAGAATGCCCACGGCTGCGAGATCGGCGCGACCAGCAGGCATGCGCCGAACGAAAGGACGACCACCACCACCACCACAGCACCAACTCGACGCGAGTGATGTCGACGAACGAGTGTGAACAGCAACCACAACAGCACGGGCCACAGCAGGTAGAACTGTTCTTCAACGCCAAGCGACCAGTAGTGCTGGAATGGCGAGGGTGCCGCATCCGCCAGGTAGTCGGTGCGTTGGGCAGCAAAGTACAGGTTGGGAACATACAACGCGGTTGCCATTCCGTCGCGAAGAATGCTGCCGATTCTGAATGGCGAGGCGAAAACAACGGACGCCAGGATGGTTGCCGCGAGCACAGTGAATGCCGCAGGCAGGATGCGTCGCGCGCGCCGCGCATAGAAGTCACCGAATCGGATGGCTCCCGTTTCAGCCAGAGACTTGGCGAGGTGACCGGTGATGAGGTAGCCGGAGATCACAAAGAAGACGTCGACCCCGACGTACCCACCGGGAATGTAGGGCAAGCCCGCGTGATAAAGCACAACGAGCACAACCGCCACCGCGCGAAGACCCTGGATGTCGAGGCGGAACGATTCGGAGCGACTAGTGCCTGTCGCCAGCTCTCGTCGCGTCACCGCTCAACGCTATTGGGCAAATATCCCGTTCGGCGATCGGTTCATTCATCGTTCGCTTAGGCATCCCGCAGTGTTCATGCACCGCCGGCCGCAGCCCTAACAAGCGCGCGGAGAAGGAGCCGCCTGTCAACGACCTTCTCATTGCGAGTGAGCTCAGACGGCATCACGTGAGCGTGGTTTCGGCCTTCGACACGAGCCGTACTCCTACTTCCCACCGCTCCTATCCGTCCGCACGGGCGCCACTCTCCGCCCGATGAAGCGCGAGCCGGAGGCGGTCAAGACCGCTGGGGCCATCCTCGATGCTTACGATGATCGAGCGGTCCGCAACGGTGCGACCGATCGCATTCCTAACCCGCTGAAAGTCGCGCGATGAGTAGGTCGAAAAGTCATCGGTTCGACGAATCAATGTGGAGAGGATCGTCAGATCCTGCACGTGTCGCCTCCACTGTGGGTCATCGATAATCTCAAGGGCCGCCGCCTTCGCAGCAATCGCACCGACGAGAGTAGGCCGTGGAACGTACCCCCGTTGATCGCCTACGACAACTTCGACCCGCTCCGTACGGTCGAGGGCGCCCTGTGCGCCCGGCGCAGCCAGTGTCGGATTTCCACCCGCTCCAGCTCGAGATTCCGCTCGTTCCCCGAGATGGCGCGGAATGAGCACGTCGATCACCGCGTCACTGCTGATCCACCGATGTTGAATGCCGAATCCCGACGGCTCTTCGGCCTCGAACCCCATTTCTGTAAGCGCGGTCGTGAACTCCATCAACATGTGCGGCCGAGCACGAACATCGAGCGCAGCATCACCATCGTCCGTCGGCCTAGAAGGGCTCGCTCCCCTCTCCCGGCAATGAAGGTGAACCAACTGGCCACCAACGAGGGTCCAACCAGATTCGAATCGACGACCAAGTTCGAGGAGAGCGTGCCAGGCCTGTGTCTGCGCGTTCGACATGGGCGGGAAAACAATTCCGTTCACTGAACGCTCGCAACTAGGTCAATCACGCGGCCATCCTCGCGCGGGCCATTCCAATCAGCGAGGTCCGCGATCACCAGCCCCAGTGGAGCGAGGGCTTCCTTGTGTAATCCGCCGCGGTGGACAACAACATTTCCCTTCTCGTCGGGAAGCAGCAGATAGTCGCCGATCAACTCATCGAGCTGGGAGAAGGTGCGCAGCCATACTTCTGCGACGTCTCCTGCGCTAATGCCAGACCTCGCATCAGAGACGCCGGATGGCATCACACGCGCGTCCGTCAAGAGGTCGGGAAGGTCGCGAGCGTCTGCTCGATACGTCAGACGCTCGCCGCGATGTCGGAGCCACGAAGCCAAGATCGCGGGAGCGTCGCTGCCTGCGGCGACAATGCGCTCTCTGTTCTTCAGTAACCTGTCCAGACGGACACGCGAAACGTCGGGGCGCTGCTCATCGCCACCGAGTATTGCGATGAGTGCCCAAGCCATGGGAGGCGACATCGGGGGGCCAAGCCGTGGCCTCGATCTAAAGGCCACTTCGTCGACTTCCCACTGGCGTGCGCCCACCCGATGCCCCTGCAGTTCACCCGAGCGCAGCAACTCCCGCACGCGCTGCACGCTGATTCCTCGCCATTGCGCATATTCGTCCACCGAGACCATGACACAAATCTTTCGCTAGGGAAAGGCTTATGTCAAGTCGCTTAGTGTGACCGGAACAGTTCCTGTATTGCGACAATCGGGGTGCTTGTCGTTGGGCGGCGATTCCTGCACCATGCCGAGGGAGTGTAATGCTTCCGGGTTCAGTGGGCGCTTTCGATGGACGCGCCACCGGTGGGCGGCTGGGGTCGCCAACGATCGCGACGATCCAACTCGTCCTGAAGCGCGACGAAGAAGCGATCGATCGCACCTCGGCGCTGAACGAAGAGCAGGGTTTCCGCGCCACGAACTGTCCCGACCGCGTCAAGCTCAACGCGCGTGTGCGCAGCATCCACGCGAGTAAACCGCAGATGCGGCTCAAAGAACGCCCAGCCGGAGAGCGCGCTCGCAAGAGGGTCTACGAGACTTGTTCCTCTCAGCGCGTCACGCACGAACTCGCGCACTTCATCAAATGGCACGGGCACGACCTCTTGCGGAATGTGTCTGGGCTCGACTTCTTTCTTCGGGCGCTTCAGCGGCTCCAGCTCACTCACATGGGCAGCGTATCCCCAGCTACTCGCCTGAACGAGCCTGGACTCGGTTCGACGGACCGCTGACGTGTCGTTTCACCAACTTGGGATCTCGACATATAGATCTGGATCCGCTCGACGCCGCGACTGCCGGGCCGATGCGCGATCGATACTCC
>JAUZFR010000019.1 GCA_030840335.1 Actinomycetota bacterium | reverse complement strand
AGCCATCGCGGGAATCGTCGCCGCGTCTGGCGGAGCGATCCAGGCCGTTCGGTACGGATGGTCCGTGGATGCGCTCTCAATGACCGATCCCCAGCTTGTGCTCCTGCCCGTGCTCGCGCTCAGTGTCACCGCAACCGTCTTCGCCGGACTCGGGGCGACCATCCTCACCTCCTTGTCTCGCTGGTTGTATGCCCCCGCGTTCATCTATCTCGTCGTCGGACCAATGGCGGCGCGACGGCCGGGCTGGTTGCCGACGATCGCCCTGCTCGTATTGGCTCTGTTCCTGTTGGCGGTGATGGTGGCGACCGTCGCAAGGGCTCGGACCCGACCGGCGAGATTCCCA
The DNA here is from genome assembly GCA_030840335.1 of Actinomycetota bacterium. Lineage (GTDB taxonomy): Bacteria > Actinomycetota > Actinomycetes > Actinomycetales > Microbacteriaceae > Galbitalea. The sequence continues at coordinate 2,575 of JAUZFR010000019.1, read as the reverse complement.
CCGGTGTGGTTCCTCTTCGCACTGGCCTGGTGTGTCGCCGTGACGGGATGGAGCGAGCGTTACCTGCGCGTCGAGGCGTTTTCGCTGCCCCTCGGCCTTGCACTGCTGGCGGCAGGAGTCGTGGCGATGCGGGTGCACCAGCTCCCCGACACGAAGGCCGGATGGACGTCGTGGCCGCTCGGATTCACCGGGTCGTGGCGGCTGCTCGCCCCGGGAATCGTGGCGACCTTCCTGCCATCGGTGCTCGCCACCGGAACCGACCCGCAGACACTGCGCGCCATCCTCGTCATCGGACTCGCGCTCATCGCGATCCTCGTCGGATCACTGCGCAAACTCGGCGCGCCATTCATCCTCGGGATCATCGTGCTGCCGATCGAGAACGCGGTCGTGTTCGTCGTACAGGTCGGCCGCTCGATCAGTGCTGCTCCGTGGTGGATCACTCTCGCGACCGCTGGCGCAGTGCTGCTCGTCATCGCCGTCACCTCGGAGCGGCGAGTCGGAAGCGCCCGCGGCGTGGGAGTGCGACTGCGGGATCTCTCCTAGGGGGTGAGGTCGAAGTTGAAGACGCTGGTGTCGAAGGTGTTGTAGCCCTCGTAGTCCAGCAACTCGTAGAGGCGTGCCCTGGTCTGCATCGCCGGAACCTCTGAGTCGAGCGTTCCGGTGTCACGCAACACGTCGAGGCCGCGCTCTGCGGCACCCATGGCAAGCCGCAGGAGGCTCACCGGGTAGATGATGATGTTGATGCCGACGTTCGCCAGTTCCTGCTTTGTGAACAGCTGGCTCTTTCCGAATTCCGTCATATTGGCAAGCACGGGCACGTCGACCGCCCTGCGAACGGCGGCAAACTCCTCGAGCGTCGCCATCGCTTCGGGGAAGATTGCGTCCGCGCCTGCGTCGACGAGCTGCTTCGCCCGCGTGATCGCGGCATCCACACCGTCAATCGCCCGGATGTCGGTGCGCGCCATGATCAGCAGGTTTGGGTCGCGCCGCGCATCGGCAGCCGCCCGGATGCGCTTGATCGCGGTGTCGGCGTCGACGACGGCTTTGCCGTCAAGATGACCGCAACGCTTCGGGTTGACCTGGTCTTCGATGTGCAGGCCGGCGACTCCGGCATCTTCGAGCGTCTGCACCGTTCGCGCCACATTCATCGGTTCGCCGAAGCCGGTGTCGGCGTCAACCAGAGCCGGAAGGTCGGTCATCCGGGCGATTTGCGACGCTCGTGTTGCCACCTCGGTGAGGGTGGTGAGACCGATATCGGGCAGTCCGAGATCCGCGCTGATGACTGCGCCGGAGATGTAGACACCGTCGAAGCCCTTGTTCTCAATCAGACGCGCCGAAAGCGGATTGAACGCGCCGGGCAGCTGCAGGGTCTCACCGGATGCGAGCCGAGCTCGGAACGCGGCGCGCTTCTCGGCTGGTGTGGTTTTCGAATACAGCATCAGAACAATCCTCTCGGCGAAACGGGCAGGTTGGCGGCCCTTACGTTGAGGCCGTCGAGGTCGGCGGCTCCCAGCTTTGGCAGTCTCTGCACGAGCTCCAGGAACCGCTCTATCTCGGATTTCTCGAGCACGCCATCGGCCAATGCTCGGAACTTGCCGATGTATTGCTCGCGGGCGAATGGCCGGGCACCGAGTGGATGCGCGTCGGCGACGGCAATCTCGTCGATAACCCGGGTGCCATCGGCGAGATCGATCTCGATGCGGCCGCCGAACGCCTTTTCGGCCGGGTCGAGCGAGTGGTAGCGACGTGTCCACTCGGCGTCTTCAGCCGTGGTGATCTTGTTCCACAGGGCGACCGTGTCGGGACGAGACGCCCGATCCGGAGCGTAGCTGCGCTCGTGGTGCCACTCGCCATCCTGCAGCGCGACGGCGAAAATGTACGGGATCGAGTGGTCGAGGGTTTCGCGGCTGGCCTTTGGATCGTACTTCTGCGGGTCGTTCGCACCCGACCCGATCACGTAGTGCGTGTGGTGACTCGTGTGTAGCACGATCCGGTCGATGTTGGCGGGATCCCGAAGGGCCGGATGCTGCGCGCCGAGTCGGCGCGCGAGGTCGATCCATGCCTGCGCCTGGTATTCGGCGGAATGCTCTTTCGTATAGCTGTCGAGAATCGCCGTGCGCGGCTCTCCATGCTCGGGAAGGAATACGTCGTATGACGCATTCGGTCCGTCGAGGAGCCAGGCGATGACGCCATCTTCGCCTTCGTAGATCGGAGTCGGGCTGGTCTGTCCACGCATCGCGCGGTCGACTGCCTCGACGGCGACCTTGCCAGCAAGCGCGGGAGCGTACGCCTTCCAGGTCGAGATCTCGCCCTTGCGCGATTGGCGCGTTGCCGTCGTCGTGTGCAGCGCCTGGCCAACTGCGTGAAAGATCGTCTGCGCATCCAGCCCGAGCAGCGTGCCGATGCCGGCCGCGGCACTCGGACCGAGGTGCGCGACATGGTCGATCTTGTGAGCGTGCAGGCTGATGGCTTTCGCCAGGTCGATCTGAATCTCGTACCCGGTCGCGATTCCGCGAACCAATTCAGCTCCGCTGCGCCCGGCATGCTGCGCGACCGCGAGGATCGGCGGGATGTT
>JAUZFR010000134.1 GCA_030840335.1 Actinomycetota bacterium | reverse complement strand
GGCGACGGTAGCGGCGGTGATCGCGATCAGATCGGCTGGCGCCAGCTCCAGGTCGAAGCCACGTTTGCCCCCGGAGACGAACACCGTGTCGAACAACTCTGCCGTTTCATCCAGAACCGTCGGCAATTTCGTCTTCTGGCCGATCGGGCTGATTCCGCCGAGTACGTAGCCGGTCTTCCGCTCCGCAACCGCCGGATCCGCCATCGTCGCACGCTTGCCACTAATCGCCGCGGCAAGGGCACCAAGGTCGAGCTTGCCCGTGACTGGAACGATCGCGACCACGAGACGACCGTCGACATCGGTCATCAGCGTCTTGAAGACCTGCTGCGGGTCGAGCCCGAGTTTCGCCGCGGCCTCGGCGCCGAAATTCCGATTCGCCGGATCGTGTTCGTACTCGTGCGCCGTGAACCGGATGTGCGCCGCCGTCAGCGCGACCGTCGCGGGAGTGCCTGCCATGGATCGATCCTGCCTCAACGGGCGCGGCGGGCGGGCTTCTGTTCGGCGCGGAAGAGCTGCATCGATGCGCCCGCGATGCGCACCTCGCTGCCGGGGCCGTGGTCGAGTTCGGCTTCGCTCAAGTCGTCTTCGGCAGAATCCCAGAGCAGGGTGTACCCGATGACTCCCTCGTGCTCGGGCAGCGTCACCGTGACATCCGCCTCGAGGCCGTGAACCACCAGCAGGATGCGGTTGAACTCTTCGAACTCCGGCGTCGATGCCGCGAGGTACTGGAGGGTTCGTGCGGTCGGGGAATTCCAATCGCTTTCGCTCATCGAGAGGCCCTCCGTGTTGTACCAGTCCATCTGCGATGCGGATGGCACCGTCTCACCGAACCGCGCGAAATGCACGGGTCGGAGGGCGGGATTCTCGCGCCGGAGCCGCAGAAGCTGCTGAGCGACCATCCAGAGGTCGTCCTGCCAGTCCTCGCGATTCGACCACTCGAGCCAGGTCAGTTCGCTGTCCTGGCAGTAGGCGTTGTTGTTGCCGCGCTGGCTGCGTCCATACTCGTCTCCGGCGGTCAGCATCGGTACCCCGGCGGACAGGAGCAGTGTTCCGAGCAGGTTGCGCATGGCCTTGCACCGTGACGCGACCACGTCTTCGTCGCGCGTTGGGCCCTCGACTCCGTGGTTGAACGAGTGGTTGTTGTCGGTACCGTCGCGGTTGTTCTCGCCATTGCCGAGGTTGTGCTTCTGGTTATAGGCCGTGAGGTCGGCCATCGTGAAGCCATCGTGGGCAGTGATGAAATTCACGGATGCGAGCGGGCCGCGCTCCTGGCTGAACACGTGCGCCGAGCCGGCGAGCCGGCGCGCAAACCCGCCGATGCCCTGTGCTGCGACGCCGGTGTGACGCGCTGCGGCGATGTCGGTAAGCCAGAAATCACGGGCCCGGTCACGATAGCCGTCGTTCCACTCGAGGAATCCGTCGGGAAAATGGCCGACCTGCCAGCCGCCCATTCCGACATCCCAGGGTTCGGCGATCATCTTGACGCCGGCGAGCTGCGGATCGTGAACGATGGCGTGGAGCAGCGGATGTCTGCTGTCGAAGTCGACGTTCGCGTCGCGCCCCAGCGTGGCCGCCAGGTCGAAGCGGAACGCGTCGACCTGCACCTCCTTCGCCCAGTAGCGCAGTGAATCGAGGACGAGCCGCTGCGCGGCCGGAAGCGAGAAGTCGACGGTGTTGCCGCATCCAGTGACGTCGATGTAATCGCCGTCCGCCATCTGCCGGTAATAGGAGGCGTTATCGAGCCCTCGCAGCGAGCTCGTCGGGCCGCCCGGGCCTTCCTCCGAGGTGTGGTTATAGACGACATCGAGGGCCACCTCGAGCTCTGCTTCGTGCAGCTGTCGCACCATGCCCTTGAACTCGCGGAGCACCGCGCCCGTTCCGCCGAACTGTGCCTCCCTTGACGCGTAGCTGGCGTGCGGGGTGAAGAAGTTGAGAGTGTTGTAGCCCCAGTAGTTGGCGAGCCCCTGCTTGATCAGGCGCTGTTCGCTCACCGACTGCTGAATCGGCAGCAGTTGCACGGTGGTGACACCGAGATCTTTGAGATATGCGATGGTGCTCGGGTGGGCGAGGCCCGCGTACGTGCCGCGCAACTCTTCCGGAACATTCGGATTCGAGCGGGTGAATCCCTTCACGTGTACTTCGTAGAGAACGGTGTGATCGAGCGGGATCTTCGGTTTCTGCGTGTCACCCCAGTCGAAGGAGTCGTCCTGCACGTACGACCGCCACTCGCCGGTGCTGGTGCGGGCCAGGCCGCGCGCATAGGGGTCGAGCAGCACACGGGTCGGGTCGAAGTCGTGGGTCTTGCCTTTCGGACCGGATGCGCGGATCGCATACCGGGTGCCGGCCGCCAGCTTCGGTGACCGAGCCGACCAGACATCCCCGTCGCCTTTGGTCATCGGCACGACGGCGGTAATCCAGCTTGGATCCTTCGAATCGAAGATCGTCAGTTCCATGGAGCTGGCATTTCGGGACCACACGCGCAACTCGCCGCCGCGCTGGGTGACATGTACGCCCAGCCTGCGGAGAAGATCGGGTGCTGGCATGCGTTCTAGAGTAGTTAACCTGCGAGTCGGCATTGTTACGGCTACCTCTGAAGGATGTATTGAATGGCGATCTACCTTGACCATGCGGCGACCACGCCCATGCGTCCAGAGGTGCTGGACGCCTACGTTTCGGCGCTCTCGGTCGTCGGCAATCCGTCGTCGATCCACAGCCAGGGGCAGAATGCGAAACGGATGCTCGAAGAAGCTCGCGAGCAGGTTGCCGCGTCGGTCGGCGCGGATTCGGTCGAAGTCACCTTTACTTCCGGCGGCACCGAGGCGATAAATCTCGCGATCAAGGGGCTCTTTTGGGGGAGCGGCAAGCGCCGCGTGCTGGTCGCGGCAGGGGAGCACCACGCAACAATGGATGCGGCCGCCTGGCTCGCGAGCGCGGAGAACGCGATCGTTGAGTACGTTCCGATCGATGACTTCGGGCGAGTCAACCTCGCCGCGCTCGAGTCGATGCTCGGCGACGATGTCGCGCTGGTCAGCGTTCTCTGGGCCAACAACGAAGTCGGAACGATCCAGCCGATCGACGAAATCGTTGCACTCGCATCGCGCTTCGACGTTCCGGTCCATGCGGATGCCGTTGCCGCCTATGGCTACGTCCCGCTCGACTTCTCGGCCTCTGGTCTCGCCGCGATGAGCATCTCGGCGCACAAAATTGGCGGACCGGTCGGTGTTGGCGCGCTGGTGATCGGCCGCACGGCGACGGTCGTGCCGCTCATGCACGGCGGAAACCAGCAGCGCGCACGCTCCGGTACCCAGGATGCTGCTGGTGCTGTCGCGTTCGGGGTCGCTGCCACGGCGGCCGCGGCGGGAATCGAGGCGCGAGCATCCGGCTTGCGGGAGCTGCGCGATCGCCTGATTGCGGGCATCCATTCGGCGACTCCGTCTGCTGTGCTGCGGGGAGATCCAATCGATCGGCTGCCGGGCAACGCCCACTTCACCTTCCCTGGCTGCGAAGGTGACTCCCTGCTGTTCCTGCTCGATGTCGCGGGCTTTTCGGTTTCGACGGGTTCGGCCTGTCAAGCCGGCGTCCCCGAGGCGTCGCACGTGTTGATCGCGATGGGTGTTTCCGAGCAGGATGCGCGTGGCGCGCTGCGAATCACCCTCGGACACGACACGACCGCCGACGAAGTGGATGCATTCATCGCCGCGTTGCCTGCCGCCGTCTCGCGCGCGGTCGCCGCAGGTCTCGCCGATCGGATCGTCGGCGCGGGTGCTTAAGCGTCGAGCGCTGGCGCCGGTCGCACTGACAATCATCGTCGCAGCCCTGCTTGCCGGATGCGGACTGGTCGGATCAGAGAGCGCCACTAAGGCCAGTCACAGCGCGGCGGCGAATCCACTCCGTGCGCTGAAGCCGGTGTATCCGAAGAAGCTGACGGCCGCGACCGCGAAGACGGAAACGATTCGCATTGCGGACCAGATCCAGGATCTGATCGCCAAGACCGACATCATCTACGTCGATAACCACGATGAGGTGGTTCCGGCGACGAAGACCGCGGGCAGCTACTACGGGGTGCTCAGAACGGTAAACGTGAGCCCCTCGCTCGATCCGGGGGCTCAGGCCGAAGCGATGGCCAAGCTGCTCGAAACAGCGGGGTGGATCGAGCGCGAAAATGCGAACGACACCGGCAAGTACCTCGTCGCTCTCTCGAGCAGCTCTGACAGTAGGGCGTGGTTCCTGCTTCTCGGTGGTGACGCGGGCGATAAGAAGCCCGTGGTCACGATCCAGCTCGCCAGCCCTGACCTGCCCTGACTCGCCCTGCCTAACTTCTCCCGCCGACTTGACGCAAATGGCTGCTACCCGGCGCGGATAACAGCCATTTGAGTCAACTCGCGTCTGCGTGGAGCGGTATTGGCGACCCGGCTACCCTGGCAACCCTGCGACTCAGGCGACCTCGTCGACCTTGGTGCCAAGGCCGTCGTAGACGAATTGCTCGATCGGGAACGGCTTGTGCTCGATGCCGTGCGCAAGCACAAGCTGCGCAAACACGGTCTCGACGATGGGTCGCACGAATCCGCTGAGCGTGGCATCGAGGGGAACAATCGTGAGGCCGGGGTGTCCGGCTGAGGGGATGTCGGCAACGTTCGCTGACGTGACCAGGACAACTCTGACCCCGGCGTCCAGGATGACATCCGGAATCGTCAGTTCGCGCTCGTCACCGAACAGCACAACGACGCTCGAGTCGTTGACCCACTCCATCGGTCCATGCAGATACTGGAATGTCTCGAAGGCTGCCGCAGGCATCCGCAGTCCCTCGCGGATCATCAGCGCCATCTCCGACGCGGAGGAGAACGACACGCCGCGCCCGACGATGTCAATCGAGGATGCGCCAGCGACGATTGCGCCAACCGTGGCGCCCAGCGAGTCCAGCGAGGCGAGCGCGTCGCCGACAATCGACGGGATTCGTGCCACATCAGCGGCCGCGGGCACAGCCCCAACCCGGTCGAGCAGGAGGGCGTATGCCATGAGGGTCGCGGTGTACCCGGCCGTGTACACGCCGGAGTCTGCAAACCCGCCGAGCCCGAGCGCGACATCCAGTACTTCGGAGATCTGCGCATCGGGGAAGTTGCTGATGCCAATGCGCCGGCCGGCGGTGAGTGTGCGCGCTGCTTCGATCGGCTCGGGGCTGCGACCCGACTCGGACACAATGATGTAATGGTCGGCCGGCTGATATCCCGGCGCCGCGAGCAGAAGATCGGATGCGACGAGGTTGACCGCTCGGATGCCCGCAGCTGCCAGCACGGTGACGAGCGCGTGCCCGGAGTGGCTCGACGCTCCCATCGCGACGACGCCGATCGTGTCACCGGGCTTCCACTCGGCGAGTGTCGCCGCGTCCAGGTCGCGCAGCAGAGTGGTGCGCGCTAGCGCGAGCAACTCCGGCTGGGAGCGCATCGCATCGACGAATGGGGCCTTGCTTGCCATGAAGTGTTTCCTTATCCCTTGACTGCTCCCGCGGCCATGCCACTGACGACATAGCGCTGGAAGATGATTGCAACGATGATCGGCGGCAGCGCGGCGAGGATGCCGCCGGCCGCGACCAATCCGAAGTCGGTGGTGTAACGGCCCGCGAACTCGCTGATGGCGACGGGCAGCGTCTTTGCCGCATCCGATGACGTGAAGATGAGTGCGTACATGAATTCGTCCCAGGCGAGAAGAAACGCGAACATGATCGCCGCGAAGATGCCCGGTCGAGCTGCCGGCAGCACGACGTAGAAGAGTGCTCCCATGCGGGTGGTGCCGTCGATGCGGGCGGCTTCCTCGAGCTCGTCGGGGATGGTCATGAAGTAATTACTGAGGATCCACAGCACGAACGGGATGACCAGCGCGCAGTCGACGAAGATGAGGCCGGTGGTGGTGTCCAGCAGCTCGAGCGAGTTGAGGATGAGATAGAGCGGAATCAGCAGTGCGATCTGGGGGAGCATGTAGGTCGCGAGGAAGAGAATGAGCACTGCGCGACGGAACCGGAACCGGAGGCGGGCGAATGCGTACGCACCGAGAATGCCGACGACCATCGAGATGAGGACGGTGCCAACCGCGACCACGATCGAGTTGCCCATCGCTGCGCGGAACGTGGTGCCGACGCCATCCGAGCCGCCGGAGAAGATGGTCACGTAGCGGCTGAAATCCCAGCTGTCGGGAATCCACTGCAGCGGGGTTGTGATGAGCACGCGCTGCGGGGTGATGCTCGCGACCACCATCCATCCGAACGGTGCAAGGATCACGATGGCGACCACCCACGCCGCGATGTGAATGAGGATGGAGTTGCGAGTTGCGCGCTTCACAGGAGGCTCATGTCTGACCGGCGGAGCAGTCGAAGGTAGACGGCGGACAACGCGAGGATCACGACCACGATGATGTACGACAGGGCCGAACCGACGCCGAAGTTCTGGTCGGAGAATGCGGTCTGGTAGGCGTAGTACGCAACGGTTTCGGTGCCGTTGATGGGGCCGCCTCGAGTCATCGCGTAAATGATGTCGAAGACCTTGAACGCTTCGACCGTTCGCAGCACGAGCACGATCGAGATCGACGGCACGAGCATGGGCAACACGACCGAACGGAAGATCCGTGGCCAGCTGGCCCGGTCGAGCTGGGCGGCCTCGTACAGCTCGGTCGGGATGGATGTGAGGCCCGCCAGCAGGAAGAACGCGACCAGCGGAACCGTCTTCCAGACATCCGCAATGATCACCATGTTGAGCGCCAGTGTCGGGTCGCCGAGCCAGACCTGGTAGTCCTTGATGATCCCGAGCTGGCTGAGCAGCGCGTTGAGCGACCCGTACTGGGCGTTGAAGATTCCCTTCCACATCGCGGCGTTAACGATCGTTGGCAGCGCCCACGGGATCACGACGATCGTGCGAAACAGCCAGCGCGCCTTGAGTTTCGCGTTGAGCAGGCCCGCGACAGCGAGCCCGAGAACGAGTTCGAGGGCCGTGGAGACGAGCGTGAAGTACAGCGTTCGACCCATGGATGCCCAGAAGTCCGGGCTCGCAAGCACGTGCTCGTAGTTGCCGAGACCGACGAATGGGGTAACGGTTGCCAGCGCGGAGTTCACCTGGAAGAGCGACACGAGGAGCGTGCGGAACATCGGGTAGATGATGACTCCGAACACCGCCACGCCCGCCGGCAGCAGCAGCCAGAAGGCCATCCTGCCCTGCCGGTCGAATCGCTTCCGACGCTTCACCGGTGTGGGTGAAGAGCCTGTGGTTTGCTTCGCGCTGGCAACCGTCATTGTCAGCTCGCGGCGTTTGCGGCCTTGACCGCGTCATCCATTGCCTGCTGCGGGGTCTTCTTGCCGAGCAGAGCGTTCTGAATCTCGACCTGCAGGATCTGCGATACCGAGTTGTAGTTGGCGACAGCCGGGCGCGAGATCATCGAGTCGTACGCAACGCCCGCCGCAGCGAACACCTGGGGGTTCGTCTTCGTGATGTCGGTCTTCGTGTAGCTATTCTTCCAGTTGGTCATCGAGCTGACAGCGTACTTGTCCTGTTCGGCCTCACTCGTGATGAACTCGATGAACTTCCACGCCGCGGCCTGGTGCTTCGACTTCGACGGGATGGCCAGCGCCATCGAGCCGTTGACGCCCGGGTTGAGGCCCGTCGGGCCGGCCGGGGGAGCGGAGACCGCGATCTGACCGACGACCTTCGAGATCTTCGGGTCGTTCTGGTCGCGCAGGGTGGACTCCCAGTTGAGCTCCATCGCCGTCTTGCCGGACGCCATCGACTTGTCAGTGTCGTCTTCGAGGAAGGTGAGGGACGCGGGGTCGGTGAGCCCGTCGTCGATTGTCTTCTTCATCCACGTGAGGGCTTCGACGCCGGCCGCGTTGTTCACGTCGAGCTTGCCGGACGAATCGGTGAACGACCCACCGAACGAACCGAGCATGACCGCGTAGTCACAGATGAGTGCCTCGGCCTGGTTCCAGCTCCACGAGAGTGGGTACTTGACGACTCCGGCGGCCTTCAGCTTCTTCGCGACCGTGAGTACGCCGGCCCAGGTCTTCACGTCGTCGGCGGTCGCGCCCACCTTGGCGAGCATGGTCTTGTTGAAGAAGAAGAGCTTCGTCGACGGGCCCCACGGCACGCCGTAGTACTGGCCCTTGTACTCCGCTGAGCTCAGCGCGCCACCGAGCATCTTGGTCTTCCAGCTCGCCGGGAAGTCCTTGGTCACGTTGGTGATGAGACCCTTTGAGGCGAATTCGGCCGGCCAGATGACATCCATGTGCACGACGTCGTAGGTGCCCGCGGGTGCTGACGTGACGATCTTGTCGTGCAGTGCCTCGTACGCGACGAACGTCGGCTTGACCTTGATCTTGGGGTTAGCCGCCTCGAACTTGGTGATCATCTCGTCGATGTTTGCTTCGGAATATCCGGCCTGCTTCATGAACAGGGCATTGATTGTTCCGGTGCCGCTGCCTTTCTCGCCGCTCGCAGTGCTCGCGCCCGTGACGCTGCATCCCGAGACGACGAGGGCCGCAGCGGCGACGATGCCGATGGCCCCTATCGTTCGACGAACCCGTGTGCTGTTGAACTTCATGTGGTCCTCCACTAGATCGGTTGGGCGGTGCTGAGGTTGTGCAGTTTTCTTGCAAGTGCGACCGCCCCGAGAACCGGCGCGACGGTGAGCAGGTCCACCGTCAGTCCGAGTCCGAGATTGTCGATGTGTCGGGTGAGCGCCCGATACAGGCTGGGCTGGTTGGTGATGACACCACCAGCGCAAATCACATTGGTTCCGATCGCGCCGCGGGCGTGCACGCGGCCCACGTCACGAGCGAGAAGACGAGCGGATTCGTCGATGACGGATGTCGCGATCTGGCTTCCCGCCTCCGCTGAGTCGAACACCAGCGGGCCGAGTGCGGCCCAGCTGGACATGCGGGCATCAGCGGTGAACGCGTAGGAGAGGTCGACGACATCGCCGACCTCGAAGTAGGCCATGAGATCGCGGCCGAGAACATCCGGCTCGTCGCCATCGTCGTGGGCATCGAGAACGGCGCGAACGGCGTCCCGGGCGAGGGATGCGGCGCTGCCCGGGTCGCTCAGCAGGAAGCCGTGGCCGCCCGCCGACACCACCGCGCCGGATTCGTCGTGGCCGACGATTTTGGAACCGGTTCCGACGATGACGGCGATCGCACGCTCGAGGCCGGCCGCTGGCGCGACTAGTTCGACGTCGTTAACGGCAAGCACGCGCCCACCATGGCGGGCGACCATCCGAGCGTTGAATTCGCGGGTCTGCCAGTCACTGTCGAGCCCGTGCGCGCCAATGGCGACGGATGCGGTGGCCGCGCCCTCGAGGTGTGCGAACAGGGCGAGCAGCCGGTCGCCATTCGTGTCGTCGTCGAGCAGCTCACCGCGCTGCCAACTGTTCGTCGGCACGACGGTGTCGAGCACGGTGTCACCGTCGGACTCCGCGACGATTCGCGTCTTGGTGCCACCGAGGTCGATGCCGACGATCACTCGCGCTCCTGGGGGTGGAGTGTAGGTAAGCCCTTACCGGACTTCTTTCTTATCGGAGTGATAAGAAGTAAAAGTCACCCTATGCGCGCACTCGGAGGAGTGTCAAGAGTCGTCCGCGATTCGTTTGTAAAGGTTGTGTTACAGCGGCCTGCACGGGGGCGATTGCTGCCGGACGAACCGTTTGCGGGTCGGCGACCGGCCGCAATCGGTTCGCCGATGCGCAATCGTCGGCTGAGGTTGGTCAGTACGCGAGGTAGGCGAAGTCGTTGACCTCGGTGGCAGCCAGTTCCGCCGCGCCGAGCAGCACGGCATCCTCTCGGAACGTCGCGGCCTCGACCCGGGGAACACGGATGATGCGCCCGGTGAGTCGTCGCTGGATGGCGGGGATCGCGGTCTCGGCGCTCCCGAGAAAGCTGCTCCCGACGACCACGAGTTCTGGGTCCAGCACGATCACGAGTGCTGCGATTGCGATAGACACCATGTCGAGGATCTCGTCAGCGATCTCCCGGGCAGCTTCGTTGCCATCGTTCGCCAGCGCGAAGATGTCCTCGGCCGTCACAACGCCCTTCTCTGGGATCGGTATGCCGCGCTCGAGTGCCTGCCTGGTCAGCGCAACGGATCCGATCCGATCTTCGAGGTCGCCGTATTCGTTGTACGAACGGTTCAGTGCCGCCCTGTCCATCAGGAGGTATCCGACTTCGCCCGCTTCCGCGCGAGCTCCGCGATGCAGTTCGCCGTTGGTGATGATCCCCGCGCCGAAACCACGGTCGAGGAACAGCGCGACCAGGCTCGACAGGCCTTTGCCCGCGCCTCGATGCAGCTCGCCGAAGGCGAGAGCGTTAGCGTCGTTCTCCACCACGATCGGCACCTCCGACCGTTCGCGCAGGAGCCGTCCGAGCGGCACGTCGTTCCAGCCGAATTCGGGCATCCGACCGACGGATCCCTCGGGAAACTGCACGACGCCGGGCACGGCGACTCCGACAGCGAGGCACGGCGCCCCCATGCTGGTCGCAGTCGCAAGGAGCTGGTCGAACAGCTCAAGGATGAGCCCCAGTTGCTCTTTCTGGTCGCGCGCAGCCGCCTCGGCGGACCGGTCCGCCGGGATCGGCGTCGGTGCGAAGACCGCATCTCGCCGGAAGACGATATTGCCGTCGAAGTCGACCCGAACGCCGGAGGCGCGGTCGGCGTGCACTTTCATCGCCGCCACCAGCCTGGACCCGCCGGAATACCGCAGAAGAATGGATGGTCGCCCGCCGGTCGAAGGCTCCTGGCCGGCCTGCTCGACGACGCCGTCGTCGATGAGCGCCGCAGTGAGCCGGTTCACTGTCGCCGGGCTGAGTCCGGTGACAGTGCCGATTTGCTGGCGCGACAGTGCCCCGCTGCTGCGCAGAGCTTCGAGAATGGCCGTCTGATTGACCCGAGCGAGTGTGCTCGTGGTCGCAGTGCTCTGCCGCCGTTTGGACACCGCACCCCCTCATCGACCGGACACGCTGCCGTATCAGGACTTTAGTATCACACTGCGGACTTATTCGCGCACCATTCTGCCAGTGCCGGTGCGCCACCGACACTCAGGCTCGCGGGACGGCCGAACGCTCGCCTTTAGACTGGAGGCATGAAGGTTTTGGCAGCGATGAGTGGTGGAGTGGACTCCGCCGTGGCCGCCGCGCGCGCTGTCGACGCTGGCCACGACGTGGTCGGAGTGCATCTTGCCCTCAGCCGGATGCCGGGCACGCTGCGCACCGGATCACGGGGCTGCTGCACGATCGAAGACTCGATGGATGCCCAGCGCGCCGCCAATATCATCGGCATTCCGTACTACGTGTGGGACTTCTCCGAGCGCTTCAAGCTCGACGTTGTCGACGATTTCATCGCCGAGTACTCAGCCGGGCGCACCCCGAACCCGTGCATGCGCTGCAACGAACGAATCAAGTTCGCGGCCCTGCTCGAAAAGGCACTCGCACTCGGATTCGACGCGGTTGCAACCGGGCACTACGCGACAATCCTCACCGACGCCCACGGAAACCGGGAGTTGCACCGGGCATCCGACTGGGCAAAGGACCAGTCTTACGTTCTCGGGGTACTCACCGCTGATCAGCTCGCCCACAGTATGTTCCCGCTTGGGGCCACTCCCTCGAAGGCAGAAGTTCGAGCTGAGGCTGCGGCACGTGGCTTCAGCGTCGCAAACAAGCCGGACAGCCACGACATCTGTTTCATTCCCGACGGCGACACCCGGGGCTGGCTTGCCGATCGGGTCGGCGCCGAGACCGGCGACATCCTCGAGCGGGACGGCTCGGTCGTCGGCCGGCACGAGGGTGCACTCGCGTTCACCATCGGACAGCGCAAGGGTCTCAACGTGGGCTTCCCGACGGATGATGGCAAGCCCCGCTTCGTGCTGGAGATCCGTCCGAAAGACAACACCGTCGTCGTGGGACCGCGCGAAGCCCTTGATCTGTCAGAGCTGGCTGGATCGAAGATCAGTTGGGCGGGTCTCGCGCCGGCGAACGCGCACGAGCCATTCGACTGTGACGTGCAGATCCGTGCTCACGCCGATCCAGTGCCCGCCACCGCCGTGGTGAGGGACGGCGAACTCGTCATTACGCCGCGCGATCCGATCAATGGCGTCTCCCCTGGACAGTCAGCGGTGATCTACGTCGGCACTCGCGTTCTGGGCCAATGCACGATCGACCGCACGGTCAGCGCTGTGGCCATGCCCGCGGCTGTCGCGTAAGCCTCGCGATACCCGACTCAACGGGCCTCAGCGTCTGGGCCTGCGGGGCGCCGCGAGGCGTTCCCGAGCGGGTAGACCCAGACGCGAGTGGCCGCTGTTGATAGCGGCAACTTAGCACCGCCCGGTGGCCCCGGCATAGGGGTTGTGGCGTATTAGAAATTCGCACGCGCGCCCTCCCCATTTTCGGTCGCGGATTCCCGCCGAGGTGTCTGTGGTCGGCCATAGGCTGACAGGGTGGCGGAGATATATACGATCGGCGAGCTGGATGTTGCCAAAGGTGAAGCCGACCAGCTGACGACGCGCATCCTCGAGTTGCGCGACGCGTACTACGAGAAAGATGCGGCGCTCGCCTCCGATGAGGAATACGACCGCATGATCCACCGGCTCGAAGAACTGGAGCGACTCTTTCCCGAACTACAGAGCCAGGACAGCCCGACCCAGACCGTTGGCGGCCGCGCCGAGACCACCCTGTTTGCTCCGATCACCCACGCTGAGCGCATGTTGAGCCTCGACAACGTCTTCTCAATCGACGAATTTCTTGCATGGGCCGCCAAGGTCGAGCGTGATTCCGACCGCAAGGTCGACTACCTCTGCGAGCTCAAGATCGATGGCCTCGCGATCAACCTCCGCTATGAGAACGGCGTCCTCGTGAGTGCGGCCACCCGTGGCGACGGCGTTGTCGGCGAAGATGTGACCGACAACATCGCGTACGTGCCGGGCATCCCGCGCACGCTCGCGGGCACCGGGCATCCGCCGCTCGTCGAGGTGCGCGGTGAGGTGTACTTCGAGGTCGAGACGTTCCGCAAGTTGAACGCGGAGCAGGCGGCAGAGGGCGAACGCATCTTTGCGAACCCCCGCAACGCGGCATCCGGCAGTTTGCGGCAGGTGCGCGAAAACAAGTCGGATGCGGCGATCGTGCGAATGGATCGACGCCTGCGCGGGCTCAGCATGCTCGTGCACGGCATCGGAGCCTGGGCGCATCCGCCGGTTGACAGCCAGTCCAAGACATACGAGTTGCTGAAACTGTGGGGGCTCCCGACCAGCACGCACTTCCGCGTCGTGCCGAAAGCGGCCGAGGCTGCTGACTTCATCCAGTACTACGGTGAGCACCGCGACAGCGTCGAACACGAAATCGACGGCATCGTCATCAAGGTCGATGAGCTCGCGCTGCACGATGAGCTGGGTGCGACCAGCCGTGCCCCGCGCTGGGCGATCGCGTACAAGTACCCGCCGGAGCAAGTCAACACGAAGCTGCTCGACATCGTCGTCAGCGTCGGTCGTACCGGACGCGCAACCCCGTTTGCGGTCATGGAACCGGTGCGGGTCGCCGGGTCGACTGTTCGGCAGGCGACGCTGCACAACCAGGATGTCGTGAAAGCCAAAGGCGTGCTGATCGGCGACACGGTGGTGCTGCGCAAAGCGGGCGACGTGATCCCCGAGGTTCTCGGCCCCGTGATCGAACTGCGCGACGGCACCGAACGAGAGTTCGTGATGCCGACGCTGTGCCCGGAGTGCGGCACCCTGCTGGCGCCCGCGAAAGAAGGTGACGTTGACCTGCGGTGCCCGAACGCGAAAGCGTGTCCCGCCCAGGTTCGCGGTCGAGTTGAGCACGTCGGCAGCCGTGGCGCCCTCGACATCGAGGTTCTCGGGGAGGTGACGGCCGCGGCGCTCACCCAGCCGTATTCCCCGGCAGAGCCGCCGCTGCGTTCCGAAGCTGGTCTCTTTGACCTCACGGTCGAGAAGATCTTCCCTGTCGCGGTCATCGTTCGCGACAATGAAACCGGCATGCAGAAGCTGGATGACACTGGCGAGCCCAAGCGCGAAACCCCGTTCAAGCGCAAGCGACAAAAGAAGGATGGCGCGTTCGACCCCGACGCAGCGACCTTTGCCGGCGACGAGGAATACGTTCCCTCGAGCAACGCGACCAACCTCATCGCCAACCTCGAGAAGGCGAAGACGAGCCCGCTCTGGCGCATTCTGGTTGCGCTGAGCATCCGGCACGTCGGGCCGGTGGCCGCTCGGGCGCTCGCCGACTACTTCGGGTCGCTGGACGCGATTCGCGCAGCTGCCAGGGAAGAACTCGCAGCAGTCGAGGGTGTCGGTGGCATCATCGCAGACGCGCTGATCGACTGGTTCGCCGTCGACTGGCACGAGGAGATCATCCGGCGCTGGGCGGATGCGGGGGTGCAGTTTACGACGCCCGGTCACCCGGGACCCGGCGCGGCCGGGGGAGCAGACGGCCCACTTGCCGGCCTGACGGTGGTCGCCACGGGCAGCCTCGAGGGGTACAGCCGAGAAGGCGCGATCGAGGCGATTATCGCCGCGGGAGGAAAAGCAGCATCAAGCGTCAGCAAGAAGACCGACTTCGTCGCCGCGGGCCCGGGTGCAGGCTCGAAGCTTGGCAAGGCCGAAGCGCTGGGACTCCGCATCATCGACGCAGACCAGTTCCGGCGACTCCTGGAGGGTGGACCCACGGCGCTCGACGACTAGCGCGTGGGCGGTTTCCGACCGCCGATTCGTCCGGGCGTCGGTAAGCGCTCACCCAAACGTCAGGGAATGGAAACACGGAGTTTACAGTCGACATACCGCACCGACCGGTATGCCCCCTATTATGGGGTTTGCGTGAATGCGCCGCCTGGGAAAGCGGGCTCATTCGTGTGAACGAGGGGAACAACCCGAATTGCTGTTTGACGTCGCAGCGCTTCTAATCACCTCGGCGGCACTGGGACCCGCGGCCGAGGCCTCAATCGCGCACGAAAATACTGCGATCATCCTTACTCTTGCAGCTTCACCCCAGTCCGCGCTGCCCCCATTACGGCCGGTCGACAGGACCATTACGGGTTTGGCCGGCTACGGCACCCTGACCGAACCGGCCAGCGCCGGCAACTCGGTGCCGATCTCGACGTTCGCCGTTACCACTGTGACGAATGCCGAATTGGCCACCCTCAGTGGCGCGCCGTTCCTCCAAGCCCTTTCTGCTTTCCCCCAGGATCGAATCGCTTCGTTTGTCTCTTCGCATCCGAACGCGGTGTCGCGGTTCCTCACTTCGCCGCCGACGGCCGTCGAAGTGAGTAATGTCTGGAACTCCATCGACGCGGCGCAGCAGGATGCATTGGTGGCGTCTGCTCCCCGGCTCGTCGCCAACCTGGACGGCGTTCCGACCGCAGTCCGCGATCGGGCCGGGCGTGCCTGGATGACGGCGTCGATCCAGTCTCTGACCGCCGACGTCCAGACCGTGAGCGGTCGTGCACTCGCCGAGGATGCCCAGCACCAGCTCCACATGCTTGGCGAGGTGCAGAGCGCCCTCAACACCCCGAACGGCCAGCCGGCGAGATCGTTGCTCTCGGTCGACCCGACCGGTCAGGGTAAGGCGGCCATCGTCGTCGGAGACCTCGCGACGGCGGATTACGTGACCTACATCGTTCCGGGGATGTTCTTCAAGGTCGACGGACAGATCGACGACTGGGCGAATGACGCGTCCGACCTCTACACGTTGCAGACGAAGTGGCTCGACCGAATTGGCGGACCGAACGCCCACAAGACCGTCGCGGTCGTCGCCTGGATGGGCTACCAGACGCCCGACCTCACGAACATCGGCTCTCTCGATCTGGCCTATCAGGGCCGGGACGCGCTTGCCCGTGCCGTCGAAGGCATGCAGGTGGACCGGGCGGGCAATGAGCCTTACACGACGATCGTTGCCCACAGCTACGGTTCGACGGCTGCGCTAATGGCGCTCACCGAGTACGACTTCAGCGTCGACGCACTCGCGCTGGTCGGATCGCCGGGCAGTGCGGCGCAGTCCGTGCGCGACCTGCATGTGCGCAACGCGAACGTGTGGGTCGGCGCGGCAGCCTGGGACCCGGTGCCGAACAGCGCCTGGTTTGGCAGCGACCCGTCGTCGCCGAGCTACGGCGCGAAGTCGATGTCCGTTGCGGGAGAGACCGATCCCATCACAGGTGAATCCCTTGCACCGTCGTTCGGCCACAACGAGTACTTCGGCCACGGCACGGAGTCAATGCGAAACATGGCACTCATCGGCATCGACGAGGGTGCGCTCGTCGATCGCTAGACCGTAGTCGCAGCGGCTCAGCTCGTCTCAACGAAGAACAGCGCGATACCCACGCGACTGCTCACGAGGGTGAGATTGTCGGCGCCCGGCTGAAACGTGAACGCTGTACCGAGAACGCGGAACACGTTCTCGTCGACCGCAGCATCGCTGGAGTCACACGCCACCGGCTCGGTCTTGACGAGGTCCTCGACCAGCATCTCGCCGGCGTTCTGGATGACGTGACCGCTGAAGGCACGGCATCCTGTTTTCCCCCTGATCGCGCCCTGCTGGCTGAACATCACGGTCGCGTTCAACATGAAATCGTTGGCGGGATTCTGGCCGCCGATGCGCGCCTCAAAGAAGCTGACCGCGGACATGCTGCTCAGGGTCCACGTGTGGCCGACCAGCAGCTCGACCGGCCGAGCCAACGCTTTCGCGAATCGCAGGTGGATGCTCGGAGCGGTCAGCTCGAGCACCCCGCCTCTGACGCTGGCCGACCGCACGCCCTGCAGCGCGGCGATATAGCGCTGCTCGAGTGTCTGTTGGATCTGGCTTCCACAGTCGATGCGTTTGGGGAGCTCGGTTCGAACCCAGAGCGAGTTGACCGTTCCAAACAGTTGCGCCCGGTAGTCACTGCACGCGGAGCGACCGGTCGTCGAGGTGTCGCCTTCGATCGTCAGCGTGATGTGCTGGTTGGAGAGGTCGAACGTTCCGCCGGAATCCGTGGCGTTCGTGAGCTCCCACTGGCCGCGCAATTGTGGATCCGGGCCGCCTTGGTCGGCGGGATCGGCGCATCCACCGGCCATCAAGCCGATGACGAGAGCAAGTGCGCAGGCGACGAGCCTTGCGGTGATCCGCATCGCGCACCTCCTGCCGTGGATGGCGTTAACTCTCGCAGAATGTCGCACCCTTGCGCAGGGCTATCTGGGCAGGACTATCTGACCTTGCCGAAATCGAGTTCGACGCCCGGGCCGAGCAAAACAAGCTCGTCGCCGACTAGTGAAGCACTCGTGACGTCATCGAGTGCGGCGAAATAGCGGGTCTCCAGCTCATTGAGTGTCTGCCGAGCGCACGCCATCTCAGTGTGTATGCCGACGGTGATCGTGACCGGTCCGGTGAAGGTGAGAGCACCTCGTGCGGGCGTCTTTCCGAAGACCGTTGCGCCGTATGCGTTGCATGGGCCCTGCCCGCTGGAGTCTCTGCCATTGATTTTCAGCGTGACCGTCGAGCCTTCAAGGTTCATGCCGCCTTTGTGGTCGGCCGCCGATTCAAGGATCCAGTTGCCGGTTATTCGGGCCGGACTCGTCGAACCGCCGCTGTTCCCGTTGCCGCTCCCGCCTGAGCCGCCGCCTGGCCCAACACCCATGTGCGAGGGTGCGCAACCCGCAAGCGCGAGCCCAATCGACATTGCCGCGACGAGCAGGCTGCCGGATCGTGTGCTGCGGCGCATCATCGTGCCTCTCGCTCGTGGGTAGCCATTCGTTGTCTTTGGCGACCGGTGGTCCTTTAATTACTGAGACGAACGGCAAGCCTGTTTCGTTGTGCGCCTCAGCCGACGAACAGGAGCGACTTGCTCGCTCGCGGATTGGCGACGAAGAGGGTGTGGTCTTGCTGGTTGACCTGGAAGCCACTGCCGAGTACTTCGTAAACCTCGATGCGATGACCTGCATCGATGTCGGAGCAGGGTGAGTTCAGCCCGCTCGCGTCGGAGAAGACGATCTCGCCCGCGTCGACGGTCCAGTTTCCGGTGATCGCCGGACACGCAGTGCTGACCAGGAATCGACCGCTCCGGGCCAGTAACAGGGTCACGTTGTATGGATGCTGCTCGAATGCCGTGTTGAGCCCCAGCGCACTGAGCGATTGAGCAATCCAGACGGTATTCACGATGCTTTCCGTGGGGATGTCGGGCGCGCGCTGGTAGATGAGGGTGGCGAACTTTGAACTCAGGGTGAGGGTGTTGTCGTTAACGGCCGCGAACCGTACCGCAATGAGGTCATCGAGGTATCGGAAATCCAGGGCGTTGAACGTAGGGACTGTGCATTCGGCGAACGAACTCATATTCGCTCGCGCGACGAAGATCGCGCCGAGCGAGCCGACGATTCGTGCGCTGTAGTTGTTGCAGGCGCCGCGTCCGTGGGCGGCGGTGCTCGCGGCAATCGTCAGGCTGATGGTGCTCGGGGCGAGCTGCATCGGACCCTGCGCGTCGGTGCCGGATTTCAACTGCCAGCCGCCGAACAGCCGAGGATCGGGGGTTGTCGGGCGGTCTGGCTCGCCCGCGCATCCCGCGAGCAGGATGACGCTGCCGATCGCAACGGCGAGCATCCGCATTCTCCGCAACCGACGCATATCAGCTCGTCCTCGCCCGGAATACGGCGCTTTCACCGGTATCGACGCTGGTCACAAAGAGCGCGTTGCCATCGATGTCGAGGGTGAACGCGCCGCCGAGGAGATGGCTGATCTGCTGTCCGACCGCGGCATTGGCCTCGTTGCAGGACCCACCGTCTCCGATGTCTTCGCTGAGCGCGGTGACGGAAATGCGGCGGTCGGCCGACGAGTAGACGGCCGAAATGGTGGAGCAGGCGCCAGTGAGGAGAAAGTTGTTCTGTTTGGAGAATCGCACCGAAACCGCGTCGGGCACAAACCAGGTCAGGCCATTGACCCGAGAGCTCGAGAGTGACTCGAGAACCCAGGTCGTGCTCTCGAGCGGTGCGGGTTTCGGATTGGTTCCCTTCACGTAACTGAGCGTCCCGTGCGCCGAACTCAGAACAAGGGAGTTGGTACCGATGACCGCGAAATGCGTGGCGTTGAGCACATCGATGTAGCGCACTTCGAGCGCGCCGAGGGCACGGTCGGGGCAGGCGCTCACGCCGTCGCTGGACGCCCGAACGAACACGACGCCGGCGGAGCCCGTAATGCTGGCCGTGTACTCGGTGCATGGAGACAGCCCGCCGGTGTGACGGTCGTCACCGATCGTTAGCGTGACGCGCGCGTCGCCGAGCTCGAGCGTGCCATTGTCGTCGGATGCGGACGCCAGCTGCCACTGCCCGTCCAGCCGCGGATCGGGCGTCGAGTTGCCCCGGGAGGCGCACCCCGCGAGCAGGATGGAGGCGGAAACGGCCGCAATGAAGCCCACAGTCAACGCTGACGGTGCGCGCATTGCGGCCTCCTGATGCAACTCTGCCACTGCACATCGACGTTGCACAGGGGTGCCCGGTCGTGGGCTCTCTCACGTCTTCGCGGGGCTCCTCCGCCGCACCGTAGAATTGACGGGTTCCCCATCCCCATCGTCTCGGAGCTGCATGTCTGAATCTCGTCCTGAGTCCGTCGATCGGACCAGCGTTGACCACGTCAACGGGATCACGCCAGACGTGGTCCGCCACCTCGCGGGGCTCTCGCGTATCGCCCTGACCGACGACGAGATCGAAAAGCTCACCGGCGAGTTGGGAGTGATTCTCGCGAGCATTGACAAGGTGAGCGAGGTCGCGACGCCCGACGTTCCCGGAACCAGCCACCCGATCCTCCTGACGAACGTCTTTCGGGCAGATGTTCCGGGCGAGACCCTCACGACCGCACAGGCGCTTGCCGGAGCGCCCGATCACGACGGCAGTCGCTTCCGCGTGACGGCCATTCTCGGGGAGGAACAGTAATGTCTCTCACCACCCTCACCACTCTGACCGCAGCCGATCTCGGCCGGAAGCTCGCCGCAGGGGAGGTCTCCTCTGTCGAAGTCACTCAGGCTCATCTCGACCGCATTGCCGCGGTCGACACCGATGTGCATGCCTTCCTGCACATCAACGAGCAGGCGCTCGACACGGCCGCAGCAATCGACAAGCAGCGTGCGGGCGGCGACAAGCTCGGCGAACTGGCTGGCGTTCCCATCGCGATCAAAGACGTGCTCTGCACGATCGGAATGCCGTCGACTGCGGGCTCGCGAATTCTCGAAGGCTGGGTTCCGCCCTACGACGCGACCGTCGTCGCTCGCTTGCGCGCTGCCGGACTCGTGCCGCTCGGCAAGACGAACATGGATGAATTCGCCATGGGCTCGTCGACGGAGCACTCTGCATTCGGCCCCACCCACAACCCGTGGGATCTGGATCGCATCCCCGGCGGCTCGGGCGGCGGCTCGGCGGCAGCCGTAGCCGCATTCGAGGCACCGATCGCGCTCGGTTCCGACACCGGCGGATCGATCCGTCAGCCCGCCGCAGTCACCGGCAGCGTGGGAATGAAGCCGACGTACGGTGGAGTGTCCCGCTACGGAGCCATCGCCCTCGCAAGCTCGCTCGACCAGGTCGGACCCGTGAGCCGCACGGTGCTGGATGCGGCACTGGTGCACGACGTGATCGGTGGCTGGGACCCCCGGGATTCCACGAGCCTGAAAGACGAATGGCCATCGTTCGCCGAGGCCGCGCGTGCGGGCGCTCGCCAGGAGTCCCTGAAGGGGCTGCGCATTGGTGTTGTCAAAGAGCTTGATGCACCCGGCTTCCAGGCCGGGGTCAGCCAGCGGTTCCACGAGGCGCTCGCTCTACTCGAGGGTGCTGGCGCGGAAATCGTCGAAGTGAGTGCTCCTAACTTTGAATACGCGGTTGCTGCGTACTATCTGATCCTTCCGGCGGAGGCATCCAGCAACCTGGCGAAGTTCGATTCTGTGCGATTCGGTCTGCGTGTGAACCCTGTGGGGGGAGGGACGGTCGAGGACGTGATGGCCGCCACCCGCGAAGCAGGCTTTGGTGCAGAGGTGAAGCGTCGCGTCATCCTCGGCACGTATGCGCTGAGTGCCGGCTACTACGACGCGTACTACGGCAGCGCTCAGAAGGTACGCACGCTCATCCAGCGTGATTTCGCAGCCGCGTTCTCGCAGGCCGATGTGCTCGTGAGCCCTGCCGCGCCAACGACGGCGTTCAAACTGGGAGAGAAGCTCGAAGATCCTCTGGCCATGTACCTCAACGATGTGACCACGATCCCGGCGAACCTGGCCGGCATCCCGGGTATGGGCCTGCCCATGGGACTCGCCCCCGAGGATGGTCTCCCGGTCGGCATCCAGTTGATGGCACCGGCTCGTGCGGATGATCGCCTGTACAAGCTTGGCGCGACGCTCGAGCGTCTGCTCGAGGAGAAATGGGGCCACACCCTCCTCAGCCAGGCGCCGGACCTAGGGCCGGGCGAGATGTTCGGACCCGAAAGCGGCGCCATCTAGCGCAGGTTCAGCAACTCATGCGGGACACCACAAGTGGGGACTGTTCGCATCCGTGATTCGGGCGTGTACTGAAGCGAACTTAGCTCGAACTTAGGATGCCCGTGACTCTCGTTACCGCGCGACGGACCGATGCACTCGGTCGCGCGGCAAAGGCAGAGTACGACCAGCGCATCGAGTTCACGACGAAGCGATCGGCAATCGAGGTCGCAGAAGCATTTCGAGTCGGCATGGACCTGCCCGTCGGCGTTGACTCGCCGATCTTCGGCCAGTTGTATATCGCGTCAATCAGCACCGCGGCAATCGAGTTCATCTCAAGCAGCAATCGCGGAAAGGCCTTCGCGTCACGCCTCGAGATTTCGACCTCGAAGCGATCCGGGTCGACCGGTGCGTACTTCGTCGTCGAAGTCAACGACCGTATTGCGACCGTCGCCGACCTTCACCAGCTCCACGTCGTCGAACGTCGGGTTCGCGCTGTACTCGAGAGCCTCGCTGCCACGATCACCGAGACTGCCTAACAGCTCTGAGTAGTGACGCCGGTCTCAGCCGACTTGACGCAAATGGCTGTTATCGCGCGGCCGTGACAGCCATTGGCGTCAACTCGCGCGGGAATTTGGGTCGCGCGGGGATGCAACTCGGTGACGGTTACGCCTGGCCGGCCGATTGCCGCTCGCGGTAGGCGACCATGTTCATCCGGTTGCCGCATCTCACGCTGCAAAACCGCTTCGACCCGTTGCGCGAGAGATCGATGAGCAGCCCGTCGCAGTCATCGGCTTCGCAGACTCGAAGTCGATCGGTGGTGTCGGTGCGAACGACGTCCGCGAGCGCGAGGGCGACCTCGACCCGGATGCGCTCGGCGAGGGGCGCGTCGGGTGGGGTAGCGTGCGGGTGCCAGTCGAGTCCGTCGTGACGAACGAGTTGAGTAAGAGCGTTCGCTTCCCGCAGCATCGCGTTGATTTCGGCGACGACATCGTCGCGATCGAGCGTCCACAAGCGTCGGAGCCGCTCGCGGGTTT
>JAUZFR010000010.1 GCA_030840335.1 Actinomycetota bacterium | reverse complement strand
GTGTGCGGGACGTAGCGCGGCACATAGCGCAGCAGGATGCCTGCGCCAAGGAGCCCCAGCAGGCCCATGACCCCTGTCGCGACCGCGATTGACGCGACCGCCGTGAGAATCGAGACAATCAGCGGTGCGGCAGCACCACCCAGATCGCCAGTAAACCGCCAGGCACCGAGGAACGGCGCAGGATTCTGCTTGTCGGCGAGGTCCGCACCGAGCGTCATCAGGATGCCGCTGCCGATGCCGTTCGCCAGCGACAGGAACATTGCCGCGCCAATGAACCACGCCGCATTGCCGGGCAGGTTGTGACTCAGAGCCAGCACGATCAGGCCAATGCCCAGCCCGGTCATCGACGGGAGAGCGCTCGCGAGGCGACCCCAGCGATCCATGATCTGGCCGCTCGCGTAGAAGAGGCCGAAGTCGATCGCGCCGGCGATACCGATGATGATCGCCGTGTTCGTGTCGCCGATCCCGATGCTCACGGCCCACAGCGGCAGGATCACCTGGCGGCTTGCCCGAACACCACCAATCAGCCCCGCGCCCGAACCGAGCTTCACCAGGACACCGCGGTTGATCCACATCGTGTGAAACAGTCCATGTGATTCCTGCGCCACGAACTCGCGACCCGCATCCAGTTGGGCCGATTTGGCGTGCACTGCGCGGGCGGCGTCGAGCGCCTCCGCCGGGTCTTTGAGCAGCAGCAGCACGATCGCAGCGCTGAAGCATCCGACGATGTCGATCCAAAAGACGGCGGATGTCGACCCAGTGAGCCCGATGACAGCCGCCGCGATGAAGGGGCCGACAAAGTATCCAAGGCGGAACGTGCCGCCGAGTGTCGATAGCGCCCGTGCGCGATACCGCGACGGCACGAAACTCGTCATGAACGCGTGACGTGCGAGAGCGAAGACCGCGGTCGCGAGGCCGACCAGGAAGATGCCGACACCGAGCACGAAGGGATTGGATGCGAAAGTCGCGATCGCGAGTCCGCCCACCGCCACGAACGACGCACCGATCATCGCCGGGCGCTCGCCGACGCGACTGACCAGCCATCCGCTCGGAATATCGCCGAAGAGTTCGCCGATCATGATCAGTCCGGCGATGAGGCCCGCGATTGCGAGTGTGGCTCCGAGGCTGTCCGCGACAGTCGGAATGATCGGGATGATCGCGCCCTCACCGGTCGAAAAGAGGAGGGTGGGCAGAAAGGCGGGGAGTGCGATTGAACTCCACTTGAACGGGAGATCGTCGGTACTCATCGTTAATCAAGTTTACGCGTCGCGGCGGGGGCGGTTAACACGCGCAGCAGCTCGGCCGGCGATGGGATTTCGACGGGCCAGTTCGCGACTTCGAGCGCTCGGGTAGGCTGGGGCCGACATGGATGAGCTCGACCTTCGCGAAGAAATTGCTGCCCTCCGATCGACTTTCGCGGACATCCGCTCAGTGGTTGGTGTCGAGCGGCTGACCGCCGAAATTGCCGACCTCAGTGAGCAGGCCGGCGTGCCAGACCTGTGGGACGACACCGAGAAGGCCCAGAAGATCACCAGCACCCTCAGCCATCGGCAGGCGGAGTTGGCGAAAATCGACAGCATCCAGTCCCGGCTCGACGACCTCGAGGTCATGGTCGAACTCGCCAACGACGAGTCCGATGCGGATGCCGCGGCCGAATCGAAAACGGAGCTCGCCAGCATCCAGAAACTGCTGGGCGAACTCGAGGTGCAGACGCTTCTCAACGGTGAGTTCGACGATCATCCGGCGATCATCACGATCCGGGCGGGCGCCGGCGGGGTGGACGCATCCGACTTCGCGGACATGCTGCTGCGCATGTACCTGCGCTGGGCCGAGCAGCACAAGTACTCGGCCACCGTGCTCGACACGAGCTATGCGGAAGAAGCGGGCATCAAGTCGGCAACGATCGAGATCGATGCCCCCTACGCGTTCGGAACGCTGAGCGTCGAAGCGGGCACTCATCGCCTGGTGCGGATGAGCCCGTTCAACTCTGCGGGCAAGCGCCAGACCAGTTTCGCGGCGGTAGAAGTGATCCCGCTGATCGAATCGGCCGGAGAGATCGAGGTGCCGGAAAGCGACATCAGAGTCGATGTGTTCCGCTCGAGCGGCCCCGGCGGCCAGTCCGTCAACACGACAGACTCAGCGGTTCGCCTGACTCACATCCCGACCGGCACTGTCGTTTCGATGCAGAACGAGAAGAGCCAGATCCAGAACCGTGCGGCCGCCATGCGCGTGCTGCAGTCGAGGCTGCTCATCCTTCAGCGCGAGCAGGAAGCCGCCCAGAAGAAGGAACTCGCTGGCAACATCACCGCCAGCTGGGGTGACCAGATGCGCAGCTACGTGCTCGCGCCATATCAAATGGTCAAAGACCTGCGCACCGACTACGAGGTCAACAATCCGTCCAACGTATTCGATGGCGACCTCGACGGCTTCATCAACGCCGGCATCAAGTGGCGCAAGCGCGATAAGGACTAGCTCGCAGGCCATCGAGCTCGTGCGCAATCCGCCTGGGCCGAAAGATCCTCTGCCAACTGTGGGCTGAGCGCGCAGTATGGAAGCATGCTGACTCTCGGATCGGTCGTGATGGGCGTGAACGACGTCGCCCGCGCGACGAAATTTTGGATGGCCGCCCTCGACTATGAGCCGACCGCGCCCGGTGACGACACCTGGATCATCCTGAGATCGAAATCGGGTACCGGACAACGGATTTCACTGGCGCTCAGTGAGACGCCAGTGCAGGAACATCCGCGCATCCATCTCGACCTATATGCGTTCGATCAGGCTGCGGAAGTCGAGCGCCTGATCGGGCTGGGCGCGACGGATGTCAACTGGGACTTGTATCCGGATGACGCGGACTTCGTCGTTCTCGCCGACACGGAGGGCAACAGGTTCTGTGTCATCGCGGCCGCAGAGTATTTCGACGGCACGGATGCCGCCGCCGGCACGCTCTAGCCGCGCTGGCTGAGAGAAGCGGCTAACGGGCGCGTCGCTGCGAGCCCGCGTCGGATGCCTACTTAGGGTGGGGAACGTCATGATTCGGTTTGATTCTGTGTCCAAGTCGTATCCGGGGACCTCCCGCCCGGCACTCAACGGCGTATCGCTCGAGATCCTCAAAGGCGAGTTCGTGTTCCTTGTCGGCGCTTCCGGCTCCGGCAAGTCGAGCTTTCTGCGACTCATCCTTAAGGAGGAGCAACCGACGAAGGGCGAGATTCATGTTCTCGGCCAACACGTCAACACACTCCCGAGCCGCAAGGTTCCGTACTTCCGTCGCAATCTCGGTGTCGTGTTCCAGGACTTCCGGCTGCTGCCGCAGAAGACCGTGTTCGACAACGTCGCCTTTACGCTTCAGGTCATCGGAAAGAGCAAGGGCTTCATCCAGGAGGCCGTGCCGGACACCCTCAAGATGGTCGGACTCGCTGGTAAGACGGCTCGCTTCCCGCACGAACTCTCGGGCGGTGAACAGCAACGAGTGGCCATCGCGAGGGCGATCGTCAACAAGCCCGCCATCCTTCTCGCCGACGAGCCGACCGGAAACCTCGACCCGGTGACATCTTCGGGGATCATGTCGCTGCTCGAGCGCATCAACCTCGGCGGAACTACGGTTCTGATGGCGACACACGACGCCGGCATCGTCGATCAGATGCAGCGACGCGTGATCGAGCTCATCAGCGGCCAGATCGTGCGCGACGAGCGCGAGGGCGGATACCAGACGACGACCATTCCGATCCAATCCTTTGGAATGGCCAACGCGGAAGACGTGCAGAAGTGAGGCTCGGCCTGGTTCTCAACGAAGCCAGTCAGGGGCTTCGTCGCAACATCGCCATGGTGATTTCGGTCATCCTGGTCACCTTCATCTCGCTGACGTTCGTGGGCGCCGCGATCCTGCTGCAGATGCAGATCGGGCAGATGAAGGGGTACTGGTACGACCGCGCTCAGGTTGCCATTTACTTCTGCACGGATGTCGACACAGGGGGCAACTGCGCCCAGGCCGAAGCCACCACCGACCAGATTGCCGCCGTGAAGGCGCAACTCCAGTCGGCGACACTGAAGCCCTACATCAAGAAGTTCCAGTTCGAAACGCACGAAGAGGCGTACACGAATTTCAAGGCGCAGTTCTCGGACAGCCCGCTCGCCGGGTTCACCACGCCGTCGATGCTGAACGAGAGTTACCGCGTAAACCTCAAGGACCCGAACCGTGCCGCCATCCTGATCGACAGCATCAAGAACCTTGCCGGAGTTCAGGATGTCGAGGACCAGCGCGGCTACCTCGACCAGATTTTCGCGGTGCTGAACGCCGCCTCCTACACAGCAATCGGTCTTGCGGCGCTCATGCTCATTGCGGCTGTGCTGCTGATCGCAACCACGATCCGTCTTAGCGCGTTTAGTCGACGGCGAGAGATCGGCATCATGAGGCTCGTCGGCGCATCCAATCGGTTCATACAAACGCCCTTCATTTTGGAGGGAGTCTTCGCCGCGCTCATCGGCTCCGTGCTTGCCGGTGGCGCGATCGTTGCGATCGTGCAGTTCTTCGTGCGCGGGTATCTGGGCACGACGCTGGGGGCAACAACGACCCTGGTTGGACCAGCGGATGCGTGGATCGTCGTCCCGATCCTTATCGTGCTCGGCGCGCTGCTCGCATCGCTCTCTGCCGGTGCGGCGATCAGCCGCTACCTCAAGGTCTAGCTTCGGTATATGCTGATGGGCTGCCCGGCGCGCTGTCGAGCGACCTAAACAGGAGTGAATCGTGCCAAGGGAACGTGGCCAGAAGGTTGTGGCCACCAATCGCAAAGCCCGCCACGACTACACCATCGAAGAAACCTATGAGGCCGGACTGGTCCTCACAGGTACCGAGGTGAAGTCGCTGCGGGCTGGACGTGCATCCCTCGTGGACGGCTACGCGTTCGTCGAATTCGGCGAGGCCTGGCTGGATGCGGTGCACATTCCCGAATACAACGAGGGCACCTGGAACAATCATCCGCCCCGCCGCAAGCGCAAGCTTCTGCTTCACAAGCAACAGATTCTGAAGATCCACAACAAGGTGAAAGAGGGCGGCTACACGCTGGTGCCGCTCAGCCTCTACTTCCTTGACGGCCGCGCGAAGGTCGAACTCGCGGTTGCGAAAGGCAAGCGCGAATACGACAAGCGGCAGACCCTGCGCGAACGCCAGGACAAGCGCGAAGCCGACCGCGCGATGGGGACGCACCGTCACCTCGGTGAGTAGTAATCGCCGAGTGCGCCGAGTTGTCGCGACAGCACGTGCAATGGGCGGTGCAGTCGCAACAACTGGCCGCACTCGGCGATCTGTGCGTGAATACTCAGTAGGCCGGACGATCGCGACCGGTCGCTCGCGCGCAACGTCGAGGAGTCGGGAATTGGGCGCATGACGAACGACAGCACTATCGGCGACCACAAGTCGCTGGCCGGACGACGAGCTCTCGTGACCGGCGGAGCGAGCGGGATCGGAGAAGCTGCGGTCCATGCCCTGGCCGATCGCGGCGCACACGTGGTCGTCGCCGATGTGAACGCGGATGAAGCGGCTCGCGTTGCGCACGAGGTGGGCGGCTCCGCGTGGGTCGTGGATCTGCTCGACACCGGCGCACTGACTGACACGGTTCTCTCAGACGCGTTGGATGGCGTGGACATCCTCGTCAACAACGCAGGTATCCAGCACATCGCGCCCATCGAGACTTTCAATCCGGACGACTTCCGGGGCATCCTTCGTTTGATGCTCGAAGCTCCGTTCCTGTTGATCAGGGCCGCGCTTCCGCAGATGTACGAGAGGCACTTCGGGCGGATCGTCAATATCTCGTCGGTGCACGGCCTCCGTGCCTCGCCGTTCAAGGTCGCCTATGTCGCTGCGAAGCACGGGTTGGAGGGCGTCTCCAAGGTCACAGCCCTCGAAGGCGGGCCGCACGGTGTGACGAGCAACTGCGTCAACCCCGGCTACGTGCGCACGCCGCTGGTCGAGAGACAAATCGCCGACCAGGCGGCGGCACACGGCATCCCGGAATCCGAAGTCGTCAGTCGGATCATGCTCACCGAAAGCGCGATCAAGCGGCTGGTCGAACCGCACGAAGTCGCGTCGCTGGTCGCCTGGCTCGCGTCGCCTGATGCCGCGATGGTGACTGGAGCGAGCTACACGATGGATGGTGGCTGGTCCGCGCGCTAGACGTGGTGAGGGAAAGGGCTTACCGGAATTGCTACCGGAAAGTTCGGGGTTGGAGTACATTGTCGGAAAGCCCTTTCCCGGCAGTTCTGGCCGAGTGAGCGCAGCCCTTTACCCCCGGCACTTCGCTGCCACGAAACGAGAAGGATCCACCTTGTCGCAACCCACCACCACGGCGCCCGCAACCGGCGCGCGGCTCAAGCGCAGTCTCGGCACTTCGAAGCTGCTCATCTTCGGACTTGCCTACATGCTCCCGCTCGCCGTTTTCACGAGCTACGGATACGCGACCCAGGCGGCCGCCGGCCACCTCGCCGGCGCGTACGTGCTGACCACGATTGCCATGCTCTTCACCGCGTACAGCTACGCGAATATGGTGCGCGAGTATCCCGTGGCCGGATCGGCGTACACCTACACGCAGAAGTCATTCGGCAGCCACCTCGGTTTCATGACCGGCTGGGCACTGCTGCTCGACTACCTGCTTCTGCCCATCCTGAGCTACGTGCTCATCGGCCAGTACATGACGGCAGTGTTGCCGGCTATTCCGTTCTGGGTGTGGGTGGTGGTTTCGGTGCTGCTCGTCACGATTCTCAACTACATCGGCATCAACATCGTGACGAACGTGAACCTTGCGCTCGTCGGCGCGCAAATCGTTTTCGTCGTCATCTTCGTGATCTCGAGCATCGGATACCTGTCGGGCAATCCGAAGACGGTCGGATTGTTCGACCCGTTCTTCGGCAAGGGCGCTGACCTGCCGCATCTGGCGGCCGGCGGGGCGATCCTCGCCCTCGCATTCCTCGGCTTCGACGCGGTGTCCACCCTGTCAGAAGAGGCACGCGAGCCGAAGAAGACGATCCCGCGTGCGATCCTGCTGACGACACTCGCGGGCGGCGTGATCTTCACGCTCTGCGCGTGGGTCGCGGGACTCGTGTTTCCCGACTACGCCCATCTCAGCGCGGATGCGCCGACGCTCGACCTGATGCACCGAGCAGGCGGTGTGGTTCTCGCCGGGCTGTTCACCGCCGCTTTCGTCGCGGGAAGCTTCGCTGCGGCCATGACGTCGCAGGTCAGCGTCTCGCGCATCCTGTTCTCGATGGGTCGGGATGGCATGCTGCCGAAGCGTGTGTTCGGTGTGTTGCACGCCCGGTTCAAGACTCCGTACCTGGCCATCATCGTGGTCGGCGTGCTCGGTCTGGTTGCGCTGTTCATCCCGCTGGACTGGGTATTCCAGATGATCAACTTCGGCGCGCTCATTGCGTTCTCTTTCGTCAACCTCAGCGTGATCAAGACATACGTGATCGACAAGAAGGAACGTGGCGGCGTGGCCACCGTCAAGTTCATCCTCGCTCCCGCAGTTGGGTTCGCTCTCACGGTCTGGCTGTGGACGAGCCTCCCAACGCTTGCCTTCATCATCGGCGGCATCTGGGTTGCGCTCGGCCTCATCTACCTGCTCTGGCTCACCCGCTTTTTCACGAAGAAGCCCCCAGTCATGGACTTCAGCGAAGAAGAACCGATCCTCGACGCGGTCTAGCGGCACCCCATCGCCGAGTGCGGCGAGTTGTTACGACTGCACGCGCAATGGTCGGCGCGGTCGCGACAACCCGCCGCACTCGGTGATAGGGAGGTTAGGGCGAGCGCAGGTCCAGCCAGTTGACCTCGTCGGGCGTGAGCTCTACGCCCAGCCCCTCGAACGACGTGCGAGTTTCTTCGATGCTCCGTGGGCCGATCAGGGCAAACGTGGGGAACGACTGGGCGAGCACGTAGGCCAGCGCGATCGCGGTTGGTGCAACACCGCGCTTTTCGCCAAGCGCTCGCGCTCGCGCCAGTCGTTCGAAGTTGTCGTCGCTGTAGTAACACCGCACGAGTTCCGCATCGGAGAGATCATCCGGTTTCGCCCGACCGGTGAAGAAGCCGCGCGCCTGGGATGACCACGGCAGCAGCGGCGTGTTCGTGCGCTCGAGCCAGTTGCGCGATTCGGGATCGGTTACCTGTTCACATCCCGCC
The DNA here is from genome assembly GCA_030840335.1 of Actinomycetota bacterium. Taxonomy (GTDB): domain Bacteria; phylum Actinomycetota; class Actinomycetes; order Actinomycetales; family Microbacteriaceae; genus Galbitalea. The sequence continues at coordinate 18,497 of JAUZFR010000010.1, read as the reverse complement.
CAGGGCACATCCAGTGCGCGAGCGAGCCCGAAGTGGTTGCTCAGCGCCGCAAAGGACTGCCGGCCGTTCGCGCGAGCGTATTCCTGGGCCGCCTCGAATCTCGGAATGCTCCAGTTGGATCCGCCGAAGGCTCGGATCCGACCCGCGCGAGCGTGCTCGTCCAGCACGTCGACGAATTCTCCCACCGGGATGTCCGGATTGTCTCGGTGCATCAGGTAGACATCGACGTGATCGGTGCCCAGCCGGTCCAGCGATTCGATCAGCTGACGGGTGAGCGAGACCGGGTCGCAGAACGGCGTGTGGGCGCCCTTGCCGATGACGACGACGTCGTCCCGGATTCCCCGCATGTCTATCCACCGGCCGAGCATTCGTTCCATGACGCCGCCGCCGTACTGGAACGCGGTGTCGAACGTGGTGCCACCGCGCTCAAAGAAGTCGTCGAACATCGCGGCGGCATGAGGAAGGGTGCGCTGATTGTCGCAGCCCATGACGAGCCGCGAGATCCGCTTGTCCACGCCGGCGATCTCGCCGTAGCGCATGGTGGAGTGCTTCGAGGCGGCGAGCCGACGACCACTCACCGGGGGAATGTTCGCTGTCTGCTGCTCAAATGGATAGACGAGCCCGACGGCCTCTCGCCACTGGTCGAGTACCCGCGCATTGCCGAGGCTGTCAGCCCAGGACATCTGGGGTGACTGCCCGATCGACCAGTTCACGGCCAGCGCGTCAGCCTCGAGCGCGTACTGGTGCGCGGCGGGGATTCGAATGACCTCGTCGTCGCGATCGACGTGGGAGACCAGGATTGTGGCATCCGCCGCAGGATCCGGCATCCACGGATCCGTCAGAGTGATGCGACCCGCCGATCCGTAGACGACGACGGTGTTCTCACTGTCGAGCCCGACGCCGGATGTCAGGTGTGCGGTGATCCCGGACGCGAAGACCAGCGACGCGGTCGCCCATTCGTCGACGCCGGTTGTCCCAATCGTGCCGCTGCCAGTCAGCGACACGGGCTCGGCGAAGTTCGTACCGGTTGCGACACCAGCGATTAGTCGGGACATGGATACCGGATAGCCACCGACATCCAGGATTCCGCCACCAGCCTGTTGCGGGTCGCGCAACCGGTGATCGGCGGACTGCGCGGTAGTGAAAGAGAACGATGCCTCGACGTGCTGCACATCGCCGATTGCGCCGTCTCGAATCAGCTCGATGAGCCGTGCCGTCTGCGGGTGGAAACGGTACATGTAAGCCTCGGCGAGGTAGACACCAGCCTGCCGCGCGGCTTCGACCGCGACCATTACGCCGGCATGATTTACGGCGAGCGGCTTCTCGCAGATGATGTGCTTGCCCGCCTCGGCGGCCAGGACAACGAGCCTCGCGTGCTCGGTGTGCACCGTGGAGATGTAGACCGCATCGATATCGCTCGCCAGCAACTCCTCGTAGGAGTCGAACGCGGCGATCGGCTTGCCTGATGCTGTCGCAATGTCATCGACGAACTGCCGCGCGCGGTCGAGAGAACGGCTGCCGACCGCGACGAGTCGTCCCGTCGTGCTCGAGTCGAGCTCACCCGCGAATCGGCGGGCTATCGTGCCCGGGCCGATGATTCCCCACCGGAGATTCCGGTCTGTCATCTCGTGTTTCCTGCTTCTTCCGCGCCATTGCCGTGAACGTTCACGGTTGCGACTCTAACACTATGATTCAGCACATGGCCAGTCCTCGGGATCCCCGGCGAAACCGGCCGGTAACCATCGTGGACGTTGCGAACGAGGCCGGTGTTTCGCGACAGACCGTGACACGCGCGCTGAACAATATGCCGGATGTCAGCGCTTCAACGGCAGCGCGGGTCATTGCTGCTGCGACGAGATTGAATTACCGTCCCAACCGAGCCGCACAGGGTCTTGTCGGTGGGCAGTCCGTCGTCATCGGGTTTGTCGTCGAGGACCTGACCAATCCGTTTTACCCGGAGCTGGCATCCGCGCTATCCGGATTGGCTGCCGACCGCGACTGGAACGTCATGCTCTGCGACCTAGCGCCGCCGAGCCACGGGCACGGCGACGTTCGCGAAACCCTGCACTCGCTGGCTCAGCGCGTCGATGCCCTCGTGGGCTACTTTCCCGAGGATGTCTGGTCGAGCGATCAACTCGCGCGCCGCATCCCCTCGGTGGTTCTGGATGCGGATCAGGTCGACCCGGAGGCGGCCTCCGTCTCGATAGACATCGCGCCGGGCGTCGAAGCCGCTCTCGATCATTTCGTGGCGTCGGGACGCACCCGAATCGGAATGATCGACTGCTTCCCCGATCCGTCACCGCGCCGGCTGTTCTATCGCGCGTACCTCGAGCGAAAGGGGCTGGCATGGAGTTCGCAATCTGAAGCCTGGGCGGACACCACTCACCTCGGCGGTATCGCGGCGGCCACGCGACTCCACGAGCAATACGCAGAAATGGATGCCGTGCTCGTCTTCAACGACGTGATGGCGGTCGGCGCGCTGAAGAGCTTCGCCCACGCCGGCGTTCGGGTACCCGCCGATTGCGCGGTGATTGGCATCGACGGGCTGGAGATCGGGCAGCTCGTTACACCCGAACTCAGTACGCTCGAAATCGATCGCGGGGCAATGGCACGCCACGCGCTTGATCTTGTCGACGGCATGTTGTCCGGTGCGCTCCCACTGCACGGGCCGCTGGTGCAGCGCACCATGACCCATACCCTTGTGCTCCGCCAGTCCGCCTGACGAACTTCGAAGTCAGGAGGCGAGAAAGCGGGCGTCAACCGCCGCGCTGACTTCGATATCTGCCGGCTTAAGGGAGAGCTCGCCACCCGAGCTGTGGCCGACGACCACGGCGTTCAGCTCGTCGTAGTTGCCTGGGGACGCCGTTCCCTGGTCGCCGAGCATGCCCGGATCAGCGAGGGCGATGGCACGCACGGTGCCCAGCCCGATGCTTTGCGCGAACACCGTGGCTTTCGACACTGCATCCTTGACGGCTCGCGATCGAACTTCCGCCGTGACAACGGTTCGGCGAGGGTCGGTGAGATCCCACTCGATGCCGCCCACTGTCGCACCGTCAACCAGTGCGATCTCCTCGATCCAGCGAGCCAGCGCGGGGAAGTCGTTGAAGCGAACCCGGAACTCTATGGTCGAGTGGTGAACGGGTGGAAGCTGCTTGCCTTCGTTGTTCCACGGCTTCGAACTCCAGACCCTTACCGAATCGGAAGCCCACCACGTGACCGGTCCGGCTCCCGGATCGTGCAACTCGACGATGCGCGCACGGACGCCGTCCGCGACATCCGTTGTCAGTTCGAAGACGGGACCGCGATCGGGACCTTCGAAACCGATCGAGATGGTGGCCAGGGCCCGTTCCGGGGCATATCGCGCGGTGTATTCGCCCTGCACGGTGATGACGGTCTCGTTGGTCACGTGGGCCTCCTTTGAGTTGCATCATCCTGTCATGCGAGGACGATCTGTTCTAGACTGTAGGGCTGGGTCAGTATTGACCAGCGTTTGACAACTCAACAGCGTGCGATAGCGACCGCTCCTTATGTCCGCCTCGGCGGGCGAAAAACGGAGTACGCATGGGGATGATCGGTTTCGACATTGCCTGCAAAACTGCGAGAAGCGGGTCGAGGATGCAGGGTTATCTCGTTAACGCAACCTGCAAACAATAAGTGCCAATTCAAAGCGCACTGACTTCGCCCTCGCTGCTTAAGCGAGCGCACTAAAGAAGTCTGTCGGTCCGGGAATGCTCTCTACCCGGGTTCCGGCATAATTTAGAGAGATTGCTGCGGAGTTATGTCTTAGGGCTTCGCGGGACTTGAACTCAGGCTGGGCTCGTTGACCTGGATGCTTGTGGCAAAGGTCAGAGCCGAGTAGAACGCTTGCACAAGCTACACCCGTAGAAGGCGCAGAATTACAGCAGTGGACGGGGGTTCAATTCCCCCCATCTCCACCATTGGTTGCTATCGCACGTTGTTGCTGTCCTGGTCGGGCGTCGACGCGAATCAGCACCTTACCGACGACGCCGGACTCGACCGCCCGGTGAGCGTCCGCGGCCTGCTCGAGCGTGAAGTAGTGCAGCGGGAGTCCGGCACTGTCACCGACGACGAGTGCGCTGTCTTCAATGGCCGCATTGATGTCTGTGGCTGCTGCCGCGATCACGTCCCATCCCACGGTGTACAGGAGCACGAATTGGTACCGGGTGTTCAGCCCCATGTTCTGTCGGATGTTCAGCGTGACCGCACCATCGGCATTCGCCGCGTAGCTTGAGATCGTGCCTTTCGGCCGCAGCACGTCGAGGTCGAGCCCGAGATTGGCGTCGATCGCCACTTCGACGATCAGATCGACTCCGGCAGGCGCCAACCGTCGGAGCTGCGACGCGACATCAACATCCCGATAGTTGACGACATGGTGTGCGCCCGCCGCGGTAGCGTACGCCGCCTTTGCCGCGCTGCTCACGGTGGCGATCACAGTCGCTCCTGCCCACCGCGCGAGTTGGATGGCGGCGTTGCCGACGGCGCCGGCGCCACCGGCAACCAGAACGGTCGTGCCGTCGAATGCTCCGGGGTGCAGGCGGGTGGGACCATCCTCGGCGACCGTGAGCGCTCGGTGGGCGGTGATCGCGGGAACGCCGATGCTCGCGCCGAGGTCGAAGCTCGCCCGATCGGGGAGCGGGAACACGCGCTCGACCGGAACTACCGTGAATTCCTGCGCGGTTCCGCTCGACGGACGATCATGCGCGGCGAGCACGATCCACACCCGGTCACCGACTGAGAAACCATTGACTCCTGGTCCTACCGCGTCGACCACGCCGGATCCGTCTTGATTGGGCACGAATTCGGTCGATCCGGGGTCGCCCCCGAACAGACCGTGGCGCGTTTTCCAGTCGGTGGGATTAACGCCCGAAACCATGATTCGGATGCGGAGCTCACCGGTAGTCGGTTCCGGCACCGCACGCTCGACAAGATGAAGAACGGATGCGTCGCCTCGTTCGTTGTAGACGATTGATTTCATTGCTTCCATGGTGTCATCCAGGCTCCCGCACGGCCATCACCCGGTTACGTGACAAGCGAACGTCGGGACGATTCAGTCTGCTTTTCGCTGCGTTTGCGCAAACGCTGCAACCGTTTGTGACGGTTTACGCAAGAACTCGATAATTCTGCGACATTTCTTCGCATCCTCTTGTGGACCGACGCATTCAGGCCATATGGTCGCCTCACACTCGTGGCGTCCGCGATGCCTCGAGCGTCCGAAAGCACCTTCCCCCAGAGAAATCGAGTCAATGATGACACGGAAATTCCCCCAAAACTCCGCCCGCCGCTTGCCTCGCGTGTGGCGTGGAGCTGCCCTGGGCACGGCATTCGCCGTCGCCGTCGGCGTCATGGTCAGCGGTGCCGGCGTCGCAAGCGCGACGCCACCGCCCAGTGCGAGCCCCGCCGCAACGCGCGCCGCGCTTGATCCGGCTCTCGTCGCCGGCCGAGGTGCATCCGTCGACTTCACCGAACAGGAAGCTGAGAAGGCCGCGACGAATGGCACGGTCATTGGGCCGAGCCGCGCCGCCTACACGCTGCCAGCCGAGGCATCCGGCCGCTCCGCGGTCACGCTGGCTCCCGGCCAGTACGTCGAATTCACGCTGCCAAAGGCAGCCAACGCGATCACGGTCAGGTACAGCATCCCGGATGCGCCCACGGGTGGCGGAATCACAGCGCCCCTTGCGGTCACGGTGAACGGCGGGGCGAAGAAGACGATAACGCTCACCTCGCAGTACGCCTGGCTCTACAACCTGTACCCGTTCTCGAATGATCCGAACGCTGGCGTGCTGCATCCCGACTGGTGGATCACCGAGTGCAGCTGTGTGCCTGCGGCTACGACCCCGACCCCGACGGTCGCAACGCCGTTCCGCCCCAATCACTTTTACGATGAACAGCGATTGCTGCTTGGCCATAACTACCGCGCCGGCGACAAGATTCGGCTCACGGTTCCGGCCGGGAGCAACGCTTCCTCGACGGTGATCGACCTGCTCGACTCCGAGCTCGTGGCTCCGCCGCACGTGCGCATCGTCGCAGCCAACGTGCTGCTGTTCGGTGCAGATCCGTCGGGCAAGCGCGACTCGGCCAACGCATTCGACAAGGCGATCGCGTTCGCAAAGAAGGCACACCTCAAGGTGTATGTGCCGCCGGGAACCTACCAGGTGAACCGTCACATCATCGTCGATAACGTGACGATCGAGGGCGCAGGGAACTGGTACACGATCATCAAGGGACACGAGGTTGCGCTCAGCACGCCGACCCCCGATGGCTCTGTGCACACCGGCGTCGGTTTCTACGGCAAGGACTCATCCGTTGGCGGAAGCACTAACGTGCACCTCTCCGGTTTCGCAATCGAGGGCGACGTGCGCGAGCGTATCGACACCGACCAGGTCAACGGCATCGGTGGTGCACTGAGCAATTCAAGCATCGACGGCCTCTACATCCAGCACACGAAAGTGGGCATGTGGTTCGACGGACCGATGAATAACCTGAGGATCACAAACAACGTGATCGTCGACCAGATCGCGGATGGCCTCAACTTCCACACGGGTGTCACCAACTCGGTCGCGTCGAACAACTTCGTGCGCAACACCGGCGACGACGCACTCGCGATGTGGTCGGAGAAGACGGAGAATGCGAACAACACGTTCGACCACAACACCGTTCAGACCCCGGTGCTCGCGAACGGTATCGCGATCTACGGCGGCACGGATAACACCGTGTCGAACAACCTGATCGCCGATCCGATTCGTGAGGGCAGCGGCATCCAGATTGGATCACGGTTCGGCGCGGAGGCGTTCACCGGTCACCTCTGGATCACGAACAACACCACGGTGCGCGCAGGGACCTACGAGCTGAACTGGAATATCGGGCTCGGAGCAATTTGGTTGTATGCGCTCGAGAAGAACATCGACGCCGACATCCAGGTGGTGGGAGACAACTTCCTCGACAACACCTACAACGCGATCATGCTCGTGTCCGACTTCCCGGTGAAGGACCTGTATTCGATCACCAATGTCCACTTCAAGGACATCAAGGTCGATGGAACCGGCACCTCGGTCGTGAGTGCGCGTTCGGCCGGCTCCGCGTCGTTCCAGAACGTTGATGCTCGCAACGTGGGCGCGGTGGGTGTGAACAACTGTGGGTCGTTCCACTTCACGCCTGCGGGATCGGAGTTCTCGCTGACGGATCTGGGCGGCAACGACGGTGGCGGCACTACCGGACCCTGGTTCGCCTCCTGGGAGCTGCCGAACACGATCACCTGCGACGACCGCCCGCCGGTGGTCGTGCCGCCGGCACCGTCGACGTGGTGACCATCGCCTGACACGCCACGAGGGCGCATCCAGTTGGATGTGCCCTCGTTGCGTTGCGGCGTGAAGTGGCTGGCTAGTTGAAGATCCTGATGCCGTTCGACAGCTTGTTCACCGGAGTCAGCACGGCGAGCACGGGACCGAGAAGGCGCAGCATGTAGACGAGAAGCTGGATGTTCAGGAAGTCGCCCACCGCAAACAGTGCGATGCCGAGCGCCCCCAGCGCGATCGCGCCAAGGAGGTGCGCTTTCGTCGCGAGAAACGGCGCCGCAAAACCGACTGAAGCGAAGATGATTCCCGTGTCGGCGACGAATCCGCGAAGCCCGTGACCGACGAGTCCGGGCACCAGGCACCAGGCCACGATTGCGACGGCCCAGAACAGTACGAAGACAAGCCCAGCTAGTGGCTTCGAGAGTTCCGGTGTCTGCAGTCTTTTGGCCATTACCCGCTCCTGATTCGTGTTGTCGGATCGGGCCACGGTGGGGCCACGATCCGGTTCAGATTCTATCCTGACCCTGGATGGTCCCAATTCTCATGAATTGGGAAGTTCAGAGCGTGCGCTCGCGTTACATGCTTCACGAAGCAACTGAAGGGCATCCTCATGGCGCGCAACCTCCCCGAAGCCATCACGGCATTCATGAACAGCCTCGACAGCGATAACGCCGATTACACTGACGCGGCGCTTCGCGGCTTTGCGCTCGGCGCGGTTGTCGTCAATGACGATGAGTCGTATCGCGGTACGGCTGCCATCCGGGGTCTGCTCGAGACGAATGCTGCGAACAACAGCAACGGCGTCTCGTGGAAGGTCGACTATGCAATGGACACCGAGTTCGTGGTGACAACGGCGGATGACCGCCAGCTGCAGTTCCTGCTTGATTGCGGCCGCATCGCGTACCTGCGTATCGCGCCGGTCACGGCCGCGGAGCTGAGCGCTGCCTGACCACGGACGTGCGTTAGCGTTGTGTAGTGGCTGATCGTCGACTCTCCGGGCTCACACTGTTGGTTGCGGGCACGTTCTTTATGGAGAACCTGGATGGCACGATCCTCGCCACCGCGGCCCCGAGCATCGCCCGGTCGTTCGACGTGCCGTCCGCGTCGGTTGGTGTCGCGATCACGGCATATCTTCTCGCGCTCGCGGCGTTCATCCCCCTGAGCGGATGGTTGACCGATCGACTCGGGGTGCGCGTCGTGTTCATTTCCGCGATCGCGATCTTCACCGTTGCATCGTTGCTGTGCGCGTTCAGCACGACGCTCCCGGAGTTCACCGTGCTGCGCGTGGTGCAGGGCATCGGCGGCGCGATGATGGTGCCCGTGGGTCGACTCGCGGTGCTGCGCGAGACGAGCAAAGCCGACATCATCCGCGCAATTTCGTGGCTGACGTGGCCCGCCCTCTTCGCCCCGGTTGCGGCGCCGTTCCTCGGTGGGCTGATCACGACGTATGCGACCTGGCCGTGGATCTTCCTGCTCAATGTGCCGCTGGGGATCATCGGGGTGATCGCAGCGATCGTGCTTGTTCCCGGAGGGGTCCGGGCTCGCGACCGTCGACTCGACTGGCTGGGATTCTCGCTCGTCTGTCTCGGCCTCGGCCTCCTCACCTACGCGGGTTCCGCCTTCTCAGAGGCCAACCCGCCCTTGATCGCCGGAGCGGTCGGGCTCATTGCGGGGCTGGCTCTCACCGGTCTTGCTGCGCTGCACCTGATTCGTACGGCGAACCCCCTGTTCGATCTGCGGGTCTTTCGCACAGAGACGTTTCGTGTCACGCACGCCGGTGGATCGATCTTTCGCCTGACGATCCTCGCGATGCCGTTCATGCTCGCCCTGTTCTTTCAGGACGCGCTCGGATGGTCTCCGATCGAAGCGGGTTCGGTGATTCTCGTGCTGTTCGTCGGCAACCTCGCGGCCAAGCTGGCGACCACGCGGTTGCTCGTACGGTTCGGCTTTCGACGGGTACTGCTCGCCTCGACCGTTGGCGCTGTCGTGAGCATGTGGCTCACAGCCCTGGTCGATAACGCAACGCCGGTGCTGGTCGTGATCGCCCTGCTGTTCTTCAGTGGTGTTACTCGCTCGGTGGGGTTCACGGCGTACAACACGATCGCATTTGCGGATATCGACGACGTGCAGATGACGGATGTGAACACGCTCGCCTCAACGGTGCAGCAGGCCGCTGCCGGGTTCGGCGTCGCGATCGGAGCTATTGCACTTCGCGCGGGACAGCCGCTCGGCCAGTTCGTCGGGGCATCCGGCGTGGTCGGAGCCTTCCACGTCGCGTTTGCACTCGTCGGCATCCTTGCGCTCGTGCCCCTGATCGAGGTGATCTCGCTTTCGCCTCGCGCCGGGGACAACATCCGTCCCGCGCGGCCGGTGCGTTCCCCGGGCTAGGGGTGAAGTGCAGAGCTACGGCAGGAAACTCGACAACAGCAGGGTCAGGCCGAGCCCCAGCACCGAAATGATCGTCTCCATCACCGACCAGGTTTTTAGGGTCTGGCCGACGGTCAAACCGAAATACTCCTTCACCAGCCAGAATCCCGCGTCGTTCACGTGCGAGAAGATCAGCGAGCCCGCCCCCACTGCGAGCACCAAAAGGGCGAGATGGATGGGCGAAAGAGAGGTCGACAGCGGCGCAACGATGCCCGCGGCGGTGACCGTCGCGACGGTCGCCGACCCCGTGGCAAGGCGGATGAGCGCGGCAACGATCCAGCCGAGAGCGATGGCGGTGACTCCCGTGGCAACCGCGATCTTCGCAATCGCAACGCCGGTGCCGCCGTCGACGAGCACCTGCTTGAATCCGCCGCCCGCACCGACGATGAAGAGCACGCCGACGATGGGCAGGAGGCTCGCCCCGATTTTCGTGCCGAGCGTCACGGCATTGAATCCGACTGCGATGCCGAAGGTGATCATTGCGAGAATCACCGCGAACAGCAGCGCGACTACCGGGTCTCCGATGAAATCAAGGAATGGGTGCAGGGGAGCCTTCGCGGGCATCCAGATATCTGCGGCGGCTTTGATCAGCATCAACACGAGGGGAGACAGCAGCGTCAGGAGGGTGATGCCGAAAGACGGCGTGCGTGTCGCGGCCGGGTCCTGCGCTTTGCCGCTGGGGTTCCTCGGAGCGGTCTCATCGACACTCGTCCCGGTTACGGCGAGACCGGCGCCAGCGGCCCCGATCGGTACCCACCGGGCGGCAAGAATGCCGAACAGCGGGCCTGCCACAACGACACACGGAATCGCAATGAGAAGACCGAACGCGAGGGTGATGCCGACGTTCGCGTGAAGGATGCCGATCGCGGCGAGCGGGCCAGGATGCGGCGGGATGAACCCGTGCAGAACGGACAAGCCAGCGAGCGCCGGGATTCCGAGTCGCATCGCCGGACCCTTCGAGCGATGCACGGCCAGCATGACGACGGGGATCAGGAGAACGAGCCCGATCTCGAAGAACATCGGGATGCCGATGATCGCCGCGATCAGCGCCATCTTCCATGGCAGTGTGGCCGGTCGGCCTCGCAGGAGCGTGTCGACGACCCGATCGGCGCCACCCGAGTCCGCGAGGAGTTTGCCGAGCATCGCGCCGAGACCGATGAGCACGCCGACATAACCGAGCACACCACCCACGCCGGTCTCGTAAGAAAGCGTGACCTTATCGAAAGCGATTCCCGACGCCAGCCCCACAAACAGCGCCCCGATCGTCAGAGCCAGAAAGGCGTGGATCTTCAGCCAGACGATCAGCGTGACGACGATTGCGATGCCGATCACGGCGACGATGAGCACCCGGGTGTCGTGGGCAGCCCACGGCGCATCCGCAGGATTTGTTGCAGTTGCGACCGACGTGGCAACTTGATTGAGCGTGGTCATGACGCTGCCTTTCCGGTTGTGCATTTCGAGAGATGCAGTGATTCGACGATCTCGTCCGCGACGACCGGTGCGGGAGGTCCGACTTCTATGCGGATGCTCGGCTCGTCGTCGGTCGGCTCCTCGAGCGTCGCGAACTGGCTGTCCAACAGCGAGGGCGGCATGAAGTGTCCGTGGCGGGTCGCGAGGCGGGCCGCGATTACCTCTTTCGAACCGGCCAGGTACACGAACTCAATGCCCCGGCCGCGACGGTTGATGATGTCTCGATAGGACCGCTTCAAGGCCGAGCAGGTGATGATGCCGTGGCTGCCCTCATCCAGTCGCTCTTCGACCCACTCCGCCACCTTTTCGAGCCACGGCCAGCGGTCGTTATCGTCGAGCGCGTGCCCGGCCGCCATCTTCTCGACATTGGCTTGCGGGTGGAGGGAATCACCTTCTTCGAACGGCCAGTTCAGTTCGCCGGCCAGCAGAGCTGCGACCGTCGACTTGCCGCAGCCCGAAACGCCCATCAGCACCAGGACGAGCGGATCGCTCTTTCCTGACAGGGCTTCGTTGCCAGAATCCATAATTTCATCTTGGCACGATGGCAGCGGCTCGGGGCAAGGATCAGATTGTTGCCGAGTGGTTGGATGTATTCGGCCAGAAGTAGTCGGCTAGATGTATTCGGCTAAAACGTGCGCTGGAACGGGAGTGGTTTGCGCATCCGTATGAGCAGGATCAGCGGGATCAGAACGTAAGGTCCGTTGTACAGAAGGAAGCCGACGGGGTTCGGCGTGCGCTCGCCGGGCCCGCCCAGAAATTCGACCCCGAAGATCGGAATGGCGGTCAGGCTGATGATCATCGTCGCGTAGATCACTGCGAAGAGCTGGATGCGATTCCACCCACGGATCAGCGCGATGACCAGGATCACATAGAACGGCAGATAGACGAAGGCCGACGTCCCCGAAATCATCCGCAGCCAGAGTGGCTCTGCCAGGTACAGCGGATCGTACTGGGACGAGTACGTGTAGTTCCACTGGGCCAGGATGTTTGGCGAGTTCGGCGTCTGCGGGATTCCGAGGCCTTCGATCGAGTCGCTGATGATGCAGGTCACGATGAAGATCGAGAAGACGACGGCAAAGAAGATGTCCACCGGACGCTTGGTCAGCGGGAGGTTCTTCGAACGGGTATCGACGCTGGCTACTGAGGTCACGCGCCAACTTTAGCCATTCCCGTGCTTTCGTGGGCAACCCCTCGTGGGATTATTGAATGTGACTTATTCAGCCTCCTCCACCCGTTATGACTCGTTCCCCTACCGACGCACAGGGCGCAGCGGTCTCGACCTCCCGGCCGTGTCGCTGGGTCTCTGGCAGAATTTTGGCGAGACCTCGCCAATCGAGACGCAGCGCGACATCCTTCGCCGCGCCTTCGACTCTGGCGTGACCCACTTCGACCTGGCGAACAACTACGGGCCGCCCTATGGCGCTGCAGAGTCGAACTTCGGCCGGATCTTCGAGGAGGACTTCCGGCCATACCGGGACGAACTGGTCATCTCGACAAAGGCCGGCTACGACATGTGGGATGGCCCCTATGGCAACTACGGTTCGCGCAAGTACCTTCTCGCCAGCCTGGACCAGTCGCTCGGACGGATGGGCCTCGACTACGTCGACATCTTCTATTCGCACCGTGCGGACCCGAACACCCCGCTCGAAGAGACCATGGGAGCACTGCACACCGCGGTGACGTCGGGGCGCGCGCTGTACGCCGGCATCTCGAGCTATTCACCGGAGCGCACGCGCCAGGCGGCGAAGATCCTTGCTGACCTCGGCACGCCGCTGCTCATCCATCAGCCGTCGTACTCGATGTTCAATCGCTGGATCGAGGACGAACTGCTTGACACCCTCGACGAACTCGGCGTCGGATGCATCGCCTTCTCGCCGCTCGCGCAGGGACTGCTCACGGATCGCTACCTCGACGGAATTCCGTCCGACGCACGGGCGTCGCGGGACGGCTCGTTCTCGTCGACGATGATCACCGACGAGGCGCTCGAGCGGGTCCGGGCGCTCGCTGAGATCGCGAAGGGGCGCGGCCAGACGCTTGCGCAGCTCGCGTTGTCGTGGGCGCTTCGCGACAAGCGAGTCACGTCAGTGCTGATCGGAGCGTCGAGCGTCAAACAACTCGACGACAATCTCGCGTCGGTTCAGAACCTTGACTTCGACGCCTCGGAACTCGCGGCGATCGACGCACTCGCGAAGGATGTCGGCATCAACCTCTGGAAGGAATCCAGCGACATTTGACCGCGGCGTTCAATTCACGCCGTTGTTCAGTTGCGCCAGGGCATGCGCGACTCGCGAAGTCGCGGGGTAGAGGTCGAGATACAGCTGGTACAGCTCGTTGTAGCGGTCGCGGGACTCTGAGCGCGGGTACGTGCGGGTCGCGATGGGATTCCAGTCGTCGATCGATACGTCGGCGATGGTGTTGGCTGCGAGGAATGCGGCGCCAAAGCTCGCTCCGATCGTCACGGTTGGCACATCCTGTTCCATGCCCGTGACGTCGGAGACGATCTGGGTCCACACACCGCCCTGGGTTCCTCCGCCGGCAACGACGATGCGATCGATGACTCCGCCCGCCGCGCGAAGCGCTTCGATGTTGTGGCGCACGCCAAATGCCGTCGCCTCGAGTGCAGCGCGATAGAGGTCTCCTCGCGTGTGGTCGATGGTCAGGCCGGCAATTACGCCACGTGCATCGGGGTCCGCAACCGGAGTTCGCTCTCCAGCGAAATAGGGGAGCATGAGCAGGCCGCGCGCGCCGGGCCCGGACGCTTCCGCTTCGGCAAGCAACTCCTCATACGCGGGCGAACCATAGATCGTTCGCAGCCAGCTGGTGATTGCTCCCGAGGTGGCCATTCCGCCGGCAAGGTTTCGGGTTCCCGGCAGCGCGCCGACCGTACCCCACAGGCTCGGAACCGTAATGCGTCTCGCGATTGTGTTCACGAGGAACATCGTCGTTCCGTACATCAGCAAGAGGTCGCCGACGTTTTGCCCGCCGACGCTGAGGGCCTCTGACCAGGCGTCAATGGTTCCGGCAATGACCGGCACCCCTTCCGGAAGTCCGGTCTCAAGGGCGGCTGCCCGGCTCACATGACCAGCTGTCTCTCCCGGCCACTTGAGCGGCGGCAACTCGATCTGAGGAGCGATCTGGTTCGACCATTCCAAATACCACTCGTGCGCGATCGAGTCGTACATCGGTGTGCACTGGCTCGCGGAGTGATGGTCGAGAACGTATTCGTCGGTCAGTTGATAGACCAGCCACGAACTGGGCATGAAGAAGCGCGTGCTTCGGGCGAAAACATCCGGCTCGTTGTCCGCGAGCCACGCCAGCTTCGGGCCAACCGCTTGTGTGGAGAGCGCAGATCCGGTGCGGTGGAGGATGGCGGCCGCTCCGAATCGCTCCGTGAGCTGAGCGATTTGACTGGTTGCCCTCGTGTCGACCCCGTACAGAATTGCCGGGCGAAGCGGCACTGAGTCCGAGTCCACAACCGCGAGGCATGGACCCATTCCGCTCACGCCGACGGCCACGATGTCCGCGTCGTACTGCCCGAGTTCGCGCGCGATCGCGACGAACTCGGTCCACCACAATGCCGCGTCCATTTCAACCCAGCCCGGATTCGGGCGCGCTGGTTCGTGAGATCGTGTCGCGGTCGCGAGGATGCGGCCGTCGAGCGTTACCAGCACACCCTTGCTGCTCGAGGTGCCGATATCTACTCCGACAACGGCCCGGATCACAGGGCTGGCTCGAGCGCCTCTACACGACCGCACACGTGAACCACGATGCCGAGTGCCTCAAAAGCAGTGGCTTTCGCAATCAACGCTTTGTCCGCAGTCGCGGCATCCGGCGCGTACGCGACCTGGGCGTGGTTTGCCTTGTGCCTCGCCATGAACTGGTCGCGAGTGATGTCGTGCAGGACGACGTGCATGATCGGCCATTCCGGATTCGTGGCCTGCCAACGGCGCTCGGTCTCCTCGTCGGGCAGGTCGATCGCGCTTGCACGTCCGATGTCGGCCTGGAGCACTCCATCGGCAATGTAGATGCGGGACCATACGATCTCTCCCGCCTTCGACACTCCCTTGATCGTTCCTCCGCCAGCGGGGAAGAACACGGGCGACTGCCGCCAGCTCGTCGCGCCCTCATACCCGCCACGCAGGTGCGACGGAGGCACGGAGCCTGAGATCTCATAGACCCACACGAAGTCGTCGCCGAACGTCTCTCCCCACCGCACATCGTGCAGCGTGGTCGCGGGGTCGAGGTTCATTGCAGACCAGATGCGGTTCGTGATCAACGCATCCACGGCAACGCCCTCGTCAGCTTCGTTGAAATGGGGGAGGGCGCGCCCTTCCCACAGCACGCGCGCCCCGTCCCTACTGGTGACCGGCGGACGATCGACGTTGTTGAGCAGGCCCTCGGCGAGATCGGATGCCGGCACGAGGTCTTTGAGGCCCTGCTGGTACTGGATGCCGACGGCATCCAGCCCGAAATCGTCGCTAATGCGCAACGCGGCGATGTACATCTTGTATTGGGAGCGAAGCTGGCCCTCGGTCAGCTCGGTTTCTTCAGCGGTTCCGACCTTGAAGGTCATCCCTTTCGCGCGGAGCCACGCGCCAACAGCGTCAGCCTCAGCGTCGTCGACGCGAAGCATCTCTGCATACAGGCTGCTCTGCGACAGGCGCTCCTTATAGATGCCGAGGCCATTGACAAGCTCGTCGTCAAAGATCGCGTTGTACATTCCCATGCAGCCCTCGTCGAAGACACCGATGATGGCCTTGTCGGTGAGGAGCTGGCTCGCGACAGCCTCGCCGAGCGCCTTCTCATCGCTCGATGGAAGGTCGGGCAGCGGTCGCACGTGCGACGAGTCGTGGTCGATGTGGCCGGTCTGCGTCCACTTCTTCAACCCGGACAGAAACCACTCGTCGGTGAAGTCGACGCTCCAAATGGTGGAGTATTGCGTGCCCATCTTTGTCAGGCCGGCGTTGAGGCCCAGCAGGCCGACGAGCCCGGGCCAGTCACCCGCGAAGTTGGCGACAGTGAGAATTGGACCCTTGTGCGTACGAAGTCCCGCGAGCACATGGTGGCTGTATTGCCAGACCGCCTCGGCGACGATGAGGGGAGCGTCGTCGGGAATGTTCTTGAAGACCTCGAGCCCCATCCGCTGGCTGTCGATGAACCCGTGTCCCTTGGCCGGGTCGATCGGGTTCGCGCGGACAATCGACCAGCCGAGTCCGGAGATGGCCACGCCAATCGCCTCCTCAACGGCTGCCTGGGTGGCCCAGCCCGCGATGTTCGCCGAAGGCCGCAAGTCGCCGCTCGCGATCAGGTACGCGGTATGGCCGGGCACCGATCCACGCGTAGAGGTTGCTGGCAACACATAGCCGTTCATAGGACTCCTTCGTCAGGATTTACGCACGCTGGGAAGTTGTCCAGCATCAGAAGAGAAATACAGAATGCCTGAAATCGATTACTGAGTCAAGCGCTGCCGAAAATCCGGGCGATTCCGGCGTTTCGTGCGTCATCCGATGCACCGTCAGACCATTGACAAATCCGCGAAACTCTCCCTAATCTGGCTCAGAAAACGATTTCAACGAAAAGGACATAGATGCTCACCGGGATTGATCACCTACTTCGGGGACCACTGCTCTCCGCGCTTGATCTGATGGGTCATGGCGACATGGTGGTCATCGCTGATGCGAACTTTCCCGCACGGCGTCTCGGTCCTGCCGTTTTCGACCTTCCGGGGACGACGGCGGCGGAAGCAACGGCGGCCATCCTTTCGGTCTTTCCTCTGGATCCGACCGAACCCGTGACGCTCATGACTCCGCCCGTGGCGCGTCCTGCGGTTCAGGTCGAGCTTGCGGAAGCAGTGTTGCGGGTAGCTGAGGTCAGCATGGTCGAGGTGGGGCGGTTTGAGTTCTACGAACTCGCGCGCGAGGCATCGATAATTGTCTCGACGGGGGAGACGCGACCGTTTGGCAACCTCATCGCGCGAAAGGGCGGCATCAACTCGTGATTTCGAGGGGGCCGCTCGGACGGGTCGCGGGGAATCGCCTGTCTGCCACCATAGACTCGACACCGGCTTAGTCGACGCGAGGTGGGCACGATCAAGATCATCGACGTTGCGCGGGAGGCGGGGGTGTCGACCGCGACAGTCTCGCGCGTGCTGAACAGCCACGCCAACGTCGACCCGGTGCTGGCCGGACGCGTTCGCGAAGCCGCGGACAAGTTGGGGTATCGCCCCAATGGGATTGCGCGAAGTCTTCGTCGACAATCCACCGATGTGATCGCCCTGATCATCTCCGACGTCGGCAACCCCTTCTTCACCGCGATTACGAGGGGCGTCGAGGACATAGCGCAGAAGACCGGCTACTCGGTTCTGCTGTGCAACGCTGACGAGGACTCGAGCAAAGAAGCGACATATCTCGCGGTTGCCGAGCAGAGCCAGGTTGCGGGCGTCATCCTGTCGCCACACCAGGCAGGTACTGATGTTTCTGCCCTGTCTCGCGCTTCGATTCCGCTCGTGGTGATCGACCGGCCGCTCTCCGAGGCGATGGATTCGGTCATGGTGCACTCCCGTGATGGCGCGAGGGCAGCGACAAATCACTTGATCGACGCCGGTTGGAAACGGCCAGCCTGCATCACCGGCCCCGAAGAGGCCGCCACGGCGCAGGAGCGACTCGAGGGGTACTTTCAGGCCGTCCGTGAACACGGAAACCTCGACGAGCTGTACGTACACGCCCCCTTCAGGCAGCACGGTGGCCTGGAGGGCGCCGCCCGGTTGCTCGACTCAGACAATCCGCCGGATGCCCTATTTGTTGCCAACGCCCAGATGGCACTCGGTGTGCTCCAGGAAGTCAAGCGACGCAATCTCCGCATCGGTGTCGACATCGGCATCATCAGTTTCGATGACGCACCGTGGGCGCAGTTCGTTAGTCCGCCAATGTCAGTCGTGGCTCAGCCGGCCTACGACATCGGGGCACAGGCCGCCCAACTGCTTCTGCAGCGCGTTGGTGGGTCGGCGCCGATCGAACCACGCCATATTTTCCTGTCAACGACGTTGATCGTGCGTGAGAGTTCGCGACGCCATTCCGCGTAATTCCGGCTCCCGCGGTGATTTATCACGCGGATCGCGGCTCCGATTCACAAACTACTTGACACTCGCGGAGCCGACACTTTAGGCTCGTGAAATCGATTGCTGGAGAATGCTTCTCCGGATGTAATCGATTACCAACATTATGTGAGGATGCAACGTGGTGACAGATGGCGCTCAGTGCGGAGTGCAGGAGCAGCAAGGCGACAACG
>JAUZFR010000023.1 GCA_030840335.1 Actinomycetota bacterium | reverse complement strand
GTCCGCCTCCGCCGATCGGGACGATGATCGTGTCGACGTCGGGACGTTGGTCGAGGATTTCCAGACCGAGCGTGCCCTGCCCCGCCACGACATCCGCGTGATCGAACGGATGGATGAACACAGCCCCGGTCTCGTCGGCGAATGCGGCCGCTGCGCGCAGGGTCTCGTCGACGACGTGCCCGCTCAGCTCGACATCCGCTCCATAGTCACGGGTGGCAGAGAGCTTGGGAAGGGCAACGCCGATCGGCATGAAGATGGTCGACCTGATCCCGAGTTCGCGCGCCGCAAAAGCCACGCCCTGCGCGTGATTGCCCGCGGACGCCGCGACGACGCCGCGTTCCTTCTCGGCTTCACTCAGGTGGACGAGGCGATTGTAGGCACCACGAATCTTGTACGAGCCGGTGCGCTGCAGATTCTCACACTTGAGCCACACCTCCGCGCCGAGCACCTCCGAGAGGTAGTGAGAACTCTCCATCGGCGTCGTATCGACTACGTCGGCCACTGTCACCCGAGCTGCCTCGAATTCCGCGAGCGATGGTCCGGCGACATCCTCGTCCGGCACGGACACTTCGCCGGTCGTCACATCTGTTGTCGACATGTCACTCATTCACAATCTCGACGTCACTCACCTGGGGTTTGGGAATGGCGCGCCACTCGCCACGTGCAATGTATTTGACCATCACATTGACCACTGCGACAACCGGCACCGCGAAGAGCGCGCCGGGAATGCCCGCGAGGAACGAGCCGCCCGCCACCGCGAAGACGACCGCGAGGCCATGCACCTTCACCGCGCTTCCCATGAGGACCGGCTGCAGGAAGTGGCCCTCGAGCTCCTGCACCAGGATCACTACCCCGAGCATGAAGAGGGCCGCGACGGGGCCGTCGTAGACGAGTGCGACGAGCACCGCGAGTGCGCCGGCGACGACCGCGCCGACCACGGGGATGAACGAGCCGAGGAACACCAGGATTCCGATCGGTATCAGCAGGGGGAACCCGCCAGCGACGAGACCGATGATGAACGCGCCGAGTGTGATGCCGACCGCATCAACCGCCGCAACAGTGATCTGCGCCCGCACGAACGACGTCAACGTGACCCACCCGGCGCGGCCCGCGCCATCGATCGCGGGGCGCGACTTGCGCGGGAACAGGCGAACCACCCAGGCCCAGATGCCCGCGCCGTCGATCAGGATGAAAATGGTCGCGAAGATGGTGAGCAGGGTTCCCGTGATGAGGCTGACCGCGGTCGTACCCACGGAAACCGCGCCGTTGAGGAGCGTCGAGCTGTTGGCCTGGATCGCCTGGCCCACCTGGTCGACGTAGCCGTTCAGCTGGGCGTCACTGATTTGCAGCGGTGAGGTACGCAGGAAGTCCTTGAAGTTGTTGAATGCGACGACGGATCGGGTCTCGATGTCGGGCAACCCGCTGCGCACCTGCTGCACGATGACGAAAACGAGGCCAGAGATCACGATGAGCGCTACCACCATGGCGACGACCACCGCGACCCAGCGCGGCCATCCGATTCGAATCATCACGTTCTTGAACGGTACGAGCAGTGCCGAAACGAGGATCGAGACCATGAACGGGATCACGATCTCTTTGAGCGTCGCGATGAGGATTCCGAACACGACGAGAACCGCGATGACCGCAAGAATCCGCCACGCCCACTGACCCGCCACCTCGACGCCGACGGGAATCGCCTCTTCCACCGCTTTTTTCCGCTCGGGACCGGTCAGAACCTTGCGCGCGCCGGGGGCAGGGGCAGCGGGGCGGGGTCTCCAGAGCTTCATCGGTTCAGTCTAGAACCTGTGGAAACACCGAACCTGCGGGTTGGCGCGACGCTAGCTCGCCGGTGATGCGGACACGGCGTGGGTCTTGAAACGCAGGAAAACTGCGTCACCGGTCTGCGGATGCTCCGAAACGTCGTGCTGAACCGACAGCAGCGAGTCGTCAGCCAGCCGAACCTGGGTGCGGCGAACGTTGCCGAGGAAGCTGGAGGTCACCACTGTTCCGGCGAGACCATCCCCGGCAAACTCGATGTTCTCGGGCCGGATGAGCGCCACGACGGGCCCATCGGGCTGCGAATCGCCGAGCAGGGGCAGGTTGGCACCGTGCACGCGCACCGTACCGCCCACGAGTTCGCCAGGCACCCGGTTGGTCAGGCCGACGAAGTTCGCGACGAACGGGCTCGACGGCTTCGTGTACAGCTCCTCCGGGGTCCCGATCTGCTCGATGTTGCCGGCGTTCATCACGGCGACGCGGTCGGCGACAGCGAGTGCCTCCTCCTGGTCGTGCGTGACGAACAGGGTCGTGATTCCCAGTTCCGTTTGGATGCGCCGGATCTCGTCGCGCAGTTGTACACGCACCTTCGCGTCGAGCGCCGACAGGGGCTCATCGAGCAGAAGTACGCGCGGGCGGGTCACGAGAGCCCTGGCGAGCGCGACGCGTTGCTGCTGTCCGCCCGACAGCTGGTGCGCGTACCTTTCGCCGAGATGGCCGAGGCCGACCATCTCGAGTGCCTCGGCACTCCGACGGCGACGGCTGGGCGCATCCACCTTGCGCATCTGAAGGCCGAACTCGACGTTTTGCAACACGGTCATGTGCGGGAACAGTGAGTACGACTGAAAGACCATTCCGATGTCGCGCTTGTTTACCGGTGTGTTCGCGACATCCTCGCCGTCGATCAGGATGCGTCCCTCGGTGATCTGCTCGAGTCCCGACAGCGCACGCAAAACTGTCGTTTTGCCGCAGCCCGACGGGCCAAGCAGTGCGACGAATTCACCCGGCCGCATCGTCAGGTCGACGCCGGTGAGCGCACGGTGTCCGGCGAAGTCCTTGATTACGCCGGAGAGCTGCACCGTTGCACCCTCCGACCGGACGTAGTTGGCTTGCGTATCCGTCGTAACCGCGGTGGATGTGCTTGTCATGATGACCTCCGTTTGCGCCCGACAGAGCCGAGCCGACCGATGAGTACGAGAAGTGCGAATGCAACCAGCAGGGCGAACAGTGCGAAGATCGCTGCGACGTACGGGTCGGTTTGCTGGATCAGCGCGAGTGCCGTCTGGAAGGTGTTCTGGCTGAGGAACGACGCGATCGTGTACTCCCCCAGCACGACCGCGATCGTGATGAATACCGATGAGAGGATGCCGCGGCGCAGGTTGGGAACGATGACTCGTGTGATCACATCGGTCCAGCTCGCTCCGAGTGAACGGGCCGCTTCGCTGAGGGTGACGACATCGACCCCGGCCAGGTTCGCGGCGATCGGGCGATAGGCGTACGGGAGCACGATGACCCCGATTGCGAAGGCGAGCGTCCATGGCGTGCTGCCGAACACCTGCGCCACGACCGAATAGATCGGGATGAATCCGACCACGAGCACGACGGCGGGGATCGTGATCGGGATGATGCAAACGAACTCGAGGATCCGCCGGTAACGCGGGAACTTCAGCTCGACCAGGATCATCGTCGGCAGGAGGAGTACAAGCACGATCAGCACGGTGATCGCGCAGATGACCAGCGAGTTGCCGAGACCGGTGAAGAGGGGATCGTAGGTCGACTCGAATGCAGGGTTGAAAATGTCGAGATAGTGCTGGGTCCCGAAGGTCTGCACGCCTGACGCGTCCGGCTGGCCGATCCGCAGCGAGAACTGCAGAAGCGCGAGCAGCGGGATCAGGAACACCGCACCGACGATTGAAAGGATGACGGTGCGCGTGACCCGTGAGGGTTCCGCGCCGTACCGGGACGCGCTCATCGCTGCCACCTCGACGCGCGGCGCTGCAGCGCCGAGTACGCCGTCATCAGCAGGATCATGATGACGACCATGCCGAGCGCGAGAACTCCCGCGACGTTCGAGACGCCGACGACGGTTTCGCTGGTGAGCTGTTGCTTGATGTCGAGCGGAACGATGCCGCCCTGGTCGATGAGGGCCGCGGCCGTCGCATAGGACGAGAACGAATTCGCGAACAACAGGATGACGCTTCCGAAGAACGCGGGCGCGAGGATCGGCATGGCAATGCGCGTCCAGTAGGTGACCCGAGTTCCACCCAGCGTGGCGTTCGCCTCACCCCAGGTCGCTTTCAGCCCCTCCATCGCCGGCATGAAAGTCAGCACCATGAGCGGAACCTGGAAGTACAGGTAGGGAATCACCAGGCCCGGGATTTGATAAAGGAGCGGCCCGCCATTGTTGAAGTTGTTGAAGACGTTGGCGGTGAGACCAAAGGTTTGGGACAGCCAGACCGTGATGAGACCCTGCGTACCGATCGTCGCGATGAACGCGAACGCGAGCATGAGGCCACCGAACTGGGCGAGAACGCTGGATGCGGAGTCGACGATGGTCCGCAGGAACCCGTCCGGTTTCGTACCGAGCAGCGCGAAGCAGATGATCGCACCGAGGATCGCCCCGATGATGGCGGTCAGGGCGGAGACCCAGAACGACGAGAAGAAGTCGCTCTGGATATTCGGGTCGGCGAACGCCTTCAGGTTCGCGAAGGTGAACGCGCCGGTCGAGTCGAAGAATCCGCTGCCGACGGCGAGTACTGCCGGGATCGCGAGAAAGAGCACGACGTACAGGGCGAACGGGGTGAGTCCCAGCCAGACCAAGCTGCGGCGCCGGGATGGCTTCCCGGCGCCGCGCGCGGTGGTGGCTGGCGCGGCGGAGACTGCGACAGTCATCAGGATCTTCTTGCGATCGGTGTTACTTGATCGCCGTAGCCCACTTGGCCGTGAGAAGAGTTGCCGCCTTCGCCGCCTGGTCGGACGAGAGCTGCACGAAGCTGGCCGGCGCATCGCCGACCGTCTGCAGCACAGTGGCGTCGACCGTCTTCTTGTCTTCCATGGCCTTCAGCGTCGCCGGGTAGGCACCCGACGCGAGGTACAGGTTCTGTGCCTCGGGGCTGTAGATGTATTCCTCCCACAGGCGGGCTGCCGCCGGGTGCGGAGCATCCGCGTTGATGGTCTGGTTGTAGTAGCTGCCGAGCGCGGTGCCGGGCAGGATGACCGTCTTCCAGTTCGCATTGCCGGTCGAGCCGCCAGCCGCGCCCCAGGCGAGGTTGTTGTAGCTCCACTGCAACACGACCGGGGTCTCTCCGGAGTTGACGGTGGCCTGCGTCGGCAGCACCGAGAGGAAGTTTCCGGCCTTCTTCAGTTTGGCGAAGAAGTCGATGCCGGGCTGGATGTCGTCAGCCGATCCGCCGCTCTGCAGCGCGGCGAGGTACACGGCGCTTGCCGCCTCGTTGGCCTGGGTCGGGTTGCCCTTGATGGCGACCTTTCCCTTGTAGTCGGGGCCGAGCAGGTCGGTGATCGAGGCCGGAGGGGTGGTGATCTTGCTCGAGTCATAGCCGATCGACATGAGGCCGGTGTAGTCGTAGTACCAGAGGCCCTTCGAATCCTTGAAATCGGCCGGGATGTCTGCCCAGTTGGCGACCTTGTACGGCGCGAACAAGTCGAGGTTCTGATCCATGACGGCGGTGCCGATGTCGAAAACGTCCGGCGCGGTGCTCTGGCCCTTCTGCGACTTCGCGGCAGCGACCTCATCGGCGCTTGATCCGTTCGGGTTCGCAGAGTTGATCTTGATCTTCGGGTACTTCTTCTTGAATCCGTCGATGATCTTGCCATAGTTCGCCCAGGTCGGGGGAAGGGTAATGACATTCAGTGCACCTTCGGCATTGGCTGCGGTAACGAGGCCAGCCTGTCCGCCGAACGCTGCTGCGCTGGTCGCAACGAGTGCCTTGGCGTGCGAAATCGATGATGCACCCGCCGGGGTAGAACTGTTTCCCGCGCAAGCGGTGAGCGTGATCGCAGCGGCCGCCAGAACGGCAACTCCCACGAAGATGCGCTTTGTGATCAAGGGATCCTCCAGATTATCAACGTCGGTCGTCCACGCTGTGGGGTGAACTAATCGGATACCGAGGCTGACTCCCCCGAAGCCTGCGCTTGCGGCATTACTGATTGAGGCGTGTTCGGTTAACGGCAGGCAACGGAATGCTGTCCATTTCGCGTTCGGCTCACAGCAAATCGAACGTTTTTGCTGCGAGACCAAACGAAATGGTCATTCCGACCCCCGAAGTGACGATCGCCGTCGTCACTCCCGGCAGCGGTTCGGCAATGAGGAAAGGCGCCCGCACGCTCGACGCGTAGATTCCCTGCCAGCGCTGGATCACCTTCACGCTCGGCACCCCGAGGATCCCCGCAATCTCGTCGAACAGCGTTGAGGATGTCGCCTCCCCCTGGAACGGATCCATGGTCGTCGCGTACCGGTGGCTGTCGCCCACGATGACCGTGCCATCCGGACGCTGCGTGAACATCACATTGGCGCCGATCTCGACGAGGTCGGGTCTGGCGCTCGCCATCTCCATCGCGAGAGTGCTCGCGGCGGCCGTTTCGGCGAAAGCCGGGTAGCGCAACATGGACGTTCCGGTGAGCACAGCTGGACGCAGGGCCAATCCCAGAGGGGCGGCGATCAGCGCCATCTGAAGCCCGCACCGCTCCACCTGGTTGTCTGCGGCGAGGTCCGGGAACAGATAGTCGAGGTCGTGCCCGACGCAGACGATGGTGCGCTCGGCCCGGATTTCCCCGCGCGACGTGAGGGCGACGCCATCCGATCCGCCCTGGTAGCTGGTCTGCCAGAGGAACCGCACACCGGGTTGCCGGGCAAGCCAATCGGCCAGCTTCCCCACCGCTTCGCGCGGGTCCACTCGGAGGTCGTCCCTGAGCAGCGCGCCGCCCAGGATCGGCGGATTCGCATCCGCTGAGAGGTGCGACCGCACCTCGGTCGCCGTGAGCAGAGCGACCTGGCCGGGCTCACGAGAAGCGGCAAGCTCCTCGACAACCGCGAGTTCGGCGGGCGTTCTGGCAATTGTCAGCGCCCCGGCTTCCAGCGAGAAGAATCCGGCTTTCTGGCTGGCGTCGAGCCACTTCTCGCGCGCGACCAGCGCAAGATCGAGCAGCTGCCCGGACTGCGCGGTCACGCAGCAGTGGCCGAAATTGCGAACGGAAGCGCCGACCGCTCGTGCATCCCGATCGATCACCGTCACGGTGAGGCCACGGGCGATTGCAGCGGACGCGTGCGCCAGTCCGACGATGCCGGCTCCGACGATGAGCACGTCAGACTCGGCAATGAAGCTTGTTCCCATGGAGCAACACTTTGGCGAGCGAACAACGCTCATCGCAACCCGACGGGCTGGGCGTCACCGGAAGTTCACCGGTCGTTCTCCGATCGGCGCGATACTCGAAACATGATCGAACTCGCGGCCCTGGACATGGCGGGCACCACGATTGACGACCACGGATCGGTGTACGTCGCACTCACGCGGGCCGTCGAGGAGACCGGCGCCACCGTCGCTGAAGCCGACCTGCAACAGTGGATGGGAACCGACAAGGTCTCGGCCATCACGGCCCTCATGGCTCTCGGCGGCCAGGCCCCTTCCGAGGAACGCGTGGCGACGGCGTTCGACAGATTTCGCGCGATCCTCGCGGAGTCGTATCGCGACAATCCGCCTGTCCCGCTGCCCGGGGTCGTCTCCGCCCTGATCGAGCTCCGTACGCGCGGCGTCGCGATCGTGCTCACCACCGGATTTTCGGATGACGTCGCAACACCCCTCCTCGAGTCAATCGGCTGGACCGTCGGCGCGGGAGATGCGCACCTCATCGACGCAGTGGTCACCACATCCGCGGTCTCCGCCGGACGCCCGGCCCCGTACCTGATCCACCACGCAATGGAGCTATCCGGCGTTCGCGATGTGCGGCGCGTGGTCGCCGCGGGCGACACGATCGTGGATCTCGACGCCGCGCGGAATGCCGGTGTAATCGCGGTCGGCGTACTGACCGGCGCGCTCGGCCGGGCGCAGCTCGAGTCGCATCCTCACGACTACATCGTCGACAGCGTTGCCGACCTCCCCGCGCTTCTCGACAGGCTCGAGAGCCCAATCCGGCGGATCGAGCCTGACGGGGCATCACGAACGAAGTAGGTCGCGCCAGGAACGTCCGGGGCTCGCGCTACAGTCGGGGACGATGGTCCAGTCGGTTTCTCCTGCCCAGGCACGGCGCGTTTCGCTGGCCGCCCAGGGGTTCGCACGACCGCGCCCGGCCTCACCGGGCACCCGGCAACTGAACCTCACCATCGAGCGTCTCGGACTGTTGCAGGTCGACTCCGTGAATGTGTTCGAACGCAGCCACTACCTCCCGATGTTCGCGCGGCTCGGTGCGTACAACAAGGCGGACCTCGACAAGCTGACCTTCGGCCGGCACGCGAAGTATGCGGAGGCGTGGGCGCATGTTGCGTCGATCATCCCGCTCGACAGCTGGCCCCTGTGGCGGTGGGCGATGGCCCAGCGGCGCGCGCGGCACGAGGCAGACCCGAAGAACTGGATCCACGCGAACCGCCCGATGCTCGACTGGCTCCGTGCCGAGCTGGCCGCGAAAGGCCCGCTGCCGGCCAGCAAGATTGAACACGACGCGAACAAGAGCAAAGGCAGCTGGTGGGGCTGGTCCGACGTGAAGTACGGGCTCGAGTACCTGTTCTTCTGGGGCGAGGTGGTTTCCGCGGGCCGCAAGAACTTCGAGCGCATCTACGGGCTCGCCGAGCAGGTGTTGCCGTCCGACATCCTGAATGCCGAGGTTCCCAAGGATGAGGCGATTCGAGAACTGATGCGACGGGCGTCCCGCTCGCACGGGATCGGAACGCTGAATGACCTGGCCGACTACTACCGGCTCCGCATCGACGATGCGAAGGCCGCTCTGCAGCAGCTCACCGATGAGGGCGAAGTTCTTCCGGTCGCTGTGCCGGGCTGGGAGCGCGCGGGCAAGCCCCTGCCGGTGTTCCTGCACCGCGACGCCGCGCTCCCGCGTCGTATCGATGCGGCCGCTCTGCTGTCGCCGTTCGACCCAGTGGTCTGGGAACGGGATCGCGCACTGCGCCTGTTCAATTTCCACTATCGCATCGAGATCTACACGCCGCCACCGAAGCGCGTCTTCGGCTATTACACGCTTCCCGTCCTGATCGACGATCGCCTCGTGGGCCGCATCGATCTCAAGAGCGACCGCCAGAATCGGGTGCTGCGCGTTCAGTCGGCCTGGCGCGAGGAGGGCTCAGGAACCGGTTTCGAGCCGCGCATCGCGACGCTACTGCGCGAAACCGCCGCCTGGCAGGGTCTCGAGGGTGTCGAAGTGATGAATCGCGGTGATCTCGCGACCGCCGTTGCGGCGGAACTCGGCCAGTCGGTTCTTCCGCTTCCGCGCGGCTAGAAGTTACCGCCCATTTTCTCGAGCCGCGCGATGCGCTCGGCGATCGGTGGATGCGTGCTGAACAGGCGCGAGATGAGCCCGGGCTTGTTCGGGTCGGCAATCCACATGTGCGCCATGCTCGAGTTCTGACGCGCGACCGGGCGACCGTATTGTCCGAGTTTCGCGAGGGCACTTTCCAACTCGGGCGGGTTACGTGTGGTCATTGCGCTGGTCGCATCGGCGAGGTACTCGCGCTGACGGGAGATCGCTGACTGGATCAGCGCTGCGGCGATCGGCGAGATAATGAGGGCCGCGATGCCCACGACCAGGACTATCGGGTTGCCGCCGCTGTTGTTGTTGTTGCGGTTGTTTCCCCCGAAGAAGCTGAGCCGCAGCGCGATATCCGCAATGAGTCCGATCGCGACGACAAGACCGAACACCAGCGTCGACACGCGAATGTCGTAGTTCTGCACGTGGCCCATCTCGTGAGCCATGACGCCTTCGAGCTCGGAGTCGTCCATGAGATCGAGTAGGCCGGTGGTCGCCGCGACAACCGCGTGTTTCGGATCACGCCCGGTCGCGAAGGCATTCGGGGCGGGGTCATTGATGATGTACACCTTCGGCATCGGCATGCCCGTGGTGATGGCCAGATTCTCGACGGTGCGCCAGAGACGCGGGTTGTCGGACTTCTGGATCGGCTGCGCACCAGTGATCGCCAGCGCCTGACCGGCCGCGAAAAAGTATTGGATGAGCGTGTACAGCCCGGCGCCGATGACGACAGCGATGAAGACGGTGTAGTCGCCGGACTGGCCGTTGCCCCAGATGTAGTCAATGACGAATCCGAGCGCGGCAATGATGATCAGGAAGATCAGGATGATGAATACGGTGTTCCGCTTGTTAGCGGCTATTGCGCGATACATAGTGCCTCAGAGACTCGGGGCGCTCAAGCGCGGATCAGAACTGCACGCGCGGCGGCTCCGCGATCGCAGCAGAGTCTGCGACCTCGAAGAAGTCACGCGCCGTGAAACCAAGCCGCTTCGCGAACACATTGTTCGGGAACACCTTGATCTTCGTGTTGAGTTCGCGCACACCGCCGTTGTAGAAGCGACGTGACGCCTGGATCTTGTCTTCCGTGTCAACGAGCTCGGCCTGGAGCTGAAGGAAGTTCTGGCTGGCCTGCAGCTGCGGATACGCCTCGGCAACCGCAAAGATGCTCTTCAGAGCGCCCTGCATCTGGTTCTCAGCGACGGATGCCTCGGCCGGCGTCGACGCGTTGATGGTGGCTGCGCGCGCCTTCGTGACAGCCTCGAACACCCCGCTCTCGTGCGCTGCGTAGCCCTTGACGGTCTCGATGAGGTTCGGGATGAGGTCGGCACGTCGCTTCAGCTGCACCGTGATGTCGCTCCACGCCTCGTCAACTCGCACATTGAGCGTGACGAGCGAGTTGTACGTCGACCACAGGTAAATGCCGATGATGACGACGAGAAGAACAATGACGCCGACGATGATGAGGGGTTCCATGCCTAGAACTATAAGCGAGGCAGCCTAGGCTTTGCCGGGGAAATTGCATGCTCTGAGCGAACTCGCGGTAGCCGCGACTCGGTCGTAGGCTTCGGCTGTGGAGTCCGGGAGCGAGACACAGGGTCAGGCTCAGGTCGACCGAAAGGCGGTCGACCTTGAAGCGACGGCCGTACGTAAAGCGACGGCCGTCCGAAAGGCGACGGCGAAGTCCGCCGCTGCCCCCGCGCGACGCGGGCGGCGTCGAAACAGCGAGGGTGAAACGGCGACGGCTCGAGCCGAGATCATCGACGCGGCCCGGCGGGAATTCTCCGAGAGCGGATATGACGGCGTCTCACTTCGAGCTGTCGCCCGCCGCGCCGGCGTTGACGCCGCGCTGGTGCACCACTATTTCTCCGACAAGGCCGATCTTTTCGCCGCCACAGTGGATGCGCCGGTGCGGCCGGACCTGCTGGTCGCCGAGATCCTGCGTGGCCCGCGCGACGCGATCGGCGCATCCATTGTGCGCACCGTGCTCACCCGATTCGACGACAGGCTGACTCGCGACACTGTTATCGCGCTGATTCGCACAGCGCTCGGGCATGAATTCGCGGCGCGGATGCTGCGACAGTTTCTTCTGCGGGAGGTTCTGCAGCGCATCACCGACGAGCTGCGGCTGGACGACGGCGAACTGCGCGCGAGCCTCGCGGCCTCTCAACTGGTCGGGATAATCGTGGCTCGGTACGGCATCCGCATCGGGCCGCTCGCCGACGCGAGTACCGACGAAATCGTTTCGCGAATCGGACCCGTAGTTCAGTGGTACCTGCTGGGCGACCCGAGCGAGGGATCCCCGCCGCGCTCTTGACAGCGGGCTCATCCGGGCGAACAATTCATCACATGATGAATTCCTCAAACGCGCCTCACGCGGCGACCCATCGGGTGATGGATGCCGCCATCCATTCCGAGGGCCTGCGGGTTCATCGCGGCAAGCTCGATGTGCTGCGCGACCTGTCGATCTCGGTGCCGCGTGGTCAGGTCGTGGGGCTGCTCGGGCCGAGCGGGAGCGGAAAATCGACGCTGATGCGGTCAATCGTTGGTGCCCAACGAATCGCCGCAGGCACCGTGACAGTTCTCGGCTTGCCCGCCGGAGCCCCGGCTCTGCGCCAGCGGATCGGCTACGTCACCCAGGCGCCAAGCGTCTACGACGACCTCACCGTCGCCCAGAACCTCCGGTATTTCGCCCGAGTAATCTCGGCGCCTGCGAGCGACGTCGAGCGGGTCATCGCCGAGGTCGATCTCGTTCCACAAACCAACCAACTGGTCGGCAGCCTGAGCGGAGGGCAGATCAACCGGGTATCACTCGCCGCCGCGCTGCTCGGCTCCCCCGAACTGCTCGTGCTCGACGAACCGACGGTCGGACTCGACCCGGTTCTTCGCCGCGACCTCTGGCAGCTGTTCGCGACGCTCGCCCGTCGTGGCGTGAGCCTGCTCGTCTCGAGCCACGTGATGGATGAGGCCCGCCGCTGCGATCGCATCCTGCTGCTCCACAACGGGACGCTGCTTGCTGATGAGACGCCCGAGGGGCTGCTCGTGACAACGGGAACGACGGATGCGGACGACGCGTTTCTCACCCTGATCGCGAGGGCCGCCGCATGAATCCGCGACTCACTCTCGCAACCTCCGCCCGCGTGCTCACCCAGGTGCGCCACGATCCGCGCACCGTGGTGCTGCTGCTTGCCGTGCCGAGCCTGCTGATCGGTCTCATGGCGTGGATCTTCACGGACACACCACTGTTCGACACCATCGGGCCGGCGCTGCTTGGGCTGTTCCCGTTCATCATCATGTTTCTCATCACGAGCATCACGACACTGCGTGAGCGACGTTCGGGCACGCTCGAGCGGCTGATGACCATGCCGCTCGGCAAGTTCGACTTCATCGTCGGCTACACGCTCGCGTTCGGACTGCTCGCGATTCTGCAATCGCTCATCGCAGTGGGCTTCGCGGTCTGGGTGTGCGGTCTGACCGTTTCCGGTAATGCCTGGCTGCTCATCCTCGTCGCCGTCGTGAACGCGATCCTCGGGACGACTCTCGGGTTGTTCGCGAGCGCATTCGCGACGTCCGAATTCCAGGTCATCCAATTCATGCCTGCGCTGGTGTTCCCGCAGATCCTGCTCGGCGGCATCTTCGTGCCGCGCGACAAGATGCCGGACGTGTTGCACTCGATCTCGGACTGGCTCCCGCTCTCGCATTCCATCGAGGCACTGCAGAAGGTATCGCAGGCATCGGATGCGAGCGGTGACGTGCTGCGCGAAGTCGGGGTCGTCGCGCTGTGGGCTGTCGCGTTCGTCGTGCTCGGGTCGATCACCCTGCGCCGCAAGACTGAGTGAACGGGACTGAGTGAACGGGACTGAATGAACTGGACTGAATGAACTGGACCGGCTGAACGTGACTGGCTGAACGGCAGCATCAGTTCGCACTGGCAGGATTGAACCCATGCCAACCACTCGCGCTGCCCGGTACATTTCCGAACTGACCGCGATCGTTCCGGATTTCCCGAAACCAGGCATCACGTTTCGCGACCTGACGCCGGTTTTCGCCGACGGAGCAGCGCTTCGCTCGATAACGGATGCTCTCGCCGAGCCATTCGCAGGGCGCATCGATGCGGTCGCGGGAGTTGAAGCTCGCGGATTCGTGCTCGCCGCCGCCGCTGCGTACGCACTCGGAGTCGGCGTGCTGATCATCCGCAAGCCCGGCAAGCTGCCACAGGCGGTGCTGTCGCAAAGCTACGACCTCGAATACGGCAGCGCGACCCTTGAGGTGCAGCCGAACACGCTCCCCCGCGGCTCGAGGGTGCTGGTGCTCGACGACGTTCTCGCCACCGGTGGAACTCTGGCCGCCAGTACGGCACTCATCGAGCGCGCCGGCTGGACGGTCGCAGGCGTCAGCGTGGTGCTCGAGCTGACCGATCTCGGAGGCCGGACGGCGCTGCCCGGCAGGGACGTTCGCTCACTTCTCGCGGTTTAGCTGACCGAGTACAGCCAGCTCGTGGCCGTTTAGCTCGCGGGCCCGCGGTTACTCGCCGAGAACGCGGTCGAGGTAGTCGTTCGTGAACACCCTGTCGGGGTCCAGACGCTCGCGGGCGACGAGAAAGTCGCCAAACCGCGGATAGACGGGCGCCAGGTTCTCGGCCGTGCGCCAGTTGATCTTTCCCCAGTGGGGCCGTCCGTCGTGAGCCATCATGATCTCTTCGACGGCCTGGAAATACTCGGTCGGATCTTCGCGAAAGTGACGGTGCACGGCGATGTAGCCGGTCGCGCGATCGGATGCGGTGGACATCCACAGGTGGTCCGCCGCTGCCGCGCGCACCTCGATCGGGAACGAGATCGTCCAGCCCCGACGTTCGATGAGCGCATCGATCTCGCGGAGCGCGTCCGGTACTTCAGCCTGCGGAATCGCGTACTCCATCTCGCGGAAGCGCACCCGTCGTTCCGTCGCGAACACGCGGTAGGAGACATCCGAGAAGTCGCGATTGCCCGTGAGCTTCGTCGAGAAGCGATTGATGGCGGGAGTCGTTCGCGGGAACATCCGCTGGAATGCGGTCGTGCCGGCGAACAGCGTGTTCGACATCAGGCTGTCGTCGACCCAGCGTTTCACTGGGCTGAGCGGCGCCGTCGTGGCGCCGGCGGGCAGCCGCGTGTTGGTCTTGGTCAGCGCCGAGCGAGTGTGCGGGAACCAGTAGAACTCGAAGTGGTCGGCTTCGTCGATGCGCTGTTGCCAGGCGTCGAGCACCTCGTCGAGCGGTTCGGGCCGCTCCACCGCTTCCAGTACGAAGCTCGGAGCGCACTTGACCGTCACGTCGACAAGCACGCCCAACGCACCGAGACCCAGCGACACGGCCGGAAGCAGCTCGGCGTTCTCGGTCGAGTTGACGGTCAGGAGCTCGCCGTTGCCGGTCACAATGGTTGCAGCCGTGACCCGAGTGGCGATGCCGCCGAAACCCGCGCCGGTGCCGTGCGTTCCCGTCGAGATCGCCCCCGAGATCGTCTGCACATCGATGTCGCCCATGTTTTCGAGCGCGAGACCGAGCGGATCGAGGAGCGGTGGCAGATCGTGCAGGCAGGTGCCGGCGCCCAGCGTGACTTCGTCGCCGTTCACCGCAATCAGTCCGGTCAGCGCGGACATGTCGAGCTGGATGCCCGGAGCCACGGCAATCCCGGTGAAACTGTGCCCGGTGCCGACCGGCTTCACTCGCAGACTGCGGTCGCGGGCATCCATGACGATTGCGGCAACTTCATCAGCTGACTGAGGGCGCACTCGCTCGACCGGAGTGACGGATTCGCTCCGACCCCAGTTGCGCCAGGCCGTGCGCGGTGCGGCGCTGCTCGTCGGGATCCGCGTCACAGGAATACCTGACCTTCGCCCCGATAGGTCGGGACCGTTTCGATGATTCTGCCGCCGTCGACGATCGCGAAGGCGTCGAGGTGTTCGCTGAGTTCACCCGCCTTGGTGTGTCGCAGCCAGACGCGGTCGCCAATCGCGAGCGCGCCAGCGCCCGGGCCGCGAACCGGCGTCTGGACTTCGCCGGCCATCTCACGCGGAATCATGCGGAGGCCGGTTGGCCAGACCAGCTGGGGCAGGCGGTCGATGCTGGGTGGTCCGGATGCGATCCAACCGCCACCGAGCAGGGTCGCCATCGCTGGCGTCGGCTTGCGAACTACCGACAGCGCAAACGCAGCTGCCGGGGCAGGCGTGAAGTGGTTGTACTGGTCGAAGAGGTGGGGGCCGAAGAGTCCGCTGCCTGCGGCGATTTCGGTCACGGACTTGTCGGCGGCAGTGCTCTCCAGCGAGCCCGTTCCGCCGCCGTTGACGAATTCGAGGTCGGCAATCGCGCGAACCGCGGCCACTGCGGCACCCCTCCGCGAAGCAAGTTCGGCGGCGGACGCCTTCTGGATGCGCCGCACGGCAATGCCGCGCAACCGTGATGCCGGCTTGTTGGCGAGTCCGGCGATCTGAGCTTCGTAGCCCATCATCCCCACGAGAGTGAAGCCCGGACGCGAGACGACGAGCTCGGCGAGTGCTCGCGCGGCAGCGACGGAGTGCACTGGAGAACGAAAAACTCCCGTGTGGCCGAGCAGCGGGCTGTCCCACGACGAATCGAGTTCAATCGCGACCCGGATGTTCTCGCGGTTCTTCGGTGAGACCGCGGCATCCACCAGGTCCAGTTGTGCGACCGAGTCGACCATGATCGTCACACGCGAGGCGAGTTTCGGATCGGATGCGAGTGTGCGGAGCGCCGTGCGGTCGGCCGTCGGGTAGCCGACCACAACATCCGGAATTGTGTCGGCGAGCCACAACGCTTCGCGAAGCGAATAGGCGAGCACACCGGCATACCCAGGGAGCGCGAGTACGGCGTCGATGACACTGCGCACTCGCACCGACTTGCTGGCGACGCGAATCGTGGTGCCGTTGGCACGGCGGAGCATGTCGAACGCGTTGTAAGCAAGCGCGGGGAGCGAAATCGCGCCGATCGGGGTGTCGAGATCGGCGGTGGCCGCGGTGAGATCACCCCAGTAGCTGCTGGGGTCGGTCCACGGCTGTTCGGTTGTTCGGACGAGTTGCACTATCGACAATTCAGTTCAGTCGGCCAAATCCCAGTGGCCCGCATTTCCGTCGGCCGCATTACTTGACGCTCTTAATCGGATACATGGCGAGACCACCGAGCACAGCGAAGAGTCCGGAGGCCAGGTAGAGCGCGGTGAACCCGGCCGACTCCCCCGCAGCGGTCGCCGTCGCGATCGTGCTGCCCGACGTGGCGAGCTGTGCGAACCACAACACGATGAACGCGCCGAGGAGTGGGCCGAATGCCTGCGGTACAGCAGTGGCAATGTTCATGATTCCGAGGTCTTTGCCGCGCGAGTGCGCGTCGGGGAGAACCTGGGTGGCGAGGGCCTGGTCGACAGCCATGTAGCAGCCGTAGCCGAGACCGAGCAGACCGGCTCCGACCAGCGCGATCGTGTAGTCGGGCACGAGGGCGAGCAGCACCGCGGCGAAGCCCTGGAGATATGCGGCGACATAGACGAACACCTTCCGGCGCCCAATGCGGTCACTGATGAGGCCGCCTCCCACTGCCGCAAGGATGAAGAACACAAGGTAAATGCTTGTCAGGATCAGAAGGTCGATCAGGCTGCCGTCTGCCGGACGGTGCAGGCCGTACAGCAGGAAGTACAGCAGAAGTGCCGTGCCGAGCGCATTGCCCAGGTTGACGAGAATGCGGCCGAGGAGCGTCCAGCCGAAGTCGGGGTGCTTGATGGGGTTGATCCAGAACTCCTGAAGAATCGCGAGACCACCAAGACGACGCGGTCGCTGGTCGCTACGAAGCTGTTGGTCGGGTGCGAAGAGAATGAACGGAAGCGAGAAGATCACGAGCAGCACAGCGACCAGCGGATATCCGAGGTTCTCATCGACCAGGAGCACGAGTGTCAGCAGCACGACGAATCCGAGCCCGAGAAGAGTCCCGATCGCCTGTGGCGCTGAGATCCAGGCCGAAACGAATCCTCGCTGGTTCACAGGAACCTGATCCGAAATCGTGGCGGTGATTGCCGCAGAGGCGACACAGAAGCCGGTAATCGCGAGAGCCCAGAAGATCCCGACGCCGACGATGGTCGACTGGAAGCCGAGGAGAGTAAGCGAGATCGCGAAGATGAGGATGCCGGCGAGCATCCATGGTCGACGACGGCCAAAGCGCGAAGTCGTTCGGTCAGACAGCGCACCGGTCAACGGGTAGGCGATGAGTGCGCACACGCCCGCGATGCCGGAAATGATGCCAAATGCCTCGACGTTGTCATACCAATGACCGTGATGCAGCACCGCCGTGACCTGGTCGGGAAGCAGCGCCTGGATTGGCGTGAGCTGCGCCATCCAGATTCCGAGCCAGGCGAGTCCGAACAATGCGATCCAACCGCCGCCGACGCGTCGAGTGGGTTCGGCGAACGGGGAACGGGTCGCTTGAACGGTCGGTGAGGTCATTTCGCACTCCTTGGCTGCGGCGCTGGTTTGGCGTCCTCGGCGGGTTAGACGACGAGGCAAGGCTATCCCGAACTCTATAAGTGAACCGGATTCGCTGTTTGAGAAATTGGCGTGTCTCGACAACCGCGTAGGAGATTCCGGGTGCAAACACGCCGGATTGCGACCAATGGGCGCAGCCGAGAGCGGAGAGAACCAGGTACCCCGACAGGGACTCGAACCCTGACTGGGACGATTTTAAGTCGTCTGCCTCTGCCAATTGGGCTACCGGGGCGTGCCCGCACAGCCTATAACCCGGCTTGCGCCGGGCAGGGCGGTGCATCCTACGACAGGATCAAGACTCTCGACAGGAGCTACCGCGCGAACTACTTGGTACCGGCGGGAACCTTCTGCTTCGCGGGCGCTTTCGCGGCAGGTGCCGCCTCGGCTGCCGGCCGCGGACGGGACGCGTACTGCTCGAAGGCGGCACGCGGCTCATTGCGAGCAATGATGCCCACCGTGTCGCGACGCAGGATGAGGTTCAGGAACCAGTTCACGAAGACGCGGATCTTGCGCTCCCACGTGGGAATCGCGAGCCCGTGATACCCGCGGTGCATGAACCAGGCGACGAGACCCTTGACTGCGACATTTCCCGACTGGAATAC
>JAUZFR010000004.1 GCA_030840335.1 Actinomycetota bacterium | reverse complement strand
CTCGCCCAGGTTCCCCAGGCAGTCGGTCAGACCTGGCACCCGGTGAACAATGTTGGCCAGGCTCTGGATGATGTCGTCACAGGCCGCAGCACCGCCGCCATGATCGCGATCGAGAACACGGTCGAGGGCGGCGTCAGCGCGAGTCAGGATGCGCTCGCCACGATTCCGAACCTGCGGATCATCGGCGAATACCTCGTCCCGGTCAACTTCGTTCTCGTTGCGCGGCCGGGAACGACGCTCGCCGATGTGCGGGTCATCAACGCGCATCCGGTCGCCTACGCGCAGACGCACCTGTGGCTCGACCGCACACTTCCGGATCACGGGCACATCCCCTCGACATCGAATGTTGCAGCGGCCGCCTCGCTGCTCGACCCGGACGGCGGACTTGCGGATGCCGCGATCGCGCCACCCACGATCACCCGGCACCACGACCTGGTCGTTCTTGCCGAGAACATCGGCGATAACCCCAACGCCGAGACCCGCTTCGTGCTGGTGAGCAAGACGACGACCATGCCCGAACCGACCGGCTCCGACAAGACGAGCATCATCGCCGAGCTGCCAGACAACACCGCCGGCCGACTACTCGAGATGCTCGAGCAGTTCGCCACCCGCGGCGTCAACATGAGCCTGCTGGAGTCCCGCCCGATCGGCGACGCCCTCGGACGCTATCGGTTCGTTATCGACCTCGACGGCCACATCCAGGACGAACGCGTCGCCGATGCCCTGCTCGGACTCAAGCGTTTCAGCCCGAATGTGATCTTCCTCGGCTCATATCCCCGCGCGGACAAACTGCAGATCACGGTAACGCCGCGCTATGACAACGAGGCGTTCCTCGACGCTCGTGACTGGCTGAACGGCCTGCTCGGCGACTGACCCGGCACAGCACTCCTCTTGAATTAGGAGAGCTGGTCCTGCGGGACCTTGACCACCAGGGACAAGTGGTCGACGTGCGCGTTCAGCGCGATCGCCTCACCGAATGCGTCGCCGTCGAGCTCGAATTCTTCCGGGCGCTCGAGCCGCAGCACGAATTCGCTGCCCTTCAGATACCGCAACGCCCGCACCTCGCGCGACATGCTGATGATCTTGCGCCCGACCGAGCTGCGCCGCAGCACGCCGTTCTCCCACACGATCTTGACCCAGATCTGCGCCCAGCCGACGAAGCCGCGGGGGCGGAACGCGACGATGTCGAAGATGCCGTCATCGATGGTCGCTTCGGGAAGAAGCAGGATGTTGCCGGGCAGCGTCCCGCAATTGCCCACGAGAACGGTATTGACCGACGCCGACCGAGGCGGTGAACCGTCGACCGAGTAGCGAACCCGAAGACTGTTGTGGTCGCGCAGAGATCGCACGATCGCGTCGACATAGGCGAGCCAACCGACTCGCGCCTTCAGGGCGGGGTTGGTATTCGCGACCATCTGGGCGTCGAGTCCAAGGCCAGCCATCACGAGAAAGGCGAACGACTCGCGGGACCCATCCGCGCGCTCCGCTTCGACAACTCCCATGTCGACCCCGCGGTTCCTGCCAAGGAACGCCGTTCGCGCTGAGCCCGGCAGATCATCGAGGCTGAGCGACATGTTGCGCGCCAACAGGTTGCCGGTCCCAGAGGGGAGCAGTCCGATCGGAACGCCAGTGCCCCGGAGCGCTTCGGCCACCGCACGAACCGTGCCGTCACCACCTGCCGCCATGACAACATCCACTTTTGCCTCGAGCGCCTTGGCCGTAACTCCGCCGCCGGGGTCTTCGACCGTGGTCTCGAACCAGATCGTTGGAGCCCAGCCGGCCTCACTTTCGGAGGCTTTCACGGCTGCCCGCAGGACCTTCAGGTTGACCTTGATCGGGTTGTACACGATGGCTGCGGTTTTCGACGAGTTGGTGCGTGCCGCTGCCATGGTTCTCACCGTACGGCATCCGGACGGGCGCGGGAGGGGTCCCAAAGTAGACTTGCCCGGTGATCGACCCACAGATTCTGCGCGACAATCCGCAAGCCGTACGCAAGTCGCAGGAGGCGCGCGGCGCATCCGTTTCTCTCGTCGATGACGCGGTGGCCGCCGACAGCGCGCGCCGATCCGCGATCGGGGAGTTCGAAAGCCTCCGCGCGGAGCAGAACGCCTTCGGCAAGACGGTCGCGGCGGCGCCCAAGGAAGAGAAGCCGGCGCTGGTCGCCCAGGCGCAGGAGTTGAGCGCACGCGTGAAGGCCGCCCAGCAGGTCGCAGCGGATGCCGAGGTCGAGTTCACGACGATTGTCGGCTCGATCGCGAACCCGATTATTGACGGCGTTCCGGCGGGAGGCGAAGAAGACTTCACGCTGCTGCGAGAGGTCGGCGAGAAGGCCACCTTCGATTTCGAGCCAAGGGACCATGTCGAGATCGGCGAGCTCCTCAAGGCGATCGACATCACGCGCGGTACCAAAGTGAGCGGCAGCCGCTTCTACTTTCTCAGCGGCATCGGAGCCCGGCTCGAGATCGCACTGATGAATATGGCGCTGGACAAGGCGCTTGCCGAGGGATTCATCCCCCTTATTACTCCGACGCTGGTGCGACCCGAGATCATGGCGGGCACGGGCTTCCTCGGCGAGCACGCCGACGAGATCTACTACCTCCCTGCCGATGACCTCTACCTGACCGGCACGAGTGAGGTTGCGCTCGCGGGCTTCCACAGTGATGAGATCCTCGACCTCGAGAAGGGTTCGCTGCGGTACGCGGGCTGGTCGACCTGCTATCGGCGCGAGGCGGGGTCCGCGGGCAAAGACAATCGGGGCATCCTACGGGTGCACCAGTTCAACAAGCTCGAGATGTTCAGCTATGTGCTCCCCGAGGATGCTGAGGCTGAACACGAACGGCTCGTCGCCTACCAGGAGTCAATGCTTCAGGCCTGCGGGCTCAGCTACCGCGTCATCGACGTCGCCGCTGGTGACCTCGGTTCGAGCGCGGCGAGAAAATTCGACATCGAAGCATGGGTGCCAACTCAGGGCGCCTACCGCGAGCTCACCTCGACCAGCAATTGCACGACCTACCAGGCGCGACGGCTCGACATCCGCTATCGAACCGAGTCGGGCAAGACGACGCCGGTGGCCACCCTCAACGGCACGCTGGCCACGACGCGTTGGCTCGTCGCGATTCTCGAAACCCACCAACAGGCCGACGGGTCGGTGCGCGTGCCCGAGGCGCTGCGCCCGTACCTCGGTGGCCTCTCCGTTCTCGAGCCAGTTCGGTGAGCACGGACTCGCTCACCGACCGATGGCTGATCGCCCTCGACGTCGACGGAACCGTTCTGCGCGAAGACGGAAGCCTCGCTGCGGATGTCGTCAAGCAGGTTGCACGCGTGCGTGACCTCGGTCACGAGATCACGCTGTCAACCGGGCGATCGGTCGCGATGACCCTGCCCGTGCTCGACCGCCTGAAGATCACGCCCGAATATGTCGTCTGCTCCAACGGCGCAATCACGCTGAAGCGAGATGCGGATGCCCCGTTCGGCTACTCGAGGGAGCACGTCGAAACCTTCGACCCGAGCCAGGTACTGACGACGATCCGCGGCCACCTCACATCCGCTCGCTACGCGGTCGAGGATGAAGACGGTCTCTTCTTCTACTCCGGCGGCGAGTTTCCGGAGGGTGGCATCGAAGCCAACGGCCAGAGCGTCGAGTTCGACGAACTGCTCAAGGTCAAGTCGACCCGCGTCGTCGTGATCTCCCCCGAGCACGCGATCGAAGACTTCCTGACCGTCGTCGAACGGATGGGCCTGCACAAGGTCAGCTACAACGTCGGCTGGACCGCCTGGCTCGACATCGCTCCGGATGGCGTCAACAAGTCGACCGCGCTCGAACGCGTGCGTGAACTCCTCGACATCCCGCGTGAGCGAGTGTTGGCGGTCGGCGATGGCCGCAACGATATCGACATGCTCGAGTGGGCCGCCGAGTCGGGTCGAGGAGTGGCCATGGGCCAAGCCCCCCGCGAGGTGAAATCGGCCGCCAATGAAATTACCAGCACCGACGTGCAGGATGGTGTGGCTCGACTGTTCGAGACCCTCTGACTCTCATCTCACTCTGAAGGAGCCACAATGAGCCTGAAACCCGACGCGGTCGCCCGCCACGGGCGCCTGAAGAAGGCCGGCCCCCTGGGCTCCATTCTGAAGTTTCTTGCGATCGCTGTTTCCGTCGCCCTTGTATCTGCGCTCGGCGTCGCGGGCGTGGCGGCATGGCAGATCAACGACAACATCACCGGCGGTCCACCCATCCGAATCCCCGGCAAGATCCCGGTGCCGCCAACGGTCGGTGCGTACCCGGGCGGGTTCAACATCCTCATCGTGGGTAGCGACACCCGCGTAGGGCAAGGGGGCATCGGTGGAACGGCGGACACGTCGATCCTCAACGACGTCACCATGCTCCTGCACGTCTCCGGAGACCACACGAGCGCCACAGCGGTCAGTTTCCCGCGCGACATGATCGTTCCGATTCCGGCCTGCGCTATTGGCGGACCGGCATCCGGCCTGCCTATCAATACGGCGCTGTACTACGGAGGCAGCAACACCAAATCGCCCGGTAAGGGTCTGCCCTGTGTCGTCTCGACGGTTGAGAAGCTCACCGGCCTGACGATCCAGTTCGCGGGACTCATCACGTTCAAGGGCGTCATCGAAGTAACCAACGCTGTTGGCGGTGTTCCGGTCTGCGTCTCGGGCAACATCAACGACAAAGAGGTTGGA
Source organism: Actinomycetota bacterium (assembly GCA_030840335.1). Lineage (GTDB taxonomy): Bacteria > Actinomycetota > Actinomycetes > Actinomycetales > Microbacteriaceae > Galbitalea. Next base: position 2,737 of record JAUZFR010000004.1, on the reverse strand, counting down.
CTCCACCTGAAGTCGGGAACCCACACGATTAGCGGTGACACTGCGTTGAAGTTCCTTCGCTCTCGCCACGGTGTGGGCGACGGCAGCGACCTCGGTCGGATCAACTCGCAGCAGGTGTACCTGTCTTCGCTTGTTCGAACGCTGAAGAGCAGCGACACCCTGAGTAACGTCAGCACCCTGTACAAACTTGCTATTGCAGCGACCAAGAACATGCAGCTCAGTGAGGGTTTCAACCGCATCGACACCTTGCTCGCGATCGCCCAGGCGCTCAAGAGCATTCCTCTCGACCAGGTGCTCTTTGTGCAGTATCCGGGGTCGACAGCAGGAACGGGAATCTACCAGGACAAGGTGCAGCCGAACTACGCGCTCGGCAACCAGCTGTTCGCCCTGATCAAGGCCGATAAGCCTTTCCGGCTCGGGGTCACAAACAACATCGGCTCGACAACCAACCCGCACGCGCCGAAGCCGACATCCACTCCGAAGGCCACCTCGAAACCGAGCAACCTCCCGGTGATTACCGGAATCCCGGGACAGCCATCCTCGGCGTATACCTGCTCGAAGGCATTCAAGGGCTAGACGGGCAGACGCTGCCCCGGGGAGTCGCGCAGTTTCGTGCAAAAAGCATGAGTTACAATCGGGGCTTGGCTTCCGGGAGGGCTGTCCGAGCGGCCGATGGAGCCAGTCTTGAAAACTGGTGGGCAGAAATGTCTCGTGGGTTCGAATCCCACGCCCTCCGCTCCACCGCTTTGAACGAAAGGGATCTGTCTTGAGCGAGTTACGCCCCCGCTCCACCGGATCAACGAAGATCTCAGGAATTGCCCGTCACGGCCGACTCAAGAAGGCCGGGCCCTGGCGCTCGATCCTCACCTTCATAGCCGCGACTCTTGCCGTGGTACTAGTGGCGGGGGTCGGTGTTGGCGCTGTCGCCAGCTTCCAGCTGACCGGGAACATCAAGACCGTGGACATCCATCCGGGTGAGACGGTTGCCCCGCCGCCCGGAATCGGCGTGTATCCCGGCGGATTCAACATCCTGATTGTCGGCGACGACACACGTGCCGGCCAGGGCGGGATCGGCGCCGGTGCCGACGACGGAGGCGCGCTGAACGACGTCAACATGCTGCTGCACGTCTCCGCCGACCACTCCAATGCGACTGCGGTCAGCATCCCGCGAGACATGGTTGTGCCAATGCCCGCGTGCTCGAAGGGCGGGCCAGCGACCGGGCTGCCGATCAACAACACCCTGAACTACGGCGGTCTGCCCTGTGTGGTTGCGACCGTCGAGGCGCTGACCGGTCTGACGATTCAGTTCGCCGGCCTCATTACCTTCCGCGGTGTGATCGAGATGTCCAACGCCGTCGGTGGCGTGCAGGTTTGCGTCGCGGGAAACCTCAACGACAAAGAGGTGGGCCTTCACCTGAAGTCGGGGTACCACACGCTCAGCGGCACCAACGCGCTGAAGTTCCTTCGTTCGCGTCACGGCGTCGGCGACGGCAGCGACCTCGGCCGTATCAGTTCGCAGCAGGTGTACCTGTCGTCACTCGTGCGCACGCTGGAGTCCGCCGGTACGTTGAGCAACCCGGCGACCGTCTACAAGATCGCGTCAGCCGCTACGCGCAACATGGAACTATCGACCAGCCTCAGGTCAATCGATACCCTCTACTCGATTGCCCAGGCGCTGAAAGGCATCCCGCTGACGCGCGTGCAGTTCGTGCAGTACCCGGGTACCACCGGGGGCACCGGGATCTATTCGGGCAAGGTGCAGCCGATCGCGTCGCTGGCCAACCAGCTCTTTAGCTACATCAAGGCCGACAAGGCATTCCGGATTGGCGTGCAGGGGAACAACCGCGGTTCGGTTGTGGACCCGCACAAGCAAAGGACGACATCCACTTCGACGGCAACGGCGACACCGACCTCGGGCAATGTTTCCGTGCTCAACGGAGTTGTCGGACAATCCGCCGCCGAACGTACATGCTCGAAGGCAAATCAGTTCAACGGTCAGGGATAGGTCGCTTTCGGCCCATCCCGACCGTTAGGGGTGGTGGATCTCCCGCCGCGTACCCAGTGCGCGAGAGATCCACCGTCTCACTCAGCTACGACCCGAACTGTCTGCTGTGTGAGAGTTTGTGCTGACCGGATTCGCGCGAGCGGGAACCGGCCAGACAGCGGAAATCACGCTGACCGTGTGGTGGCGCATAGGGGTCATTACGTGGGGCATGGGTAGGCCTCGGGATAAGTTGGCGCTGGATTCGGGTCCGTCAATTCACCCCAGGGGTAAGGGTGAACTCAAGCGCCAAGACTGACCTTACATGTCCCCCTAATGCGGGACAAGTCACTATACGATCGAGTTTTTGGAGACCGTGCCGATTCGGCTGCCGTCCGGCTGGTAGCTATGATTACTGACGAACACTGGAGACGTCGCATAGTTCGGCCTAGTGCACCACCCTGCTAAGGTGGAGAGGGGTTTACACTCCTCCGTGGGTTCAAATCCCACCGTCTCCGCAAGATAGTTTTTGCTGGTCAGAGGGCTGTTTCGCTCTCCTTGGATCGGCGCGGAATGCCGGTTTGCCCACATATTGCCCACGTGGGAGAAAATCCCACCGTCTCATTGCCTTTAACTATCGCAGGCTCAGGTGAGAGCACCTCCGATTAACTGGCCACCCTCAAGAGGTCGCCCGACCCCCTAACCCAGAGCACCGAGGCCGCGCGTCCAGTCATACCAATGGTGTTGTTCCTTATG
>JAUZFR010000153.1 GCA_030840335.1 Actinomycetota bacterium | reverse complement strand
GTGCAGCGCGGCCAGGTCGCCGAGGAGCACACGAGTCGTTCCCTCGGTCTCGCTGCCCAGCGAAATGCCGATCGCGGTCGAAATCGTGCCGTCGATGCCCGCGAGACCACGATTGGAGTGCACCGGGATCCGTTTGCCCGGAACCCAGGCGTCGGCCTCTCGAATGAGCCGGGATGCGCCGAACACCAGTCGATCGTGCGGCCAGGTGGCGCGCCAGACCGCCTGCACGAGCATCCGGCGCGTCACGGGTTCGCGGATCGCGGCCAGCTCTCGCCGCGCGAACTCCGCGTTGCCCAGCTCGGACGCGCTCGGCGCAGGCGGCGACTCGAGCCAGGCGCGAGAGGTCGTGACCCAGCGCCCCAGCCAGGATCGAGCGGCGGGCGACTCGTCGCCATCCGCGACAACGGTCACGGCATCCGCGAACGTCGCGACCCGGTGTCCGGGGTTGTAGTCCTCGGCCGAGTTGGATCGCACGACGATGGTCTCGACCCCGTCGCGCTGAATGAGGGCGGGCACCTGCCTGCTGAGCGTCGGATGTCCGAAGACGATCACCCGCTCGACGCGGTCCCCGAAGTTGGCCGCGTCGAGAAGCTCGCGATACGCGACGACGAGGTTGGGCCCAAAGCGCGCGCCACTCGCGACTTCCGCGAGCAGCGGTGCGCCCAGTTCGCGTGCGACCTCTTCGGCGCGAGCGCCCGCCCCCGAACCGGCGATGACAACGGTGCCCGGTCGTGGGTGAAGTTCGAGCGCCGCAGGCTCGAGCGGCTCGTCGGGTTCAGCGCTCCAGTCCGCCTCCGACGTGGGCAGGGTCACCGGGGACGAGAGTGGCTCGGTAAACGCGACATTGAGGTGCACCGGCTGCGGACGCGAGCCGTACGCCGCCACCCATGCCTCGCGCGCCAACCCGGCGGCGGCATCCGCTTCACCCGGGTCGCCGGTCGGTGCCGCGACATCCCAGCTGGCACTGATCGCCGGGCCGAAGATGCCGTTTTGGATTGTCGTCTGATTGGAGCCGATTCCGCGAAGCGATTGCGGCCGATCGGCACTCACGACAATCAGCGGCACGCCGGAGTGGTGGGCCTCGAGCACGGCTGGATGCAGATTTGCGACCGCTGTACCCGACGTCATGATCACGACGACAGGGAGTCCGGTCTCGACGGCGAGCCCCAGCGCGACAAACCCGGCTACCCGCTCATCGATACGAATGCGAAGTCGCAGAAGGCCGAGCCGTTCGTATTCGGCCGCGGCGAGCGCCAGGGCCTGCGAACGGGAGCCAGGGCTGAGAACGATGTCGCGGAGCCCGAGTCGGGCGAATTCATCAAGGAGGGCCACGGCGTAGGTCGTGGCCGCGGAATCACTCCTTGGGTTTTTCATCGTCGAGAGCTTTTAGCTCCGCTTCGAGACGACGGATGCGCGCTTCCTGATCTTCGAAACGCGTCGTGTTGTGCAGGAACACCGGATCGTCATCCGGCGCAAGCGTGCGTGGGGTGTCGTAGCGGCGAGCATCTCGGGCACGGCCGGCCCGGTCATCCGACGGCTCGCCATGCTCTTTGCCAATGGTGAACCAGAGAATCGCGCCAATCAGGGGCAGGAACAGAATGATCAGCACCCAGGCAAATTTGTTGAGCGCTTTGATTCGCCATTCGTGCACTGTGATGACATCGACCAGCGCGTAGATGTCGATGGCCAGCACCAGGAATGGGAGCAATACTTTGACCATGCGAGTAATTGTAAGCTCGCAGAACGCGCAGATGGGCAGCCCGTAAACTTGCCGCGTGCGCCCCTGGATCAAATACACGCTGCTGCGCCTGATTGTCTTCGCGGTAATTCTTGCCGCGTTGCTGGTCGTGCAGCTGAATGTGTTCATCGCGACCTTCGTCGCCGCGGTTCTCGGCCTCGCGATCTCGGCGCTGTTCTTCCGGAAACTCCGCGATCAGGTCGCGCTCGAGCTCGCCGAGCGCCGACAAAAGCCGGCGACAACGACTGCGGACGACGCCGAGGAAGATTCGCTCAATGCTCCCGAGTAGCGACTAGTTGAAGGCGATCGACCAGCCGAGCGCGATCGCGTAAAGTAGAGCCGTGAGGCTGGTCAGCTTGAGCGCGAGGATGAACTCCTTCGCGGTCGTGCCCGTCAAAACGATCAAACAGGTTGGCAGCGCGATCAGCAGCAGGAACCACGTGTAAAAGGCGTTGTCCTCGATCAGCGTGAAGTAGGTCACGATCACGAATGGCACCAGAAGGAACACGGTAAATACGACCCGCGACGCGCGATTGCCGATCAGCACGGCCAGGGTGCGCTTGCCTGCAACCTTGTCTTGCTCGCGATCGCGGATGTTGTTCACCATCAGCACCGCGCACGCGATCAGGCCGATCGCGACGCCGCAGAGCCAGCTCTCGAAGTTCACCGTGCCGAGTTGAACGAAGGTCGTGCCCGCGGTCGCGACGAGTCCGAAGAAGACGAAGACGAACACTTCGCCAAGGCCGTAGTAGCCATATGGTCGCTTGCCGCCGGTGTAGAAGTAGGCGGCGACAACGCAGACCGCACCAACCGCGAGCAGCCAATACTGCGCGACGTCGACCGCGAGAACCACTCCGGCGACCGCCGCGATGCCGAAGAAGACGAGTGCGACGGTGAGGACAGTTCGTGGCTTGGCCGCGCCGGATGCGGTCAGGCGGGCTGGCCCAACGCGGTAACGGTCGGTGCCTCGCACGCCATCCGAGTAGTCGTTGGCGAAGTTAACCCCGATCTGGAGCGCGACCGAGACGATGAGCGCCAGAGCGATGATGAGCCATTTCCATGGCGCGAGCGCGGCGTGCGCAGCAGCAGTACCGAGGATGACCGGTGCGATCGACAGCGGCAGGGTACGCAGCCGCGCACCCGCAATCCAGTCGGACACGGTCGCCTTGTGGATCTTTGGAGCACCGGGAGGGCGGCCGCCCGGACGGCCGCTTCGACCGTTCTTTCGATCGGCGGGCTCACTCGCACGCCGGGACGATTTGGTCTTGTCGTCGATGGACGCGATCTTGTTTGGATCGATTCTCTGCTGCTTCGCGGATGCCACATCAAGGATCCTACTGAGCCAGACTACGAATCGCCCGCCTATCCGGTTTGCCCGAGCTGAGCAACGGAAGAACGCCCACGACGACGATCCGTGCGGGGGCGGCGGCCGCACCAAGGATCCGGCTCACCGTCGCGCGCGCCTCTTCGATCGGCATGCTCGCGGTCGTGACAACCACGGGAACGTCGCCCCAACGCTCATCCGCGGTGGCCACGACCACGGCATCCGCCTGCCCGGGGAGCGTGCGCACGACCCTCTCGACCTCGGCGAGCGACACCTTCAGGCCGCCGGAGATGATCACGTCGTCCAG
>JAUZFR010000137.1 GCA_030840335.1 Actinomycetota bacterium | reverse complement strand
GTGCAGCGGCGGAGAACTCGCCGTTGTTCTCGCGGCTGGTGTCGACCCGGCGAGGCTCGGCCTGCACGGCAACAACAAGAGCGTCGCCGAGATCGACCGCGCTGTCGCCGTCGGTGTCGGTGCGATCGTGATTGACAGCCTCATCGAGATCGATCGGGTGGCCGCGTCGGCCGAGCGACACGGACGCCGCCAGCCCGTGCGGCTGCGGATCAACAGCGGTGTGCACGCCTCGACCCACGAATATCTGGCCACCGCTCGCGAAGACCAGAAGTTCGGTATTCCGCTCGCCGATGCGGCAGAAGTCGTGGGGCGCATCCGCTCGCACGAGTCGCTCGAGTTTCTCGGACTGCACTCGCACATCGGGTCGCAGATCTTCGACACCGACGGCTTTGCCGAAGCCGCGCGCAGGCTGTTCGCACTGCACGCCGAACTGCTCGCCGGCGGTCCAGTACCGGAACTCAACCTCGGTGGCGGTTTCGGAATCGCCTACACAAGCGCGGATGTCGCGCTGCCGCTCGAGGAAATCGCCAGGCGATTCGCCGACATCGTCTCGCATGCGGCGGCAGCGCTCGGCGTACCAGTGCCCGTCATCGCGATCGAGCCCGGGCGCGCAATCATCGGCCCGTCGACCGCGACCCTGTACGAGGTCGGAACAGTCAAGGACGTGTTCGTCACGCTCAGCCCCGCACTCACCTCGGGGACCGAGCATTCGGGTCTCATCGGCGTGATCGCGACGCGCAAATACGTGTCTGTCGACGGTGGCATGAGCGACAACATCCGGCCCGCACTGTACGGCGCCGAATATTCGGCGCGAATTGCCGGCCGGTCCTCTGATGCGGAGCCGGTGCTGGTGCGCGTCGCGGGCAAACACTGCGAAAGCGGTGACATCGTCGTGCACGCCGAATATCTTCCGGGCGACGTCACACCGGGCGACCTGCTCGCCGTTCCGGCCACCGGCGCGTACTGCTGGTCGCTCGCTAACAACTACAACTATCTCGGCCGACCAGCAGTGGTCGCCGTGCGTGAAGGTCACGCGCGCCTCCTGGTGCGGCGCGAAACCGAAGAAGACCTCCTGCGCCGTGACGCGGGAGTGGAGGCATCATGATCGAGTACCGCAACCTGCGAATCGCTCTGCTGGGCGGCGGCAGTGTCGGCGCCCATGTGGCATCGCTGCTTCTCGAACACGGCGACGAGCTCGCCAGTCGCGCTGGCGCCGGGCTCGAACTCGTAGGCGTCGCTGTCCGTAACATCGATGCACCCCGCAATCCGCCGATCCCCGCGCACCTGCTGACAACGGACGCAGAGTCGCTCATTCTCGGCGCGGACATCGTGATCGAGCTCATGGGAGGCCTCGAGCCGGCTCGGACCCTGCTGCTACAGGCGATCAACTCGGGCGCAGACGTCATCACCGCGAACAAGGCGCTGCTTGCCACCCACGGACCTGAACTGTTCGACGCCGCCGAACAGGTCGGCGCACAGCTCTACTACGAGGCGGCCGTCGGAGGAGCGATCCCGATCATCCGTCCGTTGCGCGACAGCCTCGCCGGAGACCGCGTCAAGCGCATCCTCGGAATCGTCAATGGCACGACCAACTTCATCCTCGACCTGATGGAACGCGAGGGATCGAGCCTCGAATCCGCGCTCGCGACTGCCACAGAGCTCGGATATGCCGAAGCCGACCCGACCGCGGACATCGAAGGATATGACGCTGCGCAGAAGGTCGCGATTCTCGCGAGCCTTGCATTCCACACGAACATCCCGCTGGAGAGCGTGTACCGCGAAGGAATCACCGCTGTCACCCTCGAGCAGGTCGAGTCCGCTCGCAAGGCCGGATACGTCGTCAAACTTCTTGCCATCTGTGAGCGGCTCGTAGATGCGGAAACCGGCATAGACGGAGTCAGCGCGCGCGTTTACCCTGCCCTCATCCCGGCTACGCACCCTCTCGCGGCTGTTCACGGCGTCAACAACGCGGTGTTCATCGAGGCGGAAGCCGCGGGCAGCCTGATGTTTTATGGCGCGGGAGCCGGCGGACTCGAGACGTCATCCGCTGTACTGGGCGACCTCGTGTCGGCCGCGCGACGTCACGTCATCGGCGGCCCGGGTGTGGCCGAGTCCAACCACGCCAACCTCCAGGTGCTGCCGATCGCGCACGTGACCACCCGCTACCAGATCACCCTGCACGTCGTCGACGAGCCCGGCGTACTCGCCGCCATCGCGAGCCTGTTCAGCGAGCACCACGTTTCAGTCGAGACGCTCACGCAATCCACCGGCGTCGACGCCGGGGGCGGTTCGAGCGACCCGTCAGCCACCGCTACCCTTGTAATTGGCACCCACGAGGCTACCGAGGCCGCTTTGGCCGCAACCGTGACCGCACTCAAGACCAACAAGGTCGTGCGCTCTGTTGTATCTGTTTTGAGAGTTGAAGGACTATAAGAGTGGCCAACCAGTGGCGCGGAGTACTCCGCGAATACGCCGATCGCCTCGATATCTCCGACGCGACACCGATCGTCACGCTGGGCGAGGGCGGGACCCCGCTGATCCCCGCCGCGGCATTGTCCGCCCGCACCGGAGCCCGCGTCTACGTGAAGTTCGAGGGAATGAACCCGACGGGATCGTTCAAGGACCGCGGTATGACCATGGCCGTCTCCAAGGCGGTGGAGGCCGGGGCCAAAGCTGTTATTTGCGCGTCGACCGGCAATACTTCGGCGTCTGCAGCTGCCTACGCAACCCACGCGGGCATCACCGCGGCGGTTCTCGTGCCCGAGGGCAAGATCGCGATGGGCAAGCTCGCCCAGGCGATCGCACACAACGCGCAGCTGCTTCAGGTACAGGGAAACTTCGACGATTGCCTCGACATCGCCCGCGACCTGGCCAACAACTACCCGGTTCACCTGGTCAACTCGGTGAACAACGACCGTATCGAGGGCCAGAAGACGGCCGCGTTCGAGGTCGTCGAGGTGCTCGGCGACGCGCCGGACTTCCACATCGTGCCCGTCGGCAACGCCGGCAACTACACCGCGTACTTCCGTGGCTACAGCGAAGAACTGGCACGCGGAGAGTCCACGAAACTTCCCCGGATGTTCGGGTTCCAGGCCACGGGCAGCGCACCCATCGTGCTCGGTCACGTGGTCAAGGACCCCGACACGATCGCCAGCGCGATCCGAATCGGCAATCCTGCGTCGTGGGAGCTGGCGACCGCGGCTCGCGAGGTCAGCGACGGCTATTTCGGCGCGATCAGTGACGAAAAGATCCTCGAGGCCCACCGCATCCTGTCCGCCGAAGTCGGCATCTTCGTCGAGCCTGCGTCCGCGATCAGCGTTGCTGGCCTGCTCGAACGCAGCGAGGCCGGCATGATTCCGCGTGATTCGGTGGTGGTGCTCACGGTGACCGGGCACGGTCTCAAGGATCCGCAGTGGGCGCTTCGCACGGCCGACGGTTCAGACGTGAAGCCGACAATCGTGCCCGTCGACACCGCGCAGATCGCCGACGTGCTCGGCCTAATCCGCACATGACACTTCCCGTCGGGCGTTCGGTGCTGGTCAAAGTGCCAGCGACGACGGCCAATCTCGGTCCGGGCTTCGACACGCTCGGGCTTGCCCTCGCGCTCTACGACGAGCTGACGGTCACCGTTCGCGAACGCCCGGGCGCGACGGTCGACGTGCGAGGGGTGGGGGAAGGCGAGGTTCCCCTCGACGAGACAAACCTCGTCGTCACGGCGATCGCCTACACCTTTGCCGCGTACGGGCAGGAGCTCCCCGGGCTCGACCTCGTGGCGCACAACTCGATCCCACACGGACGCGGACTCGGATCGTCCGGGGCCGCGATCGTGTCGGGCATCATGGCAGCAAAGGGACTGCTTGAGGGGGTCGTGGAGATCAGCTCCACAGCCCTTCTCGCGCTTGCGACCGAGCTCGAAGGTCACCCCGACAACGTCGCGCCAGCGCTGTTTGGCGGACTGACGATCGCCTGGATGACCGCGGACGGCCCGCAGCACAAGAAGCTCATGGTGCACCGCGGCGTTTCGCCGCTCGTGGTTGTGCCGTCGAACACTATGTCGACCAAGCTCGCGCGGAGCCTCCAGCCGACATCCGTGCCCCACGAAGACGCGATCTTCAATGTGTCGCGTTCCGCGCTGCTCATCGCCGCGCTCATCCAGAGCCCGGAGTTGCTGTTGGTGGCGACCGAGGACAAACTCCACCAGGCCTATCGCGCGAGCGCGATGCCGGAGACGGATGTGCTCATCCAGATTCTGCGGAGGAACGGACTGCCTGCGGTCGTGTCGGGCGCGGGACCGTCGATCCTCGTGCTGTGCAGCGACCCGGCCCAGAGAATGGTTGCTGCGGAACTGGTCGACAACAACACCACCACGCCGTGGGAATCGCTCATGCTGGCCGTGGACTTCAAAGGTGCTACAGTCGTAGCGCACCCGGTAGAAGCTCTGGCATAAGCCAAAAGTTCCCCGGGCAGCAATTTATCTAGCAATCGCTAACCCGCAGTTCTGAGCTGCAGGCAGTTCCCAAGTGACAGATGGTCAACTGCCAGGGATCGAGGATTCTTGCCTCGCCCGCCCCGCCCAGCCCTGAGAACTAGCGATCCGCTTACCTCTGAGATGAAAAATAACTCAGAGTCGAAAGGAACCCTTTTTCGTGACTGATGTCAACCTCCGCGCCTCTGGCGCGGAAACTCGCGCTGCTCTCAGCGCCCTTCGCCTTCCCGAGCTTCTTGCGCTCGCAGGGGAACGTGGCCTTGTCGGCGCATCAAAACTTCGCAAAGGAGAACTCGTGGACGCCCTCAGTGACACCCATGATCAGAACGACGCCGCATCCGATGGCCCTGTGAACACCGACACGGTGATCAACGAGCAGAGCACTGAGCAGATCGGCACTGAGCAGCCCGGCACAGAGCAGATCGGCACGGAGCAGCCCGCTCCAGCCGCCGAGCCCGAGATCGCCAAAGCTCCGGCAGCTCGCAAGCGTGCCCCGCGTCGGGCCACCACCGCGGACGCCGAGGCGATCGCGGCCCAGGCGCTCGCAGAACCCATCGTGAGCGCGCCAGTCGCAGCCGAAGCCAGCGTCGGCACCGGCGAGACGGGCATCGATGCTCCTGTCGTCGAGCAGGAGTCCGCGCCAACAGCCGACGCCGCACCAACCGACGGCTCGACACCATCCGACGACTCAGCCTCTGATGCCACCTCGAACGATGGCGAATCGACCGGATCCGGCCGCAACTCACGAGGTCGCAACCGCAACCGCGGTGAGCGCCAGCAGAACGCGGCAGGCAACGCCAGCGGTGGCAACGCCAACAACAACTCGAATGCTGCTGCAGGCAACCGCAACAACAACGCCAACAGTGGCAACGCGAACAACAGCAACAACTCCGGTGGCGGCAACAACGGCGGCAATAACGACGCTCGCCAGCAGCAGAACGCCGGCGATCTCGAAGGGGATCGCAACGGTCGCAACCGTTACCGTGATCGCAAGCGCGGCCGCGGCCCGGTCGGTGACGACTTCGAACCGGAGATCACCGATGATGACGTTCTCATCCCGGTCGCCGGCATCCTCGATGTCCTCGACAACTACGCATTCGTGCGCACCAGCGGCTACCTGCCGGGAGCGAACGACGTCTACGTCTCGCTCGGCCAGGTCAAGAAGCACAACCTCCGCAAGGGCGATGCCGTTGTCGGCGCCATTCGCCAGCCGCGCGAGGGTGACAACAACCAGGGTCGCCAGAAGTACAACGCGATCGTGCGCATCGATTCGGTCAACGGACTTCCCGTCGAGGAAGCCGCCAACCGCGTCGAGTTCGGCAAGCTGACGCCGCTGTACCCGACGGAGCGCCTGCGCCTCGAGACCGAGCCGCAGAAGCTTTCGACCCGCATCATCGACCTCGTGTCGCCGATCGGCAAGGGCCAGCGCGGCTTGATCGTCTCACCGCCCAAGGCGGGAAAGACGCTCGTCTTGCAGGCCATCGCGAACGCGATCTCGAAGAACAACCCCGAGGTTCACCTCATGGTTGTTCTCGTCGACGAGCGTCCGGAAGAGGTCACCGACATGCAGCGCACGGTGAAGGGCGAGGTCATTGCCTCCACCTTCGACCGGCCTGCCGAAGACCACACGACTGTCGCGGAGCTCGCCATTGAGCGGGCAAAGCGTCTCGTCGAGCTCGGTCACGACGTCGTGGTGCTTCTCGACTCGATTACTCGACTCGGCCGCGCCTACAACCTGGCCGCTCCCGCGTCCGGACGCATCCTGTCTGGCGGAGTGGACTCGGCTGCACTGTACCCGCCCAAGCGCTTCTTCGGTGCCGCGCGCAACGTCGAGGAGGGTGGCTCGCTCACCATTATCGCGACCGCTCTCGTCGAGACCGGCTCCAAGATGGACGAGGTCATCTTCGAAGAGTTCAAGGGCACCGGAAACATGGAGCTCCGCCTGTCGCGCCAGCTGGCCGACAAGCGCATTTTCCCCGCGGTCGACGTGAACGCATCCGGAACTCGGCGTGAAGAAATGCTTCTCGGTGACGAAGAGGTCAAGGTCACCTGGAAGCTGCGTCGGGCCCTCGCGGGCCTTGAACAGCAGCAGGCGCTCGAGATCGTCCTTGGAAAGCTGAAGGAGACGTCGTCCAACGTCGAATTCCTGATGCAGATCCAGAAGTCGCTTCCCGCGCCAACCAACGGCAACGGCAACGGCCACGCTCGCAAAGAGGACTAGATGTTCGAGTCAGTAGCAACGCTGCTGGCCGAGCATGAGGATCTCCAGAAGCAGCTGTCTGATCCCGCCGTTCACGCGGATGCCGCCAGGGCAAAGAAGATCAATCGGCGCTATGCCGAGTTGAGCAAGATCGCAGCGGCCTATTCGGCGTGGAACCAGGCAACCGACGACCTCGAAGCGGCGAAGGAATTCGCGCGTGAAGACGAGGCGTTTGCGGCCGAGGTTCCCTCGTTGGAAGAGCATCTGGCAACAAACCAGGAAGCGCTTCGACGCCTGCTGATCCCGCGGGACCCGGATGACGGGCGCGACGTGATCATGGAGATCAAGGGTGGCGAGGGTGGTGCAGAAAGCGCACTGTTTGCCGCGGATCTGCTGCGCATGTACATGCACTATGCGGAATCCAAGGGCTGGAAGTACGAGCTGCTCGACCGTACCGAGAGCGATCTCGGGGGGTACAAAGACGTGCAGGTCGCGTTTAAGTCGAATGCGACGGACCCCTCGCAGGGCGTTTGGGCGCACCTGAAGTACGAGGGTGGTGTGCATCGCGTGCAGCGCGTGCCCGCCACCGAGTCGCAGGGACGCATCCACACCTCGACGACCGGCGTGCTGGTCTTCCCCGAGGCCGATGAGCCCGAAGAGGTCGAGATCAGCCAGAACGATCTCAAGATCGACGTCTACCGTTCGAGCGGGCCGGGCGGCCAGTCGGTCAACACGACCGACTCTGCCGTTCGCATCACCCACCTTCCCACCGGAATCGTGGTTGCGATGCAGAACGAGAAGAGCCAGCTGCAGAACCGCGAGGCCGGAATGCGAGTGCTTCGGGCACGCATCCTCGCCCGCTACCAGGAAGAGGCGGATGCCGTCTCGTCGGCAGCGCGCAAGAGCCAGATCAGGACGATGGATCGTTCGGAGCGAATCCGCACGTACAACTTCCCGGAGAACCGAATCGCCGACCATCGCACCGGCTACAAGGCCTACAACCTGGATGCCGTGATGAATGGCGCCCTCGAGCCAGTCATCGACTCCTGCATCCGCGCGGACGAAGAGGCACGCCTGTCGGACCTCGGCGCTGAGCAGTAGTGACAACCGTCGCCGACTTCCTGCGGGAGTCGATCGTCGCACTCACCGCGGCGGGGGTTCCGTCACCGGATGCCGACGCCGAGCTCCTGGTCGGGCATGTGCTTGGCCGCGGTCGCGGTGAAGTGCAGGCGCAGGCGATTTTGGGCGCGGAACTGTCTGACGACCAGCTTGCTTTCGCCACGTCGGCGCTCGAACGTCGCGTCGCACGCGAGCCGCTCCAGCACATTACGGGTGTCGCCGGATTCCGGTCGCTCGAGCTCGCCGTCGGACCAGGCGTCTTCATCCCTCGGCCCGAAACGGAACAGGTCGCCCAGTTCGCAATCGATGCCCTCGCCGCCGTGCCAGGCGACCGGCCGATCGGCGTTGACCTCGGAACGGGCAGCGGCGCAATTGCGCTTTCGATGGCAATCGAGGTACCTCACGCGGTCGTTTTCGCGATCGAGAAGTCACCAGAGGCATTTGCCTGGGCAATACGCAATCGCGACAAGGCAAACGCCCCCAACGCGACGATCGTGCTCGGAGACCTTGACAGCGCGTTCGTCGAACTCGATGGCACGGTGGACGTGGTCATCTCCAATCCGCCCTACATTCCCACGGACGCAATTCCGCGCGATCTCGAGGTTCGGCTTCACGATCCCGAACTCGCGCTGTACGGGGGAGTGGACGGACTGGATGTCGTGCGCCAGGTCTCGCGCACAGCGGCCCGCCTGTTGCACGCCGGCGGCACGCTCGTGCTCGAGCATGGCGAGCTGCAGGGTACCGAGATCGCAGAACTTCTCCGCGCAGACGGTTGGACGGCGGTCGCGACCCATCGTGATCTGCTTGGTCGTGATCGCGCCACCACCGCTCTCGCGGAGTCGAACCAGCCCTAACCGCGCTTGAGCTCGCGCTCGCGCGCCTTTGCCAGGGGAGGGTGAGGAGCGGAGTTAGCGGCGAGAAGCGGCGAACGTCTCGATCGCGTCGAGAAGTGCGGCGGGTGACACGAACAGGTGAGCGGAGATGCCGATACTCTCCGCGCCGCGCACATTCTCAGGCAGATCGTCGGCGAAGAAAGTGTCGGCCGCTGTCGTGTCGTACGCCTCGAGCACCCGACGGAAAACGGCCGGGTCGGGTTTTCGCGCGCCGTAGTGGCTCGAAGTCAGCAAGTGATCGCCGAAGATCTCGGCGAGTTCGGGGGCGAGCACGGCCAGGTGCTCGGCGACGAGGGGGCCGTTGTTCGTGAGCAGGGTGATCGTGCCCAGTTCCGCAGCGCGACGGACCGCCGCGATCGAATCCGGCCAGGCCGTCATCGCCGATCCGCGCACACGAACCCAGTCCTCGACGGCAACCGGTCGGCCGATGGCTTTCTCGAACGCGGCCAGGTAGTCTCCGCCGGTCTTGAACGCGCCGGCTTCCGCAGCCAGCTCGCCGCCTTCGTGCCACCACCGCGCACGAAGCTCGGGCGTCGAGAGACCGGTCAGTTCGGTCATGCCGCGCATTCGCACACGCCAGTCGTACTCGTACAGCACGTCATCCATGTCGAAGATGAAGAGCAGCGTCATCGGTTTCTCGCGGCGAACGCTTCTATGGCCGCGTTCAGCGCGGGCACATCCGCCTCACCGGTGTAGTGGAAGGTCGAGATCCCGATGGATGCCGCGCCCGCGACGTTCGCGGCGGAGTCATCCACGAAAAACGAGTCCTCGGGCTGCGCGCCGTAGCGAGCTAGGGCGAGGCGGAACGCTTTCTCGTCCGGCTTGCGGACGCCGATCTGGCAGCTGACAACGACGTTCCCGGCGAGCACCTCCCAGACATCCGGGGCCATCTGCGGCAGCGTCTCGAGGAACGGCGGCGGGTTATTCGAGAACAGGGTGACCGTGCCCAAACCGGATGCCCGCCGCAGCGCACCGATGACCCCCGCATTCGGCGTGGATGCTGCGTGCCGCGCCTCGCACCACTGGTCGAGGGTGAGTCGCGCCCCAGTGACCTCTGCGAACTTGTCGAGGTACTCGGCGGCGGTCGGCCACTCGCCGAGCTCCGCCCGGATCTCGTAACCGGCGGCCCACCAGGTTTTCGCGAGGTGGTACTGGCTGACGCCGCTCAACCGACTCTGAGCAGGAAGCCGCTTGCGTGAGTCGTATGCGTAAAGCGTTTTGTCGAAATCGAAGAGGTAAAGGTCCACGGTGTTACCACGGTATCGCGGCCGGACCCCAGCAGCCTGCGACTACGATGTACGGGACATGGCTGCTATTTTCGACTGCTCGGTAGGCTCCGAGCTGCTAACCGGCATGCGCTTCGCACGCGGCGCGATAGGCCGGGGAGAAATCGTCGTCATCCCCACTGACACGGTGTACGGCGTCGCAGTCGACGCGTTCCTGCCGGAGTCCGTGCAGAAGCTCCTTGACGCCAAGGGACGAGGTCGTGACTCGCCTCCGCCGGTTCTGATTCCCGGCATCCCCGCGCTCGACGCGCTCGCCGAGACAGTCCCTGATGAAGTGCGGGAGCTTGTCGCGCAATTCTGGCCGGGCGGGCTGACGGTCATCCTTCCTGCGCGCGCTTCGCTGGCCTGGGACCTTGGCGACACCAGGGGAACAGTGGCGCTCCGGATGCCCGCCAACAGTGTCGCGCTCGAACTCCTCTCCGAGACCGGCCCGCTCGCCGTCTCGAGCGCAAATCTCACTGGTATGCCTGCTGCTCGCACCGCGCAGGACGCTCAACTTGCCCTCGGCGATTCCGTTGCCGTGTACCTCGATGACGGCCCGGTAGGCAAGGACGCGGCGGGTGAACCGGGTTCGACCATCGTGGATGCGACCGGGCTGCTCGTTCCAGACGGCCGCCTGCGCATCGTCCGACACGGCGTAATCGACGATGACGCCATCCGCGCGATCGTGGGGGCCGACCGATGCGAATAATCTTCTACATCCTGATCACGGCGGTTGGGGCGCTCGTGACCTGGGGTTTCTCGCTGCTCATCCTTCGCCTGAGTCACCGTTATCGCCTGTATCCGAAGATCCGGTCGCGTGACGTGCACACAAGGCCGACGCCCCGCCTCGGCGGTGTCGCGATGTTCTTCGGAGTGCTCGCGGCGACGGGCGTTGCCGCCCTTGTGCCGCAGCTGCGACCAATCTTCGCTGACAACCCGAGCCAGATCGTCGGCGTCCTCATCGCCGCCCTGATTATCGTCGTGATGGGCGTCGTCGATGACATCTGGGATCTCGACTGGGTGACCAAGCTCGCCGGCCAGATCATCGCGGCCGGCGTGCTCGCGTTCAGCGGCACACAGGTCACGTCCATCCCGATCGGGGGGATAGCGGTGCCTTCGGCGCTGACGTCGCTGGTGATCACCGTCCTCGCGGTCGTGCTCGTGATGAACGCGGTCAACTTCATCGACGGCCTCGACGGTCTGGTCGCGGGCGTCGCGATCATCGCTAACGGCGTGTTCTTCATTTACAGCTACCTGCAGCAGTCGGCGCACAACATCGACTACTTCAACCTCGCCGCACTCATCACGGCCGTGCTGATCGGTGCGTGCCTTGGTTTCCTGCCGCTCAACTTCCACCCGGCGAAGATGTTCATGGGCGACGCCGGGGCCCTCCTTGTCGGCCTGCTGATGGCGGTCTCGGCCATCGCGGTGACGGGTCAGATCGACCCGATCTACGTGGACAGCGGCCGAATCGGCCACAGCGACCTCCTGCCGGCATTCATCCCGATCATTCTGCCGTTCGCGATTCTCGTGATCCCGCTGCTCGATTTCGGGCTCGCAGTTATTCGCAGGCTGCGCGCCGGCAAGTCGCCATTCAGTGCAGATCGCAAACACCTGCACCACCGCCTGCTCGACATGGGACATACCCACCTGCACGCCGTGTTGATCTTCTACTCGTGGACGGCCGTCGCATCCATCGGGGTCCTGACGTTCCTCTTCCTGCCGTGGATGTGGTCGGTGGCCTTCATCGTCGTCGGCCTCGTGGTCACGACGACCTTCACGCTGCTGCCGCTCGGCCGTCGCAAGCGAGCGGAGGTTGCCGCGCAGCTGACCGCAGACAATGAGAAACATCACATCGACCCGCGGATCGCTCGCCAGGACGGGCTGGACGCCGCGGCCGCCGACAACGATGGCAACTCGACGGGTCCCGTTCCGCTCAGCCCGCAGGAAGGCTCCCAGACATGAGTGTCACCCCGATTCTGACCCGCGCTCTGCGCTACGGTGGCATCCTCGCGCTCGCGGTTGCGGTTGTGGCAGGAGCGGTCGGCCTGATCGTGGCCGGCGTGCCCGGTCTCGTCGGAGGTTTGCTGGGCGCGGCGCTCGCGGCCGTCTTTCTCGGACTGACCGCCGGCAGCATGCTTCTGGCGGGGCGGGTCACTAAGGGTGACACGACCAGCCCGGTTTTCTTCGGCATTGTGCTGGGTGTGTGGTTGCTCAAGCTCGTGCTGTTCGTCGTCGCGGCAATCGTGCTGCGCGGTCAGCACTGGCTGGACCCGTACGTGTTCTTCGCCGCGGTCATCGCCGCGGTGATCGGGTCGCTCATCACCGACGTTGTCGCGTTCCAGCGCGCTCGCGTGCCTTACGTGAGCGACATCGAGCTGCCAGGGCAGACGAAGCCCTCTGTCGCCCCTCGAGACGGCGCCGGCTAGCCCCGCCCAGCGGTAGTGGGGGCGTGGAAAGTTTTGCTAGGCTTGACCCACAAGTCCTCTTGAATTCCCCCTGTCTAGAACACCTGATACCGGAGAAAGCAACTGTTAGCCTCCACTCTTATTGCGGTTCTCCCGTTCGTCAGTGAAGACAACTCGGATGGTGGATTTCATGGTCCCTCGATCGACGAATTCTTCCCGCCGGCCATCCTCTTTCAGGGCACCCCGTTCGAGCTCAACCGCATCATGCTCATCCGCATTCTGGTCGTTGTTCTGCTCATAGTGCTTCTGGGGATCGGCACGCGCCGCATGAAGATTGTGCCGACGCGCGCTCAGGTCGTCGTCGAGTTCCTGCTGGGATTCGTGCGCAACAACATCGTCATCGAGACCCTCGGCGAAAAAGAGGGCAAGCGTTTCATGCCCGTCCTC
This sequence comes from Actinomycetota bacterium, assembly GCA_030840335.1. Classification (GTDB taxonomy): domain Bacteria; phylum Actinomycetota; class Actinomycetes; order Actinomycetales; family Microbacteriaceae; genus Galbitalea. The sequence goes on along the minus strand of JAUZFR010000137.1, from coordinate 8,560 downwards.
ATGACGATCTTCTTCGTCACGTTCGGGATGAACCTGACAGGCGTTATCCCGGGTCTCCAGATCGCGGGAACGTCTGTCATCGGACTACCGCTGATCATGGCCGTCATCGCGTACGTGCTCTTCATCTACGCAGGCATCCGCAAGTTCGGGTTGCGATTCTTCAAGAACGCATTGATTCTTCCCGGTGTGCCGGTAGCACTTACACCGTTCCTTGCGCTGCTCGAGTTCCTGTCGACCTTCATCCTGCGTCCCATCACGCTCACCCTTCGACTCCTCATGAACATGGTCGCTGGGCACATGCTCCTGCTGCTGTGCTTCTCGGCGACGGAGTTCTTCTTCATTACGGTGCTGGCCAATCAGGGCAACCCGGTCGGACTCCTCGGCGTCGGTACATTCGCCTTTGGAATCGCCTTCACCGTACTGGAGCTGTTCGTCGCGGCCCTCCAGGCGTACGTAATCACCATCCTCGCCGCCATCTACATCCAGATGGCGCTGGCCGAAGAGCACTGATGCGTAGCAATCAGTCATCGGACCGAATCCACCCTCGAAAGGAACACCTATGAACGTCGTTGGACAGCTTGCACCCCTCGCCTTCGGACTTGCCGCTATCGGCTCCGGTATTGGCGTGGGCGTCATTGTCGGAAAGACCATCGAGTCCGTCGCACGGCAGCCTGAGCTTCAGGGCCGACTGACTGGCCTGATGTTCCTCGGTATCGCACTGACCGAGGCGCTCGCGTTCATTGCGATCGCGGTCGCGTTCATCCCGTTCCCCGCGCCGTAACCACCGCTAGTTACCGAAGGAGTCCGGATGCTCAACGCATTCGCAGTAAGGGCAGCTGGCTCGACCCCCAGCCTGCTCATCCCGGCGCCTGCCGACCTGATCTGGGGCTCGCTCGCGTTCGCCGTCGTCCTGGTGTTCTTCATCTGGAAGGTAGTGCCCCGGCTGAACGCCGCGCTCGATGCGCGACGCGACGCGATCGAGGGTGGCCTCAAGCGCGCAGAGGAAGCGCAGGCGGGCGCCCAGGATGCTCTGGAGAGCTACACGGCGCAACTCGCCGAGGCGCGTGCCGAGGCGGCTCGAATCCGTGAGCAGGCGCGCGAGGATGCCAAGGTAATCCGCGCCGAGCTCGTGGAGCAGGCGAACGCGGATGCTGCCCGCATAACTGCGAGCGCTAAGGCGGCAATCGAGTCTGAGCGCCAGAGCGCGCTTGTCTCCCTGCGTGCCGAGGTCGGATCGCTGGCGATCGACCTGGCGTCTACCGTGATCGGCGAGAGCCTGAACGATGACAAGCGCTCGACTGAGATTGTCGACCGCTTCCTCGCCGACCTTGAAATGGCCGACCGCGCAGGCGAAGTCGGGCGTTCGAAGGCGAAGGCGTAGCTTCATGGGTTCAGCGACGAGAGAAGCACTCGCGACAACGGTCGCGGTGCTGGCCAAGCAGGACAAAGTCAGCCTCGAGGCGGGGGAGCAGTTGCTCGACGCGTCACTCCTCGTGGCCGGCTCACCGCAGCTGCGAGCCGCCCTCGCCGACGACACGGCCGAAGCCGCAACCAAGCTCGGAATTGTGGATGCCGTCTTCGCCGCGTACACGCCGGTCGCCAAGACGGTGCTCGACTCGCTGGTTGTCGAGCGCTGGTCGAGTGCAGCCGACCTGGTTGCGGGGATAGAAGAGCTGGGCATCCGCGCGATTGCCACTTCGGCACCCGCTTCGCTCTCGATTGACGACGAGCTCCTTGCTTTCGCTGCCGCGGTCAGTTCCAACGCCGAGCTCGAGCTTGCGCTCGGAAGCAAACTCGGGTCGGTCGACACCAGGGTCGCGCTCGTGAGAAATCTGCTTGGCGGCAAGGCGAGTGAGCACACGGTCGCGATCGTTGCAGCCCTCATCGCGCAGCCTCGCGGGCGTCGCGTCGGCGAACTGCTTCGCTATGGTGCAAACCTGGTCGCCGATCAGGCTGGCGCCGCGATCGCGACCATTACCGTGGCAATCCCGCTGTCGAAGGCACGGCTCGAGCGACTCGAGAAGGCGCTCTCCGCACAATACGACAAAGACATCCGCATCAACGAGATCCTGGACGCTCGCGTTCTCGGTGGCATGCGCGTGCAGATCGGTGACGAGGTCATCGACGGCACGATCTCGAACCGCATCTCAGATCTTCGGCTTCAGCTCGCTGGCTAGCAGCTGCAGTTGATTTAGACGACTCAGTGACACTCAAGTAAGGAACCCAATGGCAGACATCACGATCAGCCCGGACGAGATCAGCGACGCGCTCAAGAAGTTCGTCAAGGCATACGAGCCCGGTAAGAGCACCAAGACCGAGGTCGGCTACGTCACTGATGCCGCAGACGGCATCGCCCACGTCGAAGGACTGCCCGGCGTCATGGCCAACGAGCTGGTCCGCTTCGCCGATGGCACGCTGGGTCTCGCCCAGAACCTCGAGGAGAGCCAGATCGGTGTCGTCGTGCTCGGTGAGTTCGCCGGTATCGAGGAGGGCCAGGAAGTCACCCGCACCGGCGAGGTCCTGTCGGTACCCGTCGGTGACGCCTATCTTGGTCGCGTCGTAGACCCGCTCGGAAACCCCATCGATGGTCTTGGGGAAGTGGTCTCAGAGGGCCGTCGCGCGCTTGAGCTTCAGGCGCCGGGTGTCATGCAGCGTCAGAGTGTCAAGGAGCCGATGCAGACCGGCATCAAGGCCATCGACGCGATGATCCCGATCGGTCGCGGGCAGCGCCAGCTCATCATCGGTGACCGCCAGACCGGCAAGACGGCCATTGCAATTGACACGATCATCAACCAGAAGGCCAACTGGGAGTCGGGCGACGCGAACAAGCAGGTTCGTTGCATTTACGTCGCGATCGGTCAAAAGGGCTCCACGATCGCGGGCATCAAGGGTGCGCTCGAAGATGCGGGGGCCATGGAATACACGACCATCGTCGCGTCACCGGCGTCGGATGCTGCCGGCTTCAAGTACCTTGCGCCGTACACCGGGTCGGCCATCGGCCAGCACTGGATGTACGCGGGCAAGCACGTGCTGATCATCTTCGATGACCTGTCGAAGCAGGCTGAGGCCTACCGCGCGGTTTCGCTGCTGCTGCGTCGTCCGCCGGGGCGCGAAGCGTACCCAGGCGATGTGTTCTACCTGCACTCCCGCCTGCTGGAGCGTTGTGCCAAGCTTTCGGACGAGCTCGGCGGAGGTTCGATGACCGGCCTCCCGATCATCGAGACCAAGGCGAACGATGTCTCTGCGTACATTCCGACCAACGTGATCTCGATCACCGACGGACAGATCTTCCTGCAATCCGACCTGTTCAACGCCAACCAGCGACCCGCGGTCGACGTCGGCATCTCGGTCTCGCGCGTTGGTGGCGATGCTCAGGTCAAGTCGATCAAGAAGGTCTCGGGAACGCTCAAGCTTGAGCTCGCCCAGTACCGGTCGCTCGAAGCGTTCGCGCTGTTTGCCTCAGACCTCGACCAGGCCAGCCGCCGCCAGCTCGCTCGTGGCGCTCGCCTCACCGAGCTCCTGCGCCAGCCGCAGTATTCGCCGTACCCGGTCGAGGAGCAGGTCGTTTCGATTTGGGCCGGCACCAACGGCAAGCTGGACGAGGTCGCAGTCGAAGACGTGCTTCGCTTCGAGCGCGAGTTGCTCGACTACCTCGGCCGCAACACCGAGATTCTGACCACGCTGCGCGACACGAACGTGTTGGATGACGACACCGCCGCTGCCCTTGACGCGGCTGTCGACAAGTTCAAGCTCGATTTCCAGACCGGTGACGGCAGGTCACTGTCGTCTGCGGGCAAGGAGCAGTTCACGGCCATTGAGCCGGAAGACATCACGCAGGAACAGATCAAGGTACAGAAGAGGCGGAAGTAGCCCGTGGGAGCGCAACTTCGGGTCTATCGGCAGAGGATCAAGGCTGCCCAGACGACCAAGAAGATTACTCGGGCCATGGAGCTCATCTCGGCTTCGCGCATTGCCAAGGCGCAGGCGAGGGTTGCAGCTTCGGGCCCCTATTCGCGAGCGGTCACCCGAGCAGTCTCAGCGGTTGCGACCTACTCGAACGTCGATCACGTTCTGACCACAGAGCCCGAGAAGGTTACGCGGGCGGCGGTCGTGCTGTTCACTTCCGATCGCGGGCTTGCCGGTGCCTTCAGCACCAACATCATCCGCGAATCCGGCGAGCTCGTGGCCAAGCTGCAGGGCGAGGGCAAAGAGGTCATCTACTACACGGTCGGTCGCAAGGCAGCGGCGTACTTCACATTCCGCCGCAGGGCTGCTGAGAAGATCTGGACCGGCGACACCGAACGGCCCGAGTTCGTGCGTGCTCAGGAGATCGGTTCGACGCTGGTCGAGAAGTTCGTCCAGCCTGAATCCGAGGGCGGGGTCAACGAGATCCACATCGTCTACAACCGTTTCGTCAACTCCGTCACGCAGATCCCCGAGGTCATCCGGCTTCTGCCTCTCGAGGTTATCGAGGGCGACGAGGCGGCGGCCGATGGCCAGGCGTTCCCGTCGTACGAGTTCGAACCGGATGTCGGGAGCGTACTGAACGCACTCCTGCCGGTTTACATCGAGAGCCGCATCTTCAACGCGATGTTGCAGTCGGCTGCGGCGGAGCACGCCGCCCGACAGACGGCGATGCACTCGGCGAGCGACAACGCGGACAAGCTCATCAAGGACTACACCAGACTTGCGAACAATGCTCGCCAGTCCGAGATCACACAGCAGATTTCCGAGATCGTGGGCGGCGCAGACGCCCTGAGCTCGGCTGGCTAAACGCGGCAGGACGCGTTTACCAATGACACGGCATCACACGGTAGGAGAGAGAAACTCATGACACCCACTGCAACAGCGAAAAAGGCCGCAAAGGCCGAAGTCGAGCCCACCGGCGTCGGCCGCATCGCTCGCGTCACCGGCCCCGTCGTCGACATCGAGTTTCCGCACGATGCCATTCCCGGCATGTACAACGCGCTGAAGACGACGGTGACGATCGACGACGTGGGAACCGAGATCACACTCGAGGTTGCACAGCACCTCGGCGATGACCTCGTTCGCGCTATCGCGCTGAACCCGACGGACGGCCTCGTGCGCGGCCAGGAGGTGCGCGACACGGGTGGCGCGATCACTGTCCCCGTCGGCGAAGTGACCAAGGGCAAGGTATTCAACGTCATCGGCGAGGTGTTGAACACCGACGCTGATGACCCGACGAAGGTCGGCGGGGTCGAATTCGAGATCACTGAGCGCTGGCCGATCCACCGCCGTCCGCCAGCATTCGATCAGCTCGAATCCAAGACAGAGTTGTTCGAAACGGGCATCAAGTCGATCGACCTCCTCACCCCGTACGTGCTTGGTGGCAAGATCGGCCTGTTCGGTGGTGCCGGTGTCGGTAAGACCGTGCTCATTCAGGAAATGATCCAGCGCGTCGCATCCGACCACGGTGGTGTGTCCGTGTTCGCGGGTGTCGGCGAGCGTACGCGTGAGGGCAACGACCTCATCGCCGAAATGGACGAGGCAGGCGTCTTCGACAAGACCGCACTGGTCTTCGGCCAGATGGACGAGCCGCCGGGAACGCGCCTTCGGGTGGCGCTCTCAGCACTCACCATGGCGGAGTACTTCCGTGACGTGCAGAACCAGGATGTGCTGCTCTTCATCGACAACATCTTCCGCTTCACGCAGGCCGGGTCTGAGGTTTCCACCCTGCTCGGCCGCATGCCATCCGCCGTTGGTTACCAGCCCAACCTCGCGGATGAGATGGGTATTCTCCAGGAGCGCATCACCTCGACGCGCGGACACTCGATCACGTCGCTCCAGGCCATCTACGTTCCCGCCGACGACTACACCGACCCGGCTCCGGCGACCACCTTCGCGCACCTCGACGCAACCACCGAGCTCTCGCGTGACCTGGCGTCGCAGGGCCTGTACCCGGCGATCGACCCGCTCACCTCGACCAGTCGCATCCTCGACCCCCGTTACCTGGGCGCGGACCACTACCGCGTAGCGACCGCGGTCAAGGCGATTCTGCAGAAGAACAAGGAACTCCAGGAGATCATCGCGATCCTGGGCCTCGACGAGCTCTCCGAGGAAGACCGCACCACGGTCAACCGTGCGCGTCGCATCCAGCAGTTCCTCTCCCAGAACACCTATATGGCGAAGAAGTTCACCGGCGTCGAGGGCTCGACCGTGCCCCTCAAGGACACCATCGAGTCATTCGACGCGATCGCGCGGGGTGACTTCGACCACGTTGCGACGCAGGCGTTCTTCAACGTCGGCGCGATCAGCGACGTCGAAGAGCAGTGGGCGAAGATCCAGAAGGAGAACGGCTAGCCATGACGGACGCGCAGGCGGGTCAGCCCGGTGCTCGCGATCCCGGAGTGCCGGAACCCGATGCTCATGAACTGCATGTGAGCATCGTGTCGGCCGACCAGGAGGTGTGGTCGGGGATCGCGCGACAGATCATTGCTCGCACGACCGTGGGCGAGATCGGCATCCTTGCAGGGCACGAGCCGATTCTCGCGATTCTGGCCGCGGGTGAGGTTCGTGTCACGACGCCGTCGGGCGAAGTCGTCACGGCGCACGCGGACGACGGATTCCTGTCGGTCGATCACGATCGGGTCACCGTCGTCGCTCGTACCGCCGCACTGGTCTGACCATTGCTGATCGCGATGGCCGGCCTGCCCGGTGCTGGCAAGAGCACGGTCGCGGAGGTAATCGGTAACCGGCTCGGTTACGCCGTGCTGTCTGTGGACCCAATCGAATCGGCCATCCTTTCCGCAGGCATCGACTCCGACCAGCCGACCGGCCTCGCCGCATATCTGGTTGCCGAAGCCATCGCGGACGCTGCGCTCGCGAATGGCCAGAGCATCATCGTCGACGCAGTGAATGCCGTCGATCCCGCCCGCGAGCAGTGGGTTACGCTCGCGCGCAAGCACGGCGATTCGCTGCGCTTCATTGAGGTGATCTGCTCGGACACCGACGTTCATCGCCAGCGCCTCGAGGCACGTGATCGCAATCTCTCACACCTCGAGGAACCGACCTGGCACGCGGTTGAGCAAAGTCTCGATGAGTACGCAGAGTGGGCCGGTGCCGCCGCCGCGATCCCTCGCATCCGGATCGACTCGGTGCAGCCGCTCGGTCACCTGGTCGAGCAGGCGCTCGCCTTCGTTCAGAGCTGACGCCCGACTCCCGGTGCTGGTTCTTCTCCCGCCATCCGAGACCAAACGGGACGGCGGCATTCCCGACACAGCGCTCGATTTGGGCGCGCTCTCGTTTCCCGAGTTAGGTCGTCAACGACGGGAGGCGCTTGCCGGCGTTCGTCGAGTCTCGCGCTCGGTCGCTGTGGCAACTCACGCCCTCGGGCTGGGTCCGACCCAGAAGTTCGAGATCGAGAGAAATCGCACTCTCGGCAGTTCGCCAGTCATGCCCGCGATCGACAGGTATACGGGCGTGCTCTACGACGGCCTGGGTGCTGACACGCTTGAGGTCGCGGCTCGAGCCTTTGTCGAACGATCGGTGGTTATCCACTCGGCACTCTTCGGCCTTGTGCGCGCCGCAGACCCCATCCCGGCTTATCGTTTCTCGCACGACTCGCGTGTGCCCGGCATGCCGCTTGGTCGGCTGTGGCGCGAACCGATCTCTCGTGTTCTGGCCGGGCAGGATGGTCTGATTCTCGACCTGCGCTCGGAAATCTATGCAGACCTCGGCCCCGCTCCGGAGCGGAGTTCGAGTGCCTTCCTTCGCGTGGTCACTCGGGACAGCGGCGGAACGAAGCGGGCGCTCAACCACTTCAACAAAAAGGGCAAGGGGGAGTTCGTTCGAGCGCTTGCCACTGGCGGACAACACATCGCGTCGATCGATGACCTGATCTCGTGGTCGCACAGCGTTGGATTGACGCTCGAGCGTGGGGCGCCGGGCGAACTCGACCTCGTCGTCTAGTACGCCGCATAAGCTTCAGGCATGGACGACGGCTACGGCATCTACGGTGATAACGGAACACTGCTCTCGGTCGTGCTCACTGCGTACTTGGCAACCATCGGTATCGTTTTGCTGATCATCGTTGCCGGCTATGTGCTCAATGGCTTCGCACTGATGAAACTGTTCCGCAAGGTGGGAGTCGAACCGTGGGCGGGGTGGGTTCCGATATTCAACGTCTGGCGCCTGCTCGAACTTGGCGGGATGCAGGGCTGGTACTCACTCTTCTCGCTGGTGCCGTTCGCGAGGATCGTGACCACGGTATTCACCGCGATCGCCAATTACCGCACCGGACTCGCTTTCCGGAAGTCGGGCGGTTATGTCGTGCTGTGGATCTTTCTGCCGTTCGTCTGGGCGTTCGTGCTTGCGGCGGAGAACGAGGTGTATCGGCCTGAGCTGATCACGGCAGCCGGATACCCGCCGCCCCTGGTCGGCATCGGCGCCGTGCGGTTCCCTTACCCGCCGACTGCGCCCCAGGTATAGCGGGGTTATTCCGCTCGCCAGCACCCCTGTACATGATCGTCGACCATTCCAGCCGACTGCATGAGCGCGTACATCGTGGTCGGACCAACGAACCCGAACCCCAGGGCTCGCA
>JAUZFR010000135.1 GCA_030840335.1 Actinomycetota bacterium | reverse complement strand
GCGCCACTCTAGCGCGGCCACCTATGCCTAAGCAGTGAGACGCGCCTCCTCATGCTCCCGAGTCCGTGGGGTACACCTGTGAAGGAGAGGGCGGGAATCGATTGGACTGTGCCCACCGTTTGCCCACAAGTGAGGCAAATCAGTAGGAACTTCCTTGATCACATTGATGGCGGTGGGCCATGTGAGCAGTAGGTTCTGCCGCACCTCCGGCTTGCCAAAAAGGGCCCGACGATGACTGAAAATCGAGAGGTCACGGGATCGACGCCCGTCGGAGCCACTGTCCCGTTTCCAGGCTTCTACTGGGAGCGGGACGTCTTTTTGCCCGCGGGCCGACGGTATTGTCGGGACATGACCGCCAGCTCTCCACCTACCGACGGCGAGCACAGAATCCACTTCGCTGATGGATCACTCAGCGGAGTCGAGCACTACTCCGGTGGCGAAAAGAGCGGCGCATGCGAGTACTGGTACAAGAACGGGCAGAAGAAGGCCGAGGGCCAGTTCGAGGCCGGCACATTCACCGGCGCGTGGACGTGGTGGCGAGAAAATGGCGAGCTACTCCAGAAGGGCTCCTTCGTTAATGGTGAGCAGCACGGGTTCTGGCAGCGCTGGCACGACAACGGCGCGCTGATGGATGAGGGACGCTGGGTCGCCGGCAAGAGGTCGGGCGAGTGGAGTCACTACGACAAAGCCGGCCACGTTCGTAAGGTCGAAAAGCACCCCGACCGCTGATCAGCTCACGCCAACATCTGGCATAGATCCGGACAGGAACTCTCCCTTGAGCTTGCGAACCCGCCAACGCACGTGACCGGTCGCCAGCTGGTCGAGGTCTCAATCATCTGAGCACAGACGTTTGGCGCTGGGGCCCGCTACCGCGCGTCGTTTGTGCCGCTCTCTTCACGGGGTTGGTCATCACGCGCCGAGCATAGCGAGGGCGAGCTCGCGCGATAATGGCGTACTCGAGCCATGGATGTCGAGGGGTAGCCGCGCGAATGCGCCTGGCATACAGTCACTCCATGACCAGCTCCCTGCGGCCTGCGACCGGCGCTGCATCCGGGCCTCGCTCGTCCAACCGCGTCGTCGCCGTCGTCTACAACCCCATCAACGTCGACCGCGATGAAATCCGCGCCGCCATCGACGCCGACCCGGACTCCGGATCCTGGGCCGAACCGATGTGGCTCGAAACCTCCGAAGAGGATCCCGGCGAGGGCGTCACCGAAAGCGCTGTTGAGGCGAAGGTGGACCTCGTGATCGCTGCAGGCGGCGACGGAACAGTTCGCGCTGTGGCCGAGTCGCTGCGCGGCTCGGGAATCCCCCTCGCGCTGCTGCCCTCCGGCACCGGCAACCTCCTCGCGCGCAACCTCGACCTCACGCTTGACGACGTCGGCCATTCGATTCGCTCGGCTCTGGGAGGCATCGACCGCAAGATCGATCTCGGCGTCATCGATATCCGACGCGAGGACGGGTCAAGAGACCGCCACGCCTTCTTGGTGATGGCGGGCCTCGGCGTCGATGCCAAAATGGTTGAGAAGACGAATGCGAAACTCAAGAAACGGGTTGGCTGGCTGGCCTACGTCGACGCAATCGCTCGCGCGATGCGGGACAAGTCTCAGCTGCGACTGCGCTACCGCCTCGACGAGGGCGCAACCCGTCGAATCAGTGCGCACACCCTGATCATCGGCAACTGCGGCTCGCTGCCCGCCAACATGCTCCTCATGCCCGACGCACTCATCGACGACGGCGTCTTCGACATCGTCTTCCTTCGTCCGGAGGGATTCGTCGGCTGGGTGAAGATCTGGCTCAGGGTCGCATGGGAGAACGGCATCATCCGGCGAACCCGGATTGGTCGCACTCTGATGGGAGAGGCGAAAGCCATCCGCGCTTTGCAATACGACACGGCGGCAAGCATCACGGCGAAGTTCAATCGCGCTGAAGCGATCGAGCTCGATGGCGACAGCTTCGGCAAGGCGGTTGCCATCAAATCTTGGATCGATCCCCTCGCGCTCACCGTTCGGCTCCCTGCCGACAAGACCGACTGACCCCCGACTCCAAAGTGCCTACGACACCTCGACGATCGCCTTTGGGACAAACCAAGCAGAATCGAAGAAGCATGCCGCTTCGGTCCCGCCTAGAGTTGCGCCGTAGGCCGAACCATCGAGAGGAACAGAGCATGAGCACCACGTTCAGCAAAGAGGAAAAGGCTGCAATGCGGGCGGCGGCGGCCGAAGCAAAAGCCGCAAAGGAGGGCGCGGACCTGGAGGCGGCGTGCCTCGCGGCAATCGCCGACATGACCGGCACCGACAAGGAGTTGGCCGAGACTCTGCACCAACTGGTCAAGAGCCACACCACCCTGGGGTCAAAGACCTGGTACGGCATGCCGGCGTACACCAACGCTGACGGCAAGGTGATCGTGTTCTTTCAGAGCTCCGCAAAGTTCAAGGTCCGTTACGCGACGATCGGCTTCCAGCCGGACGCGCAGCTCGATGAGGGCAACTTCTGGCCGAACGCCTATGCGGTGACCAAGCTGACGGCGGCCGATCAGAAGCGGTTGGTGGCCCTGCTCACGCGGGCAGTCAGCTAGCAGCAGTCGCCAGCGGTATTGCATCGTTTTGCGGGGCCGCTAATGCCTCGGGGTGCTTCTTTGCCCACCACACCAGGCCGATGTAGATCAGGTCGAAGACGCTGCAGAGGAGTCCGATCCAGAGGATGAACGGCAGGTTGCCCAGCACGCCGATCAGGATTGTCGGGGCGAGGGTGCCGAGCCACTTGGCGATGGCGATAACCATGGATTGGCCGCGCGTGCCGCGACGGGCGACCAGAAACGCGATGAACAGGCCCGACATCAGCAGGTTCTGCAGGAATGCGGAGTATCGCGCACCGTCAGTCCAGCCGAATTCGCCGATGAATAGCGCCTGCACGGCGTAGGAGGTACCAAACACGACGACGCCCCATCCGATGAACAGCGGTCGCGTCACGAACTTGGGCAGTTCCGCACGCCCGAATCGGAAGAATGTGGTCACAATCACCACGTCGGCCGCGGCCCAGAGGATGTTGATTATCGATTGTGCGGAGATTGTTTCGGTGAGCCCGTGGAAGCCATAGATCGTCTCCCAGGCGATGTTGAGGCCAAGTGCCGCGACCGGCATGGCGTAGGTCTTGTACTTGAACCCGAGCCGGATCGCTTCGATGTAGACGATGGTCCATGCGAGGCCGCTAACGATTGTGAGGAAGAGTTCCATGAGGTTTCCGACTTTCTAGTTGTCTTGCTGGTCTGGACGATCCAGCCCATGGGCCACGGGTTCCTTCGCCCGATACCGACGAATCAGATCAGCGACGGCTTCACCCAATCCGGCCAGATCAATGGGGAATGCGCTTGCGAGTTGCACGAGCAAAAGGCCCTGAATGGCGGCGCCGACAGTTTGAGCCCGCCCCTGGTCGCCCTCATATGGCATGAGCAGGTTTGCGAGCATGCCGTTGTAGACCGCGACGACCGGTCGCAGATCTTCGTCGTGAGCCGCAGCAACGATCAGTTCGAACACGGCCGCCGTTTCAACGCGTCGCTCGACGACGAGACGCACCGCGTATCTCGCGCAAATCTCCGGGATGTCGTCGACACGCGCGGTTGCAGCGAGAACGAGATCGGCCAGCTCGAGACCGATACTCGATCCGGCATACTGCAAGGTTTCTCGCCTTAACTCGCCGATGGATGGAAAGTGGTAGGTCACGGACGCGATCGACACCTGCGCTTCAGAGGCGACGGCACGATGCGTGAGCGAACCGGATCCAGCGCGAGCGACTACGCGAACGGCAGCATCCAGCAGCAAATTGCGCCGCGCTGCGCCGCGGGCCAGTCGTCCATCGCTTTCGGTTTGCATTCTCATCCTCAATTATCAGTATAAATGTACCGATAGTTGACTCGCGGCGCAAGCGACGGACCGTCTGAACGAGCTCGTTGACTCTGCGTCGCTCACGCACGAACAGGTGACGATCACCAACAACGGATCTCCGCCGCCGCCGGTGAAGAGATCGCCTCTGGCAGAGGCCTGACCGAAGAGCAAATCCGAGGGGAGTTCGGCGTACCCAAGCGCTCGGCGTGGGAGCAATCGGATCTTGCACGACCTAAACGCTCTGGCGAGGCCTCTTGGTCAACTGGGTCTCCGTCCACCAGCTCCGGGCGCGCCGTGGTAGCCACCGCGAAGGCCACACGAGAAGCGAAAGCGAGAAGGCAAGCAGAAACCAGCCAATCAGCAAGGGCCATGGGCTTGGCGTAAACACTGCGTAGGTGCCGTGCTCTTCGCGGATGCTGCCCCAGGTGCCCAGCGCGTATGAAACGCCGAGCAAAAGCACTCCGAGAGCAACTCCTGCGATGGTGACCTCACCATTGCCGAGCCACGCCCGCCGCACTGGGCCGATTAGCCGGATTGGGAGACCCAGGATTCCGACAATCAGACCCGTCAGCAAGAACACGAAGATGGCGCCGATGATCTCGATTGCGACATCCACTCCCAGGCCGACCACCCAGGTGAAAATGCCGTCGAACTCACCGAAGATCGCACCTGGCGTCAACGTGAGTTGAACGACGAGTGCGACGCTAAGGATGCCGACCACGATGGAAGTGAGTATGAGCTCAACGAGGAACAGGACCCATGGCACCCACCTCGCGGCTCGCGGCGGACGAGCCTCCTCGGCAGCAGCCGGCGACATGAGAGTGGCAATAGTTTGGCCTGAATCCACGATGCCCCCTCCCTCCGGCCGACCTTGAACAATTGTCACACCACTCGCGCCCACGCCTTGTCCGACTCCAGCAAATCCTCGAGGTTACGGGGTCGACGCCCGTCGGAAATCGCGGTTGGCCTCACCCGGCCGAGGCATGATTGTTTCGGATGAAAACTCATTCAACGCAATCGCTATGAGGAGCAAGACGTGGCTGAATACCCTGTTGATCGCACGGTCGTCGTTACCGGGGCGGTGTCGCCACGCGGAATCGGACGCTACACCGCCGGATACCTCGCCGAACGTGGATGGAACGTCGCGATCGTTGACCTCGACCAGTCCGGCTGCGAGGCACTCGCCGCGGAACTGGTGCAGGCCTACGGCGTGTCAGCGGTCGGTGTCGGTGCCGACATCTCAGACCCGGTAGCCGTTTCGCGCGCGGTTGACATCTTCGAGGCAGAACTCCCACAGATAGTCGCGCTCGCCAACATTGCCGGGATCAGCTCCCCTACCTCCTATCTCGATGTACCCATCGACGAGTGGAGGCGAGTGCTCTCGATCGACCTGGACGGCGTACACGTCATCACTCAACGCGTCGCCAAAGTCATGGTCGCCCATGGGGTTGGTCGCATCGTCAGCATCTCGTCGGTCTCCGCGCAACGCGGCGGTGGCACATTCAGCAAGGCCGCCTACTCGGCCGCGAAAGCCGGCGTAATTGGACTGACACGGGCCGTGGCACGCGAGCTCGGCGCCTACGGCGTGACGGCGAATGCGATCTCTCCCGGACCCATCGACACGGACATCATGGGCGGCACCCTGAGCGAAGAACGGAAGCAGGAGCTGGTGCAGGATCTTGTGACCGACCGGATCGGGACACCGCGCGATGTTGCAGCAGCCATCGCTTTCCTGATCAGCGAAGACGCAAGTTTCATCACCGGGCAGACGCTGAATGTCGACGGCGGGCTGTACATGCATTAGCAGCGGCTAACGATCCGCTCTTCGGCCGGCTACACAACCAGCCGGACCGCACCGATGGCTGCCGCCCGCGCGTAGTCGACGAAATTGAACGAGGGGAAGACGACGTTTGTGTCGATCCCCTCAGGGTCGCGTCGGCGGCGGAGCATCGACTCGAACTCCGCCCCAGCGAGGTCGACGACCGCGAGACCTTCACCCGTCACGATGACAACCTCGACGTCCAGCAGGTTGACGACGTGCGCGACGGCGACGGCGAGCGCTTCCGCGGCCTCCTGGAAGGCGACGACCGACTGGGGGTGCCCCGACTTCGCCAACCCCACGACGTCGGCATATGTCGCACCCTCGACTCCGGAATTTTGGATGATCGCGTCGTCCGTCACATAGGAGGCGACACATCCCGGGTGCCCCTTGTCGCAGAGCGGGCCGTCGCTGCGTACCGTCAAGTGGCCAACGCGGCCGGGGTGCCCGTGCGAACCATCGACCAGTTCGTCGTTCACGACCACACCGCATCCAATACCAGCGCCGAAACCGATCAGAGCCATCGATCGATAGCCAACCCCTGCGCCGAACCAGTGGTGCGCGGCGGTGAGCGACTGCACGTCGTTCGCGATCGCCGTTGGCAGTCCGGTCGCAATCTGCACGAGTTCGGCGAGCGGCACCTCATCCCAGCCAAGGAACGCGGAGCCCACGATGAAGGTACGCCCGCGGGAGATCTGAACGTCACCGGCGAGACAGACCCCGACGGCGGAGATCCGCGGATACGCGACTCGAAGACTGGCGACGATGTCGGCCATCAGACCTACGACCGAGTCCACATCGCGGGACCCGAGTGCATGCTCCTCGCTGTGCAAGACCGAAGCGCTCAGGTCGGTCAGCGCGACGTAGACCGCGTCACCGGTGAGCTTGAACCCGACGAAGTGCGCGGAGCCGGGGCGCAACTCGAGCAGCTCGGAAGGCCGGCCGCGACCGGCGAGCGGACGTGTGTCGCCCTCCGAGACGAGGCCGAGATCGATGAGCGACCGGGTCAGCCGGGTCAGGGATGCGCGGGACAGGCCGCTGCGACGAGCCAGCTCAGCACGCGACCGCGATCCATGGATGAGGAGGTCGATGAGAACGCTTCGCTGCGCTTCCTGCAACTCCGGCCACGCCGGGTTGTCGACGGCTTCGTCATACACGACGCGAGCCTAACGTGAGCATGGGCTGCGGGTCACGCCACGAACACGCCTGCCCGGATTTGGTCCCGACTGCCCCAGCTGGCCCGATCATGGAAGCTTCAGGCCAACGACGCCCTTCGCATCGTGTTCCGAGGCGACCCCGCCAGCCAGTCTCGCCGACCAACTGCCAGCGGAGTTCGACGTGACCGTCACGGAGTCCGCTGTGCGGTCCACCACGAATTCGACACCGTCGCGGCCGTCCGGCCCCGTGACCGTGATCGTCTTCGCCGTCAGGTCTGTCGACGGATACACCTCGATCGTGAGTCCGTCGAGGTAGTCGTAGTCGGGGCGATCGCTGCGCGCACCAATCGGCAACACTGCGCCGTCACGAACATAGAGCGGGATGCTCTCGAAGCCGTGGTTCTCCTGGCGCCAGGTCGGCCCGGTGACTTTCTCGCCGGTGAAGTAGTTGGTCCACATGCCAGCGGGCAGGTAAAACTCGACGTCACCCGTCTTTGTGAAGACCGGCGCGACCAACAGGCTCTCCCCCAGCATGTACTGGGTGTCCAGGTGTGCGGCGTTGCGGTCGTCACCAAACTCCATCGCCATCGGTCGGATCATCGGGGTACCCACCGAGTGGGCCTCGAGCGCGGCCGCGTACAGGTACGGCATCAGCGACAGCTTCAGCTTGATGAACGTGCGAGCGACAGAAACGGCCTCGTCGTCGAAGTTCCACGGCACACGGTAGGAGCTGCTGCCGTGGAGCCGACTGTGCGATGAGAGCAGCCCGAAAGCGAGCCAGCGCTTGAAGACCCCGGAATCGGGGGTTCCCTCGAAGCCGCCGATGTCGTGACTCC
>JAUZFR010000129.1 GCA_030840335.1 Actinomycetota bacterium | reverse complement strand
GGAAGGCCAGCAGCGCTAGCGTCTCGTCAGGTCCTGGTAGTCCGGATGCTGCTTGAGCCAGTGCGCCGTAAACGGGCACTGCGCAACGACGCGGTAATCGGTCTGCTCGCGAACCTGATCGAGGGCTCCCTGAACCAGGTGGCCTCCGAGGCCGCGTTCGCGCTCTTCCGAGAGGATCTCGGTGTG
Source organism: Actinomycetota bacterium (assembly GCA_030840335.1). Taxonomy (GTDB): domain Bacteria; phylum Actinomycetota; class Actinomycetes; order Actinomycetales; family Microbacteriaceae; genus Galbitalea. The sequence continues at coordinate 11,419 of JAUZFR010000129.1, read as the reverse complement.
AGTGAAGACGATGTTGGTTCCCTCGATGCGGTACTCGGTATATCCCGCGAGCTCACCGTCGACAACCAGCTCGTAGCGGTCGAGTTCCTGGTTCTGGATGACGTCCGGCATGTCCCCAGCGTAAGGCGATCAGACGGATTCGCGCTCGATGAGACGCGTCGGGATGATCGTGAGCCGTTCGACCTCGTGGCCCTCGATGAGCCGAACAAGCGTCTCAGCAATCGCGGCCCCGTGGGTCGTTGTCGGTTGCTCGATCGTCGTAAGCGGAGGCGTCGCGTGCTGCGCGTAGTAATCGTTGTCGATAGTGATGATCGAGACATCCTTCGGAACCGTGAGTCCCCGCTCGCGCAAAGCGGTGAGAGCGCCGGAAGCCATCTGCGCCGACGCGACGAACAAGCCGTCGAACTGCTTACCACTGGCCAGCAGTTGGCGCATCGCGTCCGCTCCGCCCGCCGGCGTGAAGTCAGCTACGACGACCGCGCTGGAGTCGAGGCCGGCATCCTCCGTGGTGGCACGCCAGCCATCCAGTCGATCGATCCCCGCAGCCATGTTCTGCGGACCCGCGATCGTCGCGAGCTGCCGGCGCCCGTGATCGATCAGGTACCTCGTCGCGGTCGACGCCGCGGCGACGTTGTCGACGTCGACGATGTACGTATTCGGACCTTCCTCGCTGGTGGGCCGGCCACCGAAGACGACGGGCAGTGAACGCGCGAGCTGAACATAGGATCGGTCGTCACTGTGGTGGGACAGGATCAGCGCGCCATCCACATTTCCACCCTGCAGGTAGCGCCGCGTCTTCTCGGGGTCGACCTCCGACGCGATCAGCAACGTGAGCGTGTACTCGGTTGTACTGAGGTACATCGCGACGCCCTGGATGACGGATGAGAAGTAGGGGTCTGCGAAGAATTTTGCGGTGTTCTCGGGGATCACGAGCGCGATCGTCTGCGTCTTGCGGCTCGCAAGCGACCGGGCAGCGCGATTGGGTACGTAGCCCAGTTGTTCGATCGCGGCGTTCACGGCCGCGATCACATCGGGCGTGACCCGAGGCGAAGCATTGACTACCCGCGAGACCGTCGAGCGCGACACGCCAGCGACGGCAGCGACCATCTCCAGCGTTGGAGCAGATGCGGGCGTGGACACGGCTACAGTCTAGGTCGCGGGTACGAACGAGCCGGCGATCACTCGTGCGTACTCGAGGCCGCTGTCTTTGACGGTTCGAACCTGGGTTTCGTAGTCGACGCGAACGATGCCGAAGCGCTTGTCGTATCCCCAGGCCCACTCGAAGTTGTCGAGGAACGACCACACGAAGTAGCCGCGAACATCCGCCCCCTCGGCGATCGCTTCGCCGACGGCTTCGATGTGGGCACGGATGTACTCGGTGCGCTCGACGTCATGGATCGCGCCATCGGCGGTCACCTCGTCATCGTAGGCTGCTCCATTTTCGGTGACGTACAGCGGTGGCAGCGTCGGATATTCCGAGCCGAGGCGCACGAGCAGTTGCTTGAGGCCGACCGGATGAACCTCCCAGCCCATCGACGTACGAGGGAGCGACCGCGCCGGGAAGGTCACGTACTCGGAGCCGACGAATGGCGAGGACTTCTCGCGCGGTGTCGGCGTGAGGTTCGGCCGTGCGTCGGCGGGCAGCGGATGTCCGCTCACGTTGTCGTCGTGATAGTGATTGACGCCCAGGAAGTCGATCGGTGCGCCGATGATTTCAAGGTCGCCCTCACGGATGTTCTCGGTGAGTCCCAGCCCGGCCACGTCCTCGAGCAGGTCGGTCGGGTAGGCCGAGAGCAGGATCGGCTCGAGAAACATGCGGTTCCAGAGTGCGTCGACGCGCCGCGCCGCCTCGAGATCGACCGGATCCTTCGGATCGTTCGGCACGGCGTTGGTCAGGTTGAGTGTGATGCCGACCTTCTCTGCGCCGAGGTCGCGCAGCGCTCGCGTCGCGAGTCCGTGCGCAAGATGGTGGTGGTGCACCGCGGCGAGTGCGGCCGCCGGCTCCCGTCTCCCGGGTGCGTGCTCCCCGCCTGCGTAAGCGATGAGCGTTGAGCACAGTGGCTCGTTGAAGGTGGTCCAGTGGGTGACCCGGTCGCCGAGAACCTCGTGCACCAGCGCCGCGTAGTCGCGGAACCGGTAGGCGGTGTCGCGGTTCGCCCATCCGTTCTGCTCTTCGAGCGCCTGGGGGAGGTCCCAGTGATAGAGCGTGAGCCACGGCAGGATGCCCGCGTCGAGCAACTCGTCGACCAGCCGGCTGTAGAAGGCCAGGCCCTTGCGATTCGGTTCCCGGTCGCCAGGCTTCACTCTCGCCCAGCTGGTTGAGAAGCGATACGACTGCAGGCCGAGCTGCTTCATGAGCCCGACATCCTCGACGCTGCGGTGATAGTGATCAACCGCGACCTCAGGAGTATCGCCGTTCGCGACCGCACCGGGGAGACGAGCAAACGCGTCCCAGATCGAGTCTTCTTTGCCGTCTTCGTGCGATGCGCCCTCGATCTGGGCAGCCGCGGTGGCGGACCCCCAGAGGAAGCCCTGTGGAAACTCGATCGTCATCAGCCTTTCACCGCGCCAGACATGATGCCTGCGACGAGCTGTTTGCCCGCGAAGACGAAGAGGATGAAGAGCGGAACGGTCGCGAGGATCACCCCGGCAAGAACGATGGAGTAGTCGACGAAGTAATTCGCCTGCAGCAGGGCGAGCGAAACCGGCAGCGTCGGGTTGGAGTTGTTGAGCACGATGAACGGCCAGAAGAAGTTGGTCCAGGTCATGATGAACGTGAAAAGCGCGAGCATGGCGGCCGCGGGCCTAGCGGACGGCAGGGCGACGCTCCAGAAGGTGCGAATCATGCTGGCGCCATCCACCCTGGCGGCCTCGATCAGCTCGTCGGGGAGCGCCTGGCCGATGTACTGGGTCATCCAGAACACGCCGAAGGCGGAGACCAGGGCAGGCACGATGACGGCGCCAAGGGTTCCCGTCCAGCCGAAGTCCGACATCGCGATAAAGAGGGGGACGACAGCGAGCTGGGTCGGAACGGCCATCGTCGCGATCACGAAGATCAGGAGCCCGCGCTTTCCCCTGAACCGCAGCTTTGCGAACGCGTAGCCGGCCAAAGTCGAAAACAAGACGACGGATGCCGACACGACGGTCGACACGATGACGCTGTTTCCGAGCGACTTCCAGAAGTTGACGCCTTCGTTATTGACTACGGAAAGCGCGTTCTGGATGAAATTGCCGCCGGGGATCCACGAGAGGTTCTGTTCTGCGATCGTGCTCGAGTCGCCGCTGCCGATCAGCAGCGACCAGTAGAGCGGGAACAGCGCGCCGAGAAGGATGACTGCAAGGAATCCGTATACCAGGAAGCCGGGGCGATCCGAGACTACGGAGCGCCGGCGAGCTCGGGGCTTAGGTGCTCGCGGACTGGTGGCCGCGCTCTTCGCGGTGGTACGTGCTCCGCGTTCTGCTGTCGCAGTCATCAGATCCGCCCTTCGTTGCTGGCGATGCGCCTGGTGATTGCGAGGTTGATGAGCCCGATGATCACGATGATGAGGAACAACAGCCAGGCGACGGCCGCAGCTCGGCCGAAGTCGAGCTGCCCCCAGCCGAGGTTGTAGAGATAGATCGTGAGCGTCAGCCACTGATGGTCTGCGCCTCCCGTGCCGTACTGGTCGTACAGGCGCGGTTCGTCGAAGATCTGCAGGCCCCCGATCGTGGCGGTGATGATCACGAAGATCAGGGTCGGTCGCAGCTGGGGGATCGTGATCGAGAAGAACCGGCGAACGCGGCCGGCGCCATCGATGGCGGCTGATTCGTACAGGTCGCGGGGAATTGCCTGCATGCCGGCGAGGAGGATGAGCGCGTTGTAGCCGGTCCAGCGGAAGTTGACCATGGTCGCGATCGCGACCTGCGACGAAAACGCGTCGGTGTGCCATCCGATCGGGGGAATTCCCACGTGGCCGAGAATCCCATTGATGAGGCCGTACTTGTCACCGAACAGCTGGCCGAAGATCAGAGCGACGGCGACCGGCATGATGATGTAGGGCAGCAGCACACTCATGCGCCAGAAGGTGCGACCGCGAAGATTGGTGTCGAGCACGGCCGCGATGAGCAGCGCGAACACGATCTGCGGAACAGCCGACAGCAGGAAGATGCTGAACGTGTTGCGAAGCGCGATCCAGAACTGCTGCTGGCCGAGCACGAACGAGAAGTTGTCGAATCCGACCCACGGACCCTCGCCGGCGATGAGGTCCCAGTGGTGCAGCGAGACCCATCCCGTGTACAGCAGCGGAAACAGCCCAACGACTGCGAACAGGATGAAGAACGGCGAGATATAGAGGTACGGCGAGAACTTGATGTCCCAGCGCCCCACCTGTTGGCTGAAGGCGATTCTTCTGGGAGTTCTGGGCTTGACCCTGAGAGTTGAGGTTGTCATGGGAGATTCCTTGTATTTCGGCGGAGAAAGCCGGGCCGTGCGGGGAGGCACGGCCCGGCTTGGTCTGTTACACGCTGCCGGGCGTTAGCCCAGCGCCTTGATTTCGGAAACCACCTGCGCCCATGACGCGTCGACTCCCTGCTTGCCGCTTTCCACTCGGGTGAGCCCGTTCTGAACCACCGTCATGATCGCGCCGTACTGGATTCCCTTGAACGGCTTGAATGTGAACGCCTTTGCGCGGTTCACGAAGATCTTGCCGGTCGGAGCGTTGTTGAAGAACTTGTTCGTTGCGTTCAACAGGTCGGGCGAGGTGTAGGTCGCCACCTGGCTCGGGAAGTTGCCGCCGACCGCGAAGGCCTTCAGCTGCTGCGCGGGAGCGGTAATCCAGTCAACAAGCTGCTTGGCCTCGGCGAGGTGCTTTCCCTGGCTGGGAACGAGGAGGTACGAACCGCCCCAGTTGCCACCGCCATTGGGGAACACGTCGGCGACCTGCCAGTCGGTGACCTTCGGGCTGTTCTGCTGGATCGAGCCGAGCATCCATGGCGGGCAGAGCATGGTCGCCCACGCGCCCTTCGCCATTCCCTTCGACCAGTCGGCACTCCACTCCTGGAGGTGCGAAGACTCGGTCTTGGACGCCGCGAGCACGGAGTAGAACGCCGCCTTCACGTCGGGGTTGGTCGTCGCGACGATGCTTCCGTCATCCTTCTCGAAGAAATTCGCGTACTGGTTGGCGAGACCCTGGAATGTTGCGCCCGCAGCGTCGAACCAGGCCGCGCCCGTGTTCTTGGCGGCGAATTGTGCGCCAACGGCGTAGTACTTGTCCCAGTCACCCGAGAGGAGAGTTGCGACCTCTGCGGGATCGGTCGGAAGTCCGGCTTTCTTGAAGAGGTCGGCGCGGTAGCAGATCGCCTCGGGGCCGATGTCGGTTCCGAGGCCGATTTCTTTGCCGCTTGCGGTTCCGCCAGCCGTTTTCCAGGCGGAGAAGCGGCCTTTGTTGTCGGCGGCCGCGAGGTTCTCGAACTTGGTCGCGTACTGCTTGACCTTTGGCATCCAGTCGCCGTCGACGGCCTCAATGTCGCCGAGGCCGCTGCCGGCCGCGAGCTTCGTGAAGAGGTTCGTCTCCGCCGCGTCAGAGGTGGCGGCCTTGTTCTGTACGACCGTGATGTTCGGGTGAAGCTGGTGGTACTCCGCGAGGAGGGCGTCGTCGTAGCCGAAGTTGTTGAACGTCGCCAGCGTCAGCGTGATCTTCGTCTTGGTGTCGGGCTTGGCGCTGTTGTTGCCGGTGGATGACGAACATCCGGTTGCTACGAGAGCAAGAATCGAGGCGGTTGCGATGGTCGCCCCGATGGTGGTGCGTCGTGAGAGCTTCACGGTCACTCCTTTGTGTGCGTGGATAGGGGAGATTCTGTGGGAGCGCTCTCTTTGGACGGTGTGGGAGCGCTCTCACAAGATCGACCTAACACTATGGACGCCGTGTCGCCATTGTCAAGACTTTTCTGAGAGCGCTCCCACGATCGTCACTATCGTCACTATCGCCGAGTGCGGCGAGTTGTCACGACTGCTGGTGCAATGGGGCCAGCGCTCGCAACGACTCGCCGCACTCGGCGATAGGACTAGCGCTTGGGCGTGGCTGGCTCGGGTTCCTGAATCGGAATGCTCGAGGTGTCATCGGGCATGATCTGCGCGCCGAATGTCTCGGCGGCGCGAGTGGCGAGAATCGCCTCGTCGGCATCCGCGACTTCCTGCTGCGCCGACTTCGCACGGAGCGGGGTGGCCTTCATGAAGAACGTGAGGATGAAGGCAGCGACGATGACGATGAGGCCCACCCAGAAACCGGTAACCATAGCGCTCGAGAAGCCCTGCAGGAACGGCGCTGTGAGGGCATGCGAAGCCCCATTGAGGAACGAGGTGTCGCCGTCAAGACTCGTGGATGCGCCGCTCGAGGTGCCCGAGCTGAGCTTCGCCTGGATTGCCGGAAGCGCCTTGTCGATGATCGCGTGACGCACCGTGTCGTTGGACAGATCGGTGCCGGCCGGGAGCGACCCCTTGATGCCAGCGACGATCGGGTCGTAGATCTGCTTCATGATCCCGCTGTTCTTGCTCGCGCCAGCGACCGAGGGGTCAAGCGCGGCATCGAGGGCGGCGCGCAGTGTTGACGTCTTCCCAAACGAACTCTGGATGGCTCCACCGATCGTGCTGAAGACCACCGAGAAGATCACCGCGACGCCCAGCGTTCCACCGATCTGGCGGAAGAAGGTCGACGACGAGGTCGCGACGCCGATGTCCCGCGGGCCAACCGCGTTTTGGCTGGCGATCGTCAGCGTCTGCATCAGCTGGCCGAGGCCGAGGCCGAGCAACAACATGCCGCCCGCGAGGATCCAGTAGTTGGTGTCGGCCTTGATCGTGATGAAGACCAGGAAGCCCAGCGACATCAGGCCGGTGCCGATGATCGGGAAGATCTTGTACCGACCGGTGCGGGAGATGAGTTGGCCACTCGCGATCGACGAGATCATCAAACCGAGGATCATCGGAAGCAACTGGAATCCGCTCTCGGTCGGGGTAGAGCCCTTCACGATCTGGAGATAGAGCGGAACGGTCGAGAGCGCGCCAAACATGCCGAAACCGACCATGACACCGAGGATCGTGGCGACCGAGAACGTCGGACTCTTGAACAGCTTGAGGGGGACCAGCGCGGCGTCGCCCATCATGCGCTCGGAGATGATGAACGCCACGATTCCGACGACACCGATGACGTAGCAAGTCCACGCGCTCGCCGAGGTCCATCCCCACGTGCGACCCTGCTCGGCGACGAGCAGTAGCGGAGCGACGGCAATGATGACGGTTGAAGCGCCCCACCAGTCGATGCGAACCGAGCGGTTTGCGCTGCGCTTGGGCAGGTGAAGGAATCGCGTCACCATGAACAGCGCGAGCACGCCGATCGGGATGTTGATCAGGAAGACCCAGCGCCATCCGGTGATGAACAGGATCTGGTCGGCGCCGGCGAAGAGGCCGCCGACGAGGGGTCCGACGAGGCTCGAGACGCCGAAAACGGCGAGGAAGTACCCCTGGTATTTGGCTCGCTCGCGCGGAGCAAGCATGTCGCCCATGATCGCGAGCGGGATTGACATCAGGCCACCAGCACCGAGGCCCTGGACCGCGCGGTAGGCGGCGAGCTCGTACATCGTGGAGGCGAAGAAGCCGGACAGGACCGAGCCGACGAGGAAGATCGAAATCGCGATGATGAACAGCGGTCGCCGACCGAAGATGTCGGACAGCTTGCCGTAGATCAGGGTCGCAATCGTCGAAACGATCAGGTAACCCGTGGTGACCCAGGCCTGCTCGCTTAGTCCGTGCAGGTCATCAGCGATGGTTCGGATCGAGGTACCGACAACCGTCTGGTCAAGCGAGGCGAGAAACATGCCGGCCATCAGCCCATAGATCACGAGCAGGATTTGCCTGTGCGTCATCACCCCGCCGGAATTTGCAGTGGCGGCCGCCTGCGCTTGAGCGCCTGACGGGACGGTGGATTCGGAGCGAGACATGAGTCCTCTAACTGGTGCTTGATCTGTCAAACAGTGCTTCTGCGAAACAGTGCTTGTTCTGCGATTTTCTTATCGGCTTGGACGCCACATGAAAGATGCCGCTGTTGAGACGCTGCCAACAGCGGCAAAAATTGCGTAGAGTGCAAAGTTACACCATCGGCACAGAATGACGCAATCGACAACAGATCTTTCTCAGGCACTTCCCGAGGGGCCGGTAAACTCTCTGGGTGGCACAAAAGTCTCGGATCTTCACGGCGACGGCCCTCGCGCTGGTCGTGCTCGCGACCGCCGCGGCGTGCTCTCCGCAGGCTGGCGCATCCGCTGGCGCGAGCGGCCCATCCTCGGCTCCGAACCAGGCTCACGTCACGCCGGTCACGCCAACCCCGACGCCCACTCCGGCCCCAACTCGCACGCCGCCCGCTTTCGACAAGCATGCTCACTCGATCAATAAAGCGAACAACTATTGGGTGGTCGTCAACAAGCTGCGTCCCCTGAATCCCAAGACCTATTCGCCGTCCGACATCATCAACGTGCCCGTCGCCCACGACAACCCGCCGCGGATGCGCAAGGCCGCTGGCAACGCTCTCGTGAAGATGTTTGCCGCGGGCAAGAAGGCCGGCGCCGGCGCCATGCAGATCCAGAGCGCCTGGCGTCCGTACAGCGTGCAGGTATCCGTCTACAACGGGTGGGTGGCCAGTCTCGGGAAGAAGCAAGCCGACCTGCAGAGCGCGCGCCCGGGATACAGCGAGCATCAGACCGGCCTCGCCGTCGATATTTCGCCCGTGCCGTTGAAGTGTGCGCTCGCGGCTTGTTTCGGCACGACGCCACAGGGCAAATGGCTCGCCGCGAACTCATGGAAGTACGGATACATCCTGAGGTATCCGAAGGGACGAACCGCGATCACCGGCTACGTATACGAGCCATGGCACTTCAGGTACGTCGGTACGGCGCTGTCCACCGAATATCATCTGGAAGGCGCGACGACCCTGGAGGGATTCTTCGGATTGCCTGCCGCACCTGACTACGCGAACTAGCCTGACTCCGCCAGCTAACCTGAGCGAAAATCCGCTCGCCGCCGGTTAGGCTCACCGAATGAGCATTCCGGCACTACGTCGCAGGGTTGCAGCGCTCGGCCTCGCCGCACTGCTGATGGGCTCGCTCGCCGCCTGCGTGCCCGCCGCCCCCGCCGCGTCCCAGGCGAAACCCGCCGCGGTCTCTCCCTCCGGGCCGACCGGCAGCACCGGCCCGGTCTCGCCGGCGCTGCAGCCTGGTCTCTCAACTGCGGTGCGGCGCGAAATGACCTACGTCAACAAGTACTGGAAAAACCGAAACGAGGCGGGGTTCGGAAACCTCCATGGATCGGACTGTGTCAACTTCACGAGCCAGGCGCTGCTCGCGCGCGGTTGGAAGATGAATTCGTCGTGGCGCCACTACTTCTTCCTGACCGTGAACGAGTACTCACCGGCGTGGATCAGTTCGACGGCGTTCATGCGGTACATGCGGGCCCACCCCGAACTCGGCACCGCGCTCACCTGGGCCGATCGCGACCGGGTCGCAGTCGGCGATGTCGTGCAGTTCGATTACGACAACAGTGGCAACCGCGATCACACTGGAATCGTCTCGCGAGTTACGGGATCCGGCGACTCCGTAGACATCCGCGTAGCGCAGCACTCGGGTGGTGCGCTCTACCGCACCATCGCGAGCTTGCTCTCTCGGCATCCGCCAGGCGGCAAAGTCTACTTCTGGCACCTCACCGCTTAACGCCCCCTTTTTTGGGGGGAGACCGTCTTGATTCTCCGTTGTAATCGGACGTAGTGTGAAGAACGTCACGAGATGGCTATCCGCAGAGAATCTGCGGATCGGGGGCCGCTCGAATGACTTTTCCAGGGGGAAAAATGCAGAAGAACAGTCCATTATTTGGCGCGCCTGCGGGCAAGCGCTTTCTTGCGGTGTCTGTCACCGCGGCGTTAGCAATTACCGGCGTGGCATTTGGCATCGGCTCGGCGTCGGCAGTGCCGACACCCACCGCCACGTCAGCCACGCCCGACCTGTCGAAGGTCGGCACATGGGAGCAGGCCGCTGGCGACCACTACGACTTCGAAGGCACGACGCTGCCGGGCAAGTCAACCAAAGCGCTCCGCATCTCGAACTGGGTCGATAACCCGGTCAATTACGGTGGCCAGCAGCAGCTCAAATCTCCGCCCATCGCTTCGGCGGGCCCGCGTGTTTCGGGTGGCGCGTCATATGACACCTTCACCGCGAACTTCACGCTTTCGGCAGCAAGCTACGCTACCCAGCCCGACCTGTCGGTCGAGGTTTCGCCGAACTCGGGCGAAAACCGCGCAGGCGGAAACCTCCTCATTCGCGAGGAAGCCGGACAGAAGCTAACGCTCACCAATTTCCACCTGAAGCCGGGCGCCACGACGGATGACGACAGCAGCTGGACATCCAGCACTGCCACGATCGACTTCACCAAGCCGGTTGCGATCAAGTACGTCGCGCAGTTCGATCCGACGGCATCGGCTGACATCGTCAAGGTCTACCTTGACGGCTCCTCGACGCCTGCACTCACCGGTTCGACGTTCGAAACCTACGACGCCATCGCCGGCATCCCGGCGCAGACGGTCAACAGCCTGCTGTTCCGCGCGGTCGACCGCCAGGTCGGCACCACCACTGACGTCCCTTGGACGATCCACGAGCCGACGGCGGACGAGTTCACGGCACTCAAGGGAAAGGGTTTCTACTTCAGCGCGGTCAAGTACGCAGTGAGTAACACCGCTGCCTCGACGCCGATGTCGTTCGCTGTACCGACGATCGATGGCACAGCCGCCGTTGGCCAGACGCTGACCGCGGTCACCGACACCGACGCCGTCACGAATGTGAACTTCGCGTACACATGGCTGCGCAACGGCGTCGCGATCACCGGCGCGACCGGTTCTTCGTACACGACGACCGCGACCGACTTGAGGTCGAGCATCAGCGTCAGGGTGACCGCGTCGAAGCCGGGCTACACCTCATCCACGAGGACGAGCGCCGCAACGGCACGAGTCGCACGTGGGCAGATCGCGGTCACCACACCGCTGACAATCACTGGCACGGCCGCCGTCGGCGTCAAGCTTTCGGCACACATCGTTACGTCTCCGGTCGCAACGCACACGTACCAGTGGCGCGCGAACGGTACCGCGATCTCGGGTGCAACCACCTCGGAGCACACGCTGACCACTGCCGACCTCGGTAAGGCAATCACCGTGGTCGTCGTCTCGTCCAAGTCCGGGTATTCCACGCTGACCTCAACGAGCTCTGCTACCGCAGATGTTGGTACGGGCACCCTGACTATCGGTGTCCCGACGCTCAGCGGCACGGCGAAGGTCGGCCAGACGCTGACGGCGAAGGTCTACGCGACTCCTCGTGCGCTGGTCCGTTATTCGTTCTTCTCGGATGGCGACCT
>JAUZFR010000117.1 GCA_030840335.1 Actinomycetota bacterium | reverse complement strand
CCTCGGTTCGTTGCCTGCGGGGGAGATTCGTGACCTCACCAAGGCGGAACTCGGCCAGCTCCTCACCCTCTCGCGGGCCGGCGGCAACGCGGGCGCCCCGAACGGAGAAGTGAAGTGATTTCGGCGAGAACTATCGGGCCTGTACGTATTGTCGGCACGGGCCTCCTCGGAGCCAGCATCGGGCTCGCTCTGCGCGCAGAAGGAGTGGATGTCATCCTCGCCGACATCTCGCCGGGCTCGGTTACGCTCGCGATCGACTACGGTGCAGGTCGTGCGGCTGCGCCCGATGACGATCCGAAGCTCATCGTCGTGGCGGTGCCACCGGATGCGGTCGCGCAGACCGCCGCCGCAGAACTCGCCGCATACCCCAAAGCGCTCGTCACGGATGTCGCAAGCGTCAAGCTCGCGCCGCTGAACGACCTGCGCGCCTCCGGTGCTGACGTTGCCCGCTACATCGGCTCGCATCCCATGGCGGGAAGGGAACGCGGGGGAGCCATCTCTGCCCGTGCCGACCTGTTCATCGGGCGACCGTGGATCATCGCGGCTCATGATGGCATCGCCGATGGTCGTGCGGCGAAAGGCGCTCTCGAAGCTCTTGCTCTCGACCTCGGCGCTGTGCCCATCGAAATGGATGCCGCCGAACACGATCGCAGTGTCGCTCTCGTCTCGCACGTTCCGCAGGTGATCGCATCCCTGCTGGCCACGAGGCTCACCGAAGCGACCGACGTTGCGGTCGGGCTCGCGGGGCAGGGGCTCCGCGACACCACTCGAATCGCGTCGAGCAATCCGGAGATGTGGGTGCAGATCCTCACCGCGAACTCCGATCCCGTGGTCGAGGTGCTCCGCAAGTACCGCGACGATCTTGACGTTCTCATCGGTTCGCTGTCGGACCACGCTGCTCCGGGTTCCCGTCGCGCCATTGCGGAGTCGCTTGCCGGTGGCAACGCCGGGGTTGCGCGCATCCCCGGGAAGCACGGGCAGGCGCGACACTTCGCCCAGATCATCATCATCGTCGCCGACAAACCGGGCGAGTTGGCCCGGTTGCTCACCGAAATCGGTGATACCGGGGTGAACATGGAAGACCTCCGCCTCGAGCACTCGCCGGGCGCGCAGGTCGGATTTGCCGAGATTAGTGTTCTGCCTGAGGTCGAGCAGCGCCTTCTCGACGAGCTGACGAGCCGCGGTTGGGAAATCGCCGGCGCATTCAGCTAGACAGCACGACGCACGAGATAGCCGCAGGGAGGCGCAACATGACGGACTTCGTCGTCGCGATCGATGGGCCGGCAGGCTCCGGCAAGTCGAGCGTGAGTCGGGCATCTGCTCGCGCTCTCGGCTTCGACTACCAGGACACCGGTGCCGCCTATCGCGCGCTCGCCTGGGCGTGCATCGAGAGAGGCGTCGACCCGCAGGACCCGAGCGATGTCATCGACGCGCTCGAGACGTTCGAATACTCGATCGGCATCGACCCGGACGATTACTTCGTGCGTGTGGGCAGCGAGACGGTGACCCGGGAGATCCGGGAGCCTCGCGTCACCACGATGGTGAGTGCAGTCGCCCGCATCCCGGAGGTTCGTGCCTACCTGGTCGAGCTGTTCCGAAGCATCATCGCAGCGAGCACAAAGCCCGGAATCGTTGTCGAAGGACGGGACATCACGACCGTCGTCGCACCCGACGCTGACGTCCGGATACTGCTCACGGCAGCCGAAGAGGTTAGAATGGGCAGGCGTTCGGCGGAACTCCCAGGAGAATCGGCCGAGACGACGGCCCGGCAGCTTGCCTCACGGGATGCCCAGGATTCGAGGGTCGTCGACTTCATGAACGCCGCCGACGGTGTGACCACCGTCGATTCATCGGACCTCGACTTCGACCAGACGGTCAGCGCAGTTGTCTCGCTTGTGCATGCAGCGCAGACTTCTGCAGAGAGCACGCCCCACTAAAGGACAGATCATGGCAGACGACAACGACGACTTTCCCGAGTTGGACGGTCAACTTGTCGATCGCCTCAACTCCCTGACCGAAGAGGATGCCGCGCATCGCGCCACCGCTCTTCGCACCGGACTCCTCGACTACGAGCTCGAGGATGAAGACCTCGAGATTCTCGACAGCGCCACCGACGACCCCGACGCGATCGTCTTTCTTCCGGCGTTGCCCGTGCTCGCCATCGTCGGACGCCCGAACGTTGGCAAGTCAGCCCTGGTCAACCGCATCATCGGACGCCGGGAGGCCGTTGTCGAAGACACCCCCGGTGTTACGCGCGACCGTGTCAACTACAAGGGCGAGTGGAATAACCGTCGCTTCACGATCGTCGACACCGGCGGATGGGAGCCGGATGCCCGCGGAATCAACGCTTCCGTCGCCGCTCAGGCCGAGGTCGCGGTAGACCTCGCCGACGCTGTCCTTTTCGTCGTCGACGCCACGGTTGGCGCCACTTCGACCGATGAGCACGTGGTTCGCATGCTCCGCGCGACGAAGAAGCCCGTCATCCTCGTTGCCAACAAGGTGGATGACGCCCGCCAGGAATCCGAAGCCGCTTCGCTCTGGAGTCTCGGCCTCGGCGAGCCCTGGCCGGTCTCAGCGCTGCACGGCAGGGGAGTGGCGGACCTGCTCGACAAGGTACTCACCGTTCTGCCCGAAGTCTCCGCTGTCGCGAAGGACGAGGTCGGTGGTCCGCGTCGGGTCGCCATTCTCGGCCGCCCGAACGTCGGAAAGTCCAGTCTTCTGAACAAGACCGCGGGCGAAGAGCGCGTCGTTGTCAACGATCTCGCGGGAACGACTCGCGACCCGGTCGACGAACAGGTCGAGATCGCCGGCAAGTACTGGCGCTTCGTTGACACTGCCGGCATCCGTCGTCGCGTGAATCTCGCTCAGGGTGCCGATTTCTACGCGACACTGCGCACCACGGCTGCCCTCGAAAAGGCGGAAGTCGCGGTCGTCATGATCGACGTGACGGATGTCATCAGCGTGCAGGACCTCAAGATCATTGACCTCGTGCTTGAGTCGGGCCGCGCGCTCGTGCTCGCGTTCAACAAGTGGGACCTGCTCGACGACGATCGTCGTCGCTACCTCGAACGCGAGATCGAACAGGATCTCTCGCACGTGGCCTGGGCTCCTCGGGTGAATATCTCCGCGAAGACCGGACGCCACATGGAAAAGCTGGTGCCGGCGCTCGAGCTGGCGCTGCGCTCCTGGGACACGCGCATTCCCACCGGCAAGTTCAACGCGCTCATCGCTGAGCTCACGGCCGAGCATCCGCACCCGGTTCGCGGTGGCAAGCAGCCGCGCATCCTGTTCGGAACGCAGGCCGCATCGCGCCCACCGACGTTCGTTCTGTTCACGACCGGATTCCTCGACCCGCAGTACCGACGCTTCATCACGAGGCGCCTGCGCGAGATCTTCGGTTTCGAGGGCAGCCCGATCAACGTGAACATGCGGGTGCGGGAGAAGCGCAAACGCTCGTAGGGCGGCCATACCCGCAGTCGCACCCGGAGTCGAACGGGGAATGTTCCTAGTCGACGGGGAGTGTATTCGCGGGATGCGTCACGTAGTTGGAGCCCATCGGACTTGTCCAGGTGAGGGTTCCCGACCCGTCGGGCGCCTGCGCGACGGCCCATTCGGTTTCGCCTTTGACCATGTGGTGACTTCGGCAGAGATGGGCCAGGTTGTCGTGGTTGGTCTGACCTCCGTGCTGCCATTCCTGGGTGTGGTCGATGTCGCAGTATTTGGCGAGACGACCGCAACCGGGGAACCGGCAGGTGCCGTCACGAGTGCGGAGCCATTGCCGAAGGTCCTTCGGGACTTTGTAGCGGGTGCGATCGATCGCAAGCACCATCCCCGTGATCGGATGGGTCAGAATTCGCATGAAGCTCGGGGCTTTTGCGGCGAGGATGCGCGCATCCTTCATGCCGATCGGCCCATGGCCGTCCAGTTGCGCGATCCCATTCTCGTCACCGAGGAGGGAGAGCACGGGAACGGTCACGATCACCTGCGGCACGATGGTGTGGAACCAGGTGACGACGCTGTCGGGGTCGTCCAGCTGCGGGCAGTCGCCCTGCATGGCCCCGTTGGAGTGGAGCAGGACAGTCACGACAAGATCGGCCCGGATCTGAGCCAGTGTGCGCAGGTCGCCATTCCGCTTGATCGACAGGGCGGCCTTCGTCACACGGTCCATGATCGCCTGGCTGTGCGCGGCCTTCACGTGGAGCGTGACGTAGTCCATCCCGTCGCGACCCGGCTCTGATGAGACGGTGCGCGCCTCGAATGCAGCCTCGTGGCGCGTATCGATCGATTCTGGATCCAACGCATCCCGCGTCCTGCGTACGAGGTCGTCGAACCGCGGCGGCGTCAAAGTGGACGCCCGCGGGAGAACTTTGGCCTCGAGCTGCAACATGAGCTCCGGGCTCAGTCCCGAGGCATGGTCTACAAGAATTTCGACGTGCCGGTAGGAGAAGGCGCCCGTGTCGAACGCGGCGAATGTCGCTGTCAGGTTCTCTGACAACACCGCGGCGACACCGATGAGGTTTTCAGCGGCACGCTCCGACACGTGCAGGGCGCAGGCAACCTCGGCGCGGAACGAACGGGTACCGAGTTCGCGCGATTGGTTCGGCACAGTGGTGATGAGGCGCGCTTCGGCCTTGCGGAGCTTGTCGACAAGACGGAGCCGAGAAGAGGTGTCGGCGTTGAGCTGGCGATTCGAGGCAACCAGTTCGGCGAGCGCGTCGACTTTTGCGTCGATCGCCCCGACCATGTCGGCCCTGTTTTCCATGCTTTAAGCCAACACGAGGCGCCCGACATTCTGGGCAATTATCCACAGGATTTCGGCGCCATGGCGGGAGAAATCCAGAAAAAGACGAAAGAAGTCTCTGAGCGATCAGGTTCCCTCACGTGCTGGTCGACAATGCCAAGTCTCCGCGGTCGCCCGTCGTCGGCGAGAATGGACGTCGTGACCCTCACCCCACACCTCGAGTCTCTGGCCGCATTCATTCAGGCGTCCCCGTCGTCGTTTCACGCCGTCGCGGAGGTTGCCCGCCAGCTGACGGAGGCCGGGTTCAGTGAGCTGCCAGAGTTTGATGCCTGGCCGACGGATGCGGGCAAGCGCTTCATCCGCCGCGACGGGTCGATTGTCGCGTGGATACAGCCGGAGTCGGCGACCGTGGTCACTCCATTTCGCATCGTCGGGTCACACACTGACTCGCCCGGCTTCAAACTGAAGCCCAAGCCAACGACGACATCGCATGGATGGATCCAGGCGGGCGTTGAGGTTTATGGCGGCCCCCTGTTCAACTCGTGGCTCGATCGCGAGCTTGAGTTTGCGGGCCGGCTCGTCTTCGCCGACGGCACGACCGAACTCGTGCGCACGGGACCCTTTCTGCGGTTCCCGCAACTGGCTGTGCATCTCGATCGCGGCGTGAACTCCGAAGGTCTCGCCCTCGATCCGCAGAAGCACCTCAACCCGGTGATTGCCACAGGTCCGGTTGATTCGGCCGACGTGGTCGGTTATCTGGCGGGACTGGTCGACCGCGAGGGTGCGGATGTCTCCGGCTACGACATCGTCGTCGCCGACACAGCGCAGCCGGCAGTCTTCGGACTTCGCGGCGAATTCTTCGCGTCGGGGCGACTCGACAACCTGTCGTCAGTGCACTCATCTCTTGTCGCATTTCTCGCGCTCCCCGACGAGTTGGCCGAAATCGCCGTGCTCGCAGCGTTCGACCACGAGGAAGTGGGCTCAGAGACGCGATCGGGGGCGAGCGGCACGGTGTTGTCCGATGTCCTTGTACGAATCAGCGGGGGGCTTGGCGCGTCCGAAGCGGATCGCCTCCGGGCATTCGCGAACTCGTGGTGCCTGTCGGCGGACGCCGGTCACGCCGTGCATCCAAATCATCCGGAGAAGCACGACCCGGCCAACCGGCCGATCGTCGGCGGGGGACCGCTACTCAAGATCAACGCCAACCAGCGCTACGCGACGGATGCTTTCGGTGCAGCCGAGTGGGCACGCGCCTGCGGGCGCGCGGGCGTCGAGTACCAGGAATTCGTGTCGAACAACGCGATTCCGTGCGGCTCGACGATCGGCCCGCTGACCGCGACGCGGCTGGGCATCCGAACCGTGGATGTCGGTATCGCGCTGCTGTCGATGCACTCGGCGAGGGAAATGTGTGGCGCGACCGACCCGGATTCGTTCACGAAGGCGATCGGATCGTTCCTTCTCCGCGAGTGAAGTGAGCAATACGCTGGTTCCGAGCAAAGGAGCCCGCGATGCACAGAATCTCACCCTTTCTATGGTTCGACAACCAGGCCGAGGAGGCCGCGAACCTGTACGTGTCGGTGTTTAAGGATGGACGCGTCGTTTCGACCGAACGCTGGGGAGCTGGAGGGCCTTACCCGGAAGGGAGCGTGATGTCGGTCAGCTTCGAGATCGATGGGCGCGCATACCAGGCGTTCAATGGCGGCCCGGGTCAGCATTTCACTGAGGCGCTCTCGTTCTACGTGGATGTCGATACACAGGAAGAGGTCGACAGCATCTGGGAGCAACTCACTGCGAACGGCGGTGAGCCGGGGCGGTGTGGCTGGCTAAAGGATCCGTATGGACTGTCCTGGCAGATCGTGCCCTCCGGGCTGCGTGAGCTGCTGGGCGACCCCGACCCCGGGCGCGCCTCGCGCTCGATGCAGTCCATGTTGACGATGAGCAAGCTCGACATTGCGGTGTTGAGGGCGGCCGCCGACGGGTAACGCCGCGCGACGATCTCGGTCGGCGGACGGTGCAGACTAGTACCGTGACCTTCCCGCCCCCGCTGCCGCCTTTTGGCAAGCGTGACGAAGGCGATGCCTGGGTCGAAGGTCCGAATGGGCAACGGTTCTGGGGCAAATTTGGCGCCGCCGGGCTGCTGGTCTGGAGACGCGATGTGGGCATCCTTCTGCAGCATCGCGTGGCGTGGAGCCACTTCGGAGGTACCTGGGGCATTCCCGGGGGCGCTCGCAAGAAGGGCGAGAGCGCCATCGACGGTGCGCTTCGGGAGGCCGCCGAGGAGGCCACCGTTCCGAGCGATCACCTGCGGATCCTGCACACCCTCGTTCTCGACCTCGGATACTGGTCGTATACGACAGTTGTTGCCGAGGCTCTCGAGCACTTTGATCCCGTGATGGCGGATGCCGAAAGCAACGAGGTGCGCTGGGTCGCGATCGATGACGTGACCGGCCTCGATCTGCATCCGGGTTTCGCTTCGGCGTGGCCAGAGCTGCGGGAGTACCTGCGATAAGCTGTTCGAGTTGCCCGAGAGGGCGGCAAGCCACGGGCTGTGGCGCAGCTTGGTAGCGCACGTGACTGGGGGTCACGGGGTCGCAGGTTCAAATCCTGTCAGCCCGACAAACGACAAGAAGGACCGCAAGCAATTGCGGTCCTTCTTCAGTTAACCTCTGTCCTTCTTGTCGTTTGTCGGGCTGATTCGGACGCGAAGCTGCTCGTGGGCCCCCGCTGAGCAGTCCAGAAAATCGCGCTTAAGTGACCAAGTCACCGACGTGATACCGCGCGGTTTTCTGGCGGCTCAGTAGGGGAGTCAAATCCTGTCAGCCCGACTGAAAAGCCCTGATGAGAAGGCATTTTCATCAGTGCTTTGTTTATTCTAAGGATGTCTTTCCGTGGTTCGCCTCTGGTCCCCTGGGCGGAGGCGTTGGCCGGCCCCGCCGCGGTGCGAGATACCAGTCGTCGGGATTGAGATAGCCGCAGGCGGTCACACTGCAGGCGCGCCCGAGGAGGCGCTGCAGGGAATGCACGCATCACGACTGGACCATCAAGCTGATGTGCGCAGTGGCTCAACCGCGCGGGGTTTTCTCTAGCTCTGGTTGACCGGGCTGTTGTGGTAGGCCTCGACTAGCCACTTGCCGCCACGTCTCTGAAAGACCCAGGTCGCGTTGACGAACCGGTCTGCGGGCACCTCGGTTTCGCCGGCGAACAGAATGCCGGCCCTGCTGACGGCGATTGCGTAGTCCTGACCGAGGAATCGGATGTCTTGGAGCTCGTCGGTCACGGTGGAGTTCTTGAGGAAGGTGGCGAAACTGTCGCTCATGCTCTGCCGGATTTCCGCCCTGTTCCGCTTGTAGGATCCGGGCATGATGACTGTGGCGTCCTCGGTGTAGTCAGCGACAAAGGCGTCTGCGTCGCCGGCCGCCCATGCTTGGTATTGGTCAGCAAAGACCTGCTTGATGGTTGTCTCGTCGTTCGTTTGTGTCATGTTCATGGCCGTTCATTCGTTTAGTTGGCACGGCCCACGGTGTGGGTCATCTAGTTATTGGTTGCGCGGCATGCCGCAAGCGGTGTCGTTCGAGCACGCCCGCGGCCATGTTCTGAGGCATCCCAGGGCCGGGCAGGGCCTCAACGTCGGCTGAGGCATCCAGCGGGCCGCAGATATCGCAGACCAACTGCATCCGGACCGGATGCTCCTCTCGGCCGTGTCGATACAGGATTGGCACCCCGTTCGGCGCCGCCCAGCGGTCACCCCATTCGGTCAGCGCGATCAGGGCTGGAGTGAGGTCGCGACCCCGAGCGGTGAGGCGATACTTCTCGCCCTCACCTGAGTTTTTCATGACGCGCTCCATCACGCCGGCCTCGACCAGGTGCTCCAGGCGCGATGCGAGCACGTTGGTGGCGATTCCGAGGCTCCGATGAAAGTCGGCGAACCGGGTCGACTCGGCGAAGAGAGCGTTGCGCAGGATCAGAAACGTCCAACGCTCTCCGAACACCTCAAGTGTCCGCGAGATCGAGCAGACCTGCGATTCGTACGTCGAGCCAAGCATCCACCCACACTAACCGCACTCGCTTGCATCATGCAAGTGCTGTGCTGCATAGTGAAGTTGAGCGCGCCATTCTTGGATGAGTGGCGAGTGCCGGAGACCTTCCCCTTGTCAGACGGGAAGGTCGCCTACGACAGTGGGTCGTTGACGAGGCCTGCGCCGGGCAAGACAGTCCTCCTGGTCTCCTAGTCGAGGATGGCTGGCGGGTTACATGCCGCGCTTTGGTCGGCGTATGCCGAGCACCACCAGGACGATGCCGACGACCGCGAGGATCAGCCCGATGTAGAGCCACATGCGATTACCTGTCATCGAACTGCCAGGGATCAGGTTTATCCCCTGCCCGGCAAA
>JAUZFR010000091.1 GCA_030840335.1 Actinomycetota bacterium | reverse complement strand
TCGTTCGGTTTCAAGCCGGGCCAAAGCCTCCCGGGGCAGTACGTCGACTACTTTCACAACCTGTTCACCGGGCACTGGGGGGTATCGATCGGCTCGTCGCTGGGTGTTCCTGTCACGCGGTTGATCGGGCAGGCGCTGCCCTGGACACTCGGTCTCGTCGGCATCGCGACCGTGATGGCGTTTCTGGTTGGCACGCTGATCGGCATCGTCGCGGGCTGGCGGCGTGGCGGCGTGCTCGACTCTGTGCTGCCACCGGTGTTCGTCGTGACGTCGGCGCTGCCGTACTTCTGGGTAGCGCTGATGTTCATTCTGATCTTCAGCGTTTCGATGCACGGGTTCCTGCCGAACGACTTCAATTACGGCGAGGGCACGCACCCGGGATGGTCGGGCGCCTTCATCGTCAGCCTGGTGAAGCACGCGATTCTGCCCGCTGGCACGATCGTGATCACCGCGATCGGCGGCTGGATCCTCACCATGCGAAACAACATGATCACGACCTTGTCCGAGGACTACGTCCGGATGGGTCGCGCGAAAGGTCTCTCCAACCGCAGGATCATGTTCGGGTACGCCGCCCGCAACGCATTCCTGCCGAACCTGTCCGGATTCTCGATGCAGCTCGGGTTTGTGCTGGCCGGTGCGATCCTCGTCGAGTACGTCTTCAACTACCAGGGTCTCGGCTACATGTTCTACAACAGCACGGTGAGCCACGATTACCCGCTGATGAGCGCGCTGTTCATGATCTACACGGTGGCCGTGCTGCTCGCCGTCCTGATCTGTGACTTCGCTACGTTCTGGCTCGACCCCCGCGCGCGGGCGAAAGGGTAAGCAGGATGACCGCACTCCTCGTGGACACGACCGCCGCGAGCGGGCCGGCCGGTCCGACTCGCCGGCGCGGCGGCGGTGGCCTTCTGACGTCGGTCCGCACGAATCCCAGGGCGCTGATCGGCGTCGCGATCTTCCTGATCTTCAGCGTGATGGCGATCCTGCCCCACGAGGTGACGTTGCTCGAGGCGAACATCCACGACCCGAACGCCATCGCCTTCGTTCCGCGCATCCACCCTGGCGCGCACCATTGGCTCGGTACCACAGGCCTCGGCCAGGACGTCTTCGCGCAGCTGGTCTACGGAGCCCGGCAGTCGATGGGCATCGCGCTGATCGCGGGCCTTTTCGCAACGGTGTTGTCCGTGCTCATCGGCGTTTCCGCGGCCTATCTTGGCGGCATCGGCGACGACCTGTTGTCGTTCCTCACCGACGTGTTCCTAGTCATCCCGACGTTCCCTTTGATCATCGTGTTGGCGTCCTACGTGGGCAAGGGCAGCTTCTGGGTGATCGTGGTCGTGCTCGTCGTCACCGGTTGGTCCTTCGGCGCTCGCCAGCTACGCGCGCAGACCCTGTCGCTTCGCAACCGTGACTTCCTCGAATCGGCCCGCGTCCGCGGAGAGCGCCGGTCCTACATCATCGTCATGGAGGTTCTGCCGACGATGAGTTCGCTCATCCTCGCGAACTTCCTCGGGGCGGCCGTGTACTCCGTGCTGGCGGCCGCCGGGCTGCAGTTCCTCGGTCTCGGCGACACCAGCGCGAGCAGCTGGGGCACGATGCTCTACTGGTCGCAGAACCAGAACGCACTCCTCGGCGGGCTGCCGGCGTGGTCGATCGCGCCGGGTCTGTGCATCGCCCTCCTCGGCGCCGCGTTCGCCCTTCTCAACTACGCGTTCGACGAGATCAGCAACCCGGCATTGCGCCCGGTACGGAGGCTTCGTGTCAAGCGCGCCGATTCTTGAGGTTCGCGACCTCACGGTCGAGTACGCGACGCCGCGCGGCTCGGTCGGAGCGGTCGATCGGGTCGACCTCGACGTCCATCGCGGTGAGTTCCTCGGCGTGGTGGGCGAGTCGGGCTGCGGCAAGTCCACGATGTTGTTCGCGATCGCGCAGTTGTTGAGTCCACCGGCGGCCATCACCGGCGGCACCGTGCGTTTCAACGGCCAGAACCTCGTGTCGATGACCGAGAAGCAGCTGAACGTGTTGCGGTGGCGTGACTACTCCGTGGTGATGCAGAGCGCGATGAACGCGCTGAATCCCGTCAAGAGCATCCGCGCACAATTCGAAGACGCACTTGATGCGCACGGCAAGGGTTCCACCGACGCGCACGACGAGCGTGCCGTCGAGGTGATGAAGCTCGTCGGCATCGACCCGATCCACCTCAAGAGCTACCCGCACCAGCTCAGTGGCGGGATGCGGCAGCGCGCGATGATCGCGATGGCGCTGCTGTTCACGCCCGACCTCGTCATCATGGACGAGCCGACGTCCGCGCTCGACGTCGTCGCGCAGCGGTCGTTGATGGTCAAGATCAAGGAGCTCCAGCGCGAACTCGGGTTCGCGGTCATCTTCGTCACGCACGACATGTCTCTGGTCAGCCATTTCTCCGACCAGCTCATCGTGATGTACGCCGGTCAGGTGGCCGAGATCGGCGCGACCCGCCAGGTCTTCGACCAGCCTGCGCATCCCTACAGCCGCGGGCTGCTCGACGCCTTCCCTTCGATCCGCGGCGAGAAGGTGCACCTGACCGGGATTCCTGGCAGTCCTCCCGACCTCGCGAAGTTGCCGACCGGCTGCCGATTCAACCCGCGGTGCCCCGACGTCATGGAGGAGTGCCTGACGGTCGAGCCTGAGCTGTACCAGGTCACAGCCGCGAAGGCGCGTTGTCTGCTGCACG
>JAUZFR010000201.1 GCA_030840335.1 Actinomycetota bacterium | reverse complement strand
TCGGCCACACCGTCACGGCTGTCACGCGGCACCCGGATGTCTTCCCGCTGACTCACGACAATCTGCGAGTGTTCGCCGCAGACGTGCTCGACGCGGATTCCGTGGACCGTGCCGTCGCCGGCCAGGCCGCGGTGCTGTCGTCGCTCGGCGTACCGTTCGGCCGCAAGCCGATCTCCGTCTACTCCGTGGGCGTGGCGAATATTGTGCGAGCCATGCACAGACACTCGGTTCGTCGGCTCGCTGTCGTCAGTTCGAGCGCGGTCCCCCCGGAGTCGCGCATGCGCGATACGGGCGGCGGGTTGTTCTTCGAGCACGTTCTCAAGCCGGTCATTGAGAACACGCTTGGGCGCACGCTCTACGCTGACATGCTTCGAATGGAAACCCTCGTGAAAGCGAGTGATCTCGACTGGACGATCATCCGTCCGTCCGGACTGTTCGGCACCGACGCCGTGACGGACTACAGCGTGGCCGAGGACTTTCTCGCTGCTCGGTTCACTTCGAGGGCCGATCTCGCCGATCTTCTGCTGCGCCAGGCGACAGATGCCCGATGGGTGCGCAAGGCTGTGGCCGTTGCAACGAGTTCGGAGCAGCCGAGCGTGATGCAGCTCATTCGCGGTGAAGCTCTCAGCACGAAGTCATGAGCCCTCGGGAGTCAGCCGAAAGATCCGGAGGGTGCGCCCGGAAGCCCGCTCGTAGCCGCGATACCCGGGCCACTGCTTCTCGATGTACGCCCAGGTCTCATCGAGTCGATCGTCGGGAATTCGAGTCGCGTGAACCGGGACTCGACGACCCTTGACGGTGACCGCGGCATCCGGATGCGCGATCAGGTTGCTGGTCCAGGCCGGGTGTCCTTCGCGGGCGAAGTTGCTGCCGGTGACGAGCATCCGCCCGTTGGACTCTGGACAGTACATGAGCTCGGTGCTGCGCTCGAGCCCGGACCTCGCCCCTGTGGTGTGCAACACAAGGGACGGAACGAGCAGTCCGCTCAACGGCCGACCACCCCCGGATGCCTTCGCCCACGCCCGCTCGAGCGACGGCATCATGCGGGGCCCGAACCGCCGGAAGAACCGCGACCGAGTGAACGCCGCGATCACGAAACGCACTCCGCGTGTCAGTGCTGATGCCATGGGGCCATTGTGCCGGGTTACGCCGTGCCGGGTTACCGCCGGGCCGGGTTACCGCAGCGTCTCGCGTGCGGCCCGCAGGATGGCTTCCGCTATCAGATCGAGAATCGGGGTCTCGAGCGTCCACTGCTGCCAATAGAGCGAGACGTCGAGATGCTCGCCGGGAGCGAGATCAACCAACTGACCGGCTGCTTCGAGCGCAGCACTCTGCTGATCGGGCAGCATTCCCCAGCCCATCCCGAGACGAACGGATTCGGCGAAGTCGGCAGACCCCGGCATGTAGTGCCGCGGCGGCGACAGCACGGAACGGTACCGACCACTGAGAAACCGATCCTGAAGGTCATCCTTTCGGTCGTAAACCATCACGGGCGCCGCAGCGAAGTGCTCGGCCTGCGCTCGCACGGGAAACCAGCGGGCGGCGAAAGAGGGGCTCGCCAGCGCGCGATATCGCATGATGCCCAGGCGAGTCACGCTGCAGCCCTGGATCGCCTCGGCATCACTGGTGATCGCAGCGATCACTGTGCCTGCGCGCAGAAGCGCCGCCGAGTGGTCCTGATCCTCGCGATGGATGTCGAAACTCACCCGATCTGCGAGGGTCGCGAGCGCAGGCAGAACCCACGTCGTCAGAGAGTCGCCGTTTACGGCGAGAGGCACCGAGATCGGGGCGCCCGTTCCCTCGGTTGCCTCGGCCCTCGCATCCTCGAGAAGGATGCTGAGCTGGCGGGCGAGGCGCAGGTACGGCATGCCCGCCTCCGTAACCACGCTCGGCTTACTCCGTTGCACCAGCACTCGCCCGGCGGATGTCTCCAATGCCTTGATCCGCTGACTCACCGCCGAGGGAGTGAGGTGCAGCGCGGTGGCCGCATGCTCGAAGGACCCGGCGTCGACGACAGCCGCGAGCGCCCGAAGCTGCCCGATGTCGACTTCCGCCATTAGAGTTCCTAATCCACCATAAGAAACAGTAGTTGGACTAATGATAACGCGTGGCTCTATCGTCGAACCATGACCGCCGCGACCCTGCTTGCCATCCTCTCGGGGCTCGGCTTCGGGCTGTCGCTCATCGTCGCGATCGGCGCGCAGAACGCTTTCGTCCTGCGTCAGGGTTTGCGCCGCGAGCACGTGCTGCCGGTCGTGCTCGTCTGCGCGGTGTCCGATGCCATCCTGATCGCTGTCGGCGTCGCGGGTTTTGGCGCGTTGCTCCAGGCCGTTCCGTGGCTCCTGGTTGTGGTGCGAATCGGCGGCGCGGCGTTTCTGATCGCGTACGGAGTCTTCGCCGCGCGTCGTGCGCTCCGGCCGTCGACGCTGGGGGTCGACCCGGCGGGAACGCCGACAAGACTCTGGGCAACTGTCGCGACGGTGACCGCTCTGACGTGGCTTAACCCGCATGTGTACCTGGACACCGTCGTCCTGCTGGGCTCGGTTGCGGGGACGCACGGCCCGGATCGCTGGTGGTTCGCACTTGGGGCGGTCGTCGCAAGCATCCTGTGGTTCGCCGCGCTCGGTTACGGCGCGAGGCTGTTTCGACCGGTCGTCGCGCGACCGGCTTCGTGGCGCGTACTCGACGGGGTTGTCGCGCTGATCATGTTCGCGCTTGCCATCGGACTGCTGGCAGGACTGGCCGCGGCCGGTTAGCCGGCAACAGTGGCGCGCACGGCCCAGGCGCGGGCGATCATCGAGATCGAGCCGTCAAGGCGAGTCGGGATGCGTTCGCGCAACCGGTCGCGGAGTCGATTTCGCGCCGTCTCGTCCAGCGACATCGCGTACGCGGGAGCAGGTCCCTGACCCCCGAGGAATGGACTCCAATAGTCGTCGAAGTTCTCGAACGGTGTCGGGATGTCGAGAGCCGTGACCCGGGGTCCTCTGAGCGCCGAACCGATGAACAGCGCCATCAGCGCGTCGGGGTGACACAGCGGAAACCGACTTCCCTCCCCGAGGGCAGCGGCCGCGGGATCGAGATCGATCGCGGCATCCCAGAAGTAGCGCATGAGCTGCATTTGTCCCGCGTAGTCCCAGACATACGCCGCGATGGTTCCTCCGGGGCGTGCCACTCTGACCATCTCGGCGAGCCCGGCCCGCGGATCGGGAACAAAGTTCAAAACCAGCCCGGACACCACGACGTCGACCGACGCATCCGGTAAGGGAATGGATGCTGCATTGCCGGAATAGATCTCGGCCCGGTCGCCGAGATTCTCCCGTGCGGCAAGCAGGAATCCCTCGGATGGCTCGACGCCGGCAACCGACGACGGGGCGCTCTCGTCCAGGACCGCCGCACTCAGCGCACCCGTACCGCACCCGACATCCAGCCACCGCCGCCCCGCAGGAACCGCCAGCCACGCGAGGAAGGCCGGTGCCACGAGTCGACTCCACCGACCGACGTACCGTTCATAGGGGTCGCCCCTCCCCCAAACGTCGGACGCGGTCTGAGAGCTCATGAGCAGGCCGTCGTCTCGCTCAGGCCACAGGCGAGCGCGGCACGCGGTCGACCTGCGGCGCCGTCTGTGCGATCGCTGCAACCTTCGGATCGTGCTCGTCGGCACCGTAGTCGCTCGCGGTTGTGCTGTCCCGACCGTCACGCACCTTGAGCGCCCGGAAGATGAGCGTGAATACCACCGACACGATCGCGTTCAGGACGAACGCCGTGATCGCAATGTAGATCGGAACGGTCGTGAACGGTATCGGCGCGATGGAGCCTCCGAAGTGCGCGTGGGTTACCGGATTGACGACGTTATACGCGGCGATTGTGCCGTAGGTGATTCCCGCTGCCCATCCGAGCAGCAGCGCCCAGCGGTGGAACCAGCGTGTGTACAGGCCGGCGACAATCGCCGGGAAGGTCTGCAGGATCCACACTCCGCCGAGAAGCTGCATGTTGATCGCAGCCGACTGATCCATGACGATCACGAACAGCAGGGCCCCGAGCTTCACGACGAGGGAGACGAACTTGGATACCTTCGCCTCCTGCTGCGGCGTCGCGTTGGGCTTGAAGAGATCCCGATAAATGTTGCGAGTGAACAGGTTGGATGCCGCAATCGACATGATTGCGGCCGGTACGAGCGCGCCGACGGCGATGGCCGCCAGGGCGATCCCCGCGAACCACGACGGGAAATTGTCGAGGAACAGCTGGGGCACAACGAGCTGCGGGTTGATGACGCCGTCGACGCCAACTGGCTGGGTGCCCGCCTTGATCGCCACGTAGCCGAGCAGCGCGAGAAATCCGAGCATGAGCGAGTAGATCGGCAGCACGACGGCGTTGCGACGGATGGTGTTGCGACTCTTTGTCGACAGCACACCGGTGATCGAGTGCGGGTACATGAAGAGTGCCATCGCGCTTCCGAGCGCCAGCGTCCAGTAGGCGTTGAAACTCGCGGCCCCGGGGATGACCGACCCGACCGGCAAACCGGTAGCCGGGTTCGTCGCATCCATCTTTGTCTGCGCCGCGGCGAAGATCTGGCCCCATCCTCCGAACCGCGAGGGCAGGTAGATGATCGCGACGATGATTGCGATGTAGATCAGGAGGTCTTTCACCACCGCGATCGCCGCGGGGGCACGAAGTCCGGCGGTGAATGTGTAGGCAGCCAGCACGACGAACGCGATGATCAGCGGCAGATCCTGCGTGAACGCGTTGTCGCCGGCACCGAGGCCAAGCACCGACAGCACCGACTTGATGCCCACGAGCTGCAGCGCGATGTACGGCATCGTCGCGACAATCCCGGTGACAGCGACCGCCGTCGAGAGGGTCTT
>JAUZFR010000098.1 GCA_030840335.1 Actinomycetota bacterium | reverse complement strand
GATTCTTCGGCTCGTTTCCGCTCTCCTCGCGCTGAGGATGTGGCTGCTCAGGCAGCCTGCTTTCACAAGCACGGTCCTGCCTGCGATCCCACGCCCGGCCCGCTGGTTGCTCCGCAGGCTGTTTTTCCTGCCGATCGATGCCGTTGACCGGCGCTTCGGTCGGGGCGGGACGATGGTGCCCCCGATGGCGGAGATCTTCGCCGGATCGGTAGACGGTTTCAGGGCGAGCGGAGACACGCTCGTGCAGCACCTGATCGAGTTCGCGGGCCTCGCGCCCGCAACGAAGATTCTCGACATCGGCTCCGGGATGGGCAGGCTGGCCGTGCCACTGACCGACTATCTGAGTCCCAGCGGTTCGTACGACGGCTTGGACATCGTCGAGAGCGGCGTTGCCTGGTGCAACGACCACATCGCGTCCGCGCATCCGAACTTCCACTTTCACTTGGCTGATGTCTTCAACAAGGAATACAACCCTGGTGGACGTTTCCAGGCGTCGGAATACCGCTTCCCCTATGCGGACGAGAGCTTCGATCTCGTCATCCTGATCTCGGTCTTCACGCACATGCTTCCCGCAGACATGGAGCATTACGTCTCCGAGATCGGACGAGTCCTGAAGCCCGGCGGCCGGTGTTTTGCGACGTACTTTCTCGTGAACGATGAGTCTCGCCGACTCATGGATACGGGCGCGTCCTCGCTTCGACTGAAACACGACCTTGGAACCCACTGGGTCGTCTCCACCAAAGTGCCGGAGCTGAGCGTCGGCTATGAAGAGACATACGCGCGATCGGTGTACGACGCCGGTCGGGGTTTCTCCGACGTGACGGTGCACTACGGCGGCTGGTGCGGCCGGGCGCCGTTCTGGTCAGCGGAGTCGGGGCTCGGCGATCAAGACGTCCTTGTTGCGACGAGGCGCTAGGTCACGACGCCTTGAAGACGGGCGCAGCCGGCGCGCACCGCGCGGAACATTTCAGGCCAGACATCGAGGGACTCCGCGCAGTCGCGGTGATGCTCGTCGCCCTGGATCACGCCGACATCGGCTTTCTCGCGGGCGGATACATTGGCGTCGACGTCTTCTTCGTCATCTCGGGCTTCCTGATCACCTCACTTCTACTTCGCGAGGTGGGCGGCCCTTCGAGACGTCGGGCTCTGGTGAACTTCTACGCCCGTCGCGTCAAGCGTCTCTTGCCGGCGGCGACTTTGGTGCTGTTCGTCACCGTCATGGCGGCGTATCACTACCTTGGTTTTCTGCGTGGCGACGACGTCGCAATCGACGCGAGGTGGTGCGCTGCGTTTGTCGGAAACATTCGATTCGCGCTCGTCGGCACCAATTACCTTGGCGCCCAGGAGCCGCCCTCTCCACTCCAACATTTTTGGTCGCTGGGAGTCGAAGAGCAGTTCTACCTCGTGTGGCCGTCGATGATGCTGCTCGTTGCCGCTGTTGTGCCGCGTAGACATCTCAGGATCAGCATTGGCATCCTCCTCGGGATAGTGATCTCCGCGTCATTGGCGTGGTCGTATCTGCAAACGAACAGCGATCCTGGATGGGCGTACTTCTCTCCTCTCACCCGAGCCTGGGAGTTGGGAGTCGGTGCATCCATAGCAATCGGAGCTCCGCTTGTTTCTCGGATATCTCCCAGGCTTGCGATCCCGATCTCATGGATCGGCTTGATCGGAATCGTGGCGAGCGCATTCATAATCGACGGGGCAACTCCGTTCCCAGGTATCGCGGCGATCGCTCCCGTGCTCGCCACTGCTCTCGTGATTGTCGGAGGGGCTGTCGGGAGCGGCGGCGGGGCGGTCGCTCTGCTCCGGCGGCTCCCGTTTCAGTGGGTCGGAAAGCTGTCGTACTCGTTCTATCTGTGGCACTGGCCGATCCTCGTGATCGCAGCGCAACACGCGGGAAAGCGGCTGTCCGTGGCTCACAACTTGGTGCTGCTCACGGGCGCACTCGCGCTCTCAGCGGTCACCTTCTACACCGTTGAATCGCCGGTGCGACGGAGCCGTGCGCTGCGTGGGAAGGACCCGATCGTCGTAGTGGTCGGTCTCTGTTTGGTCATCTTCACGATTGCCGTGTCATCATGGACGCTCTCTCGTCACGCGGGGATCATCTAGGGAGGTCGACGTGACCCGATTGCCAAAACTCGCCGCCCTGCTGGGGCAGATTGTCTTTCCCGCCGGATCTTTGCTCGCCGCGGCAGCTGCGGTGTTGGTTCTGTCGAACGGTCACTCGCTGGCCGCATCGGGCGCGGTTGACGACACACAGTCGGTCAGTCCGGCACAAGTTCATGCGGCGGTCGTCGCCGCGGCGACGATCAAACGGGTCCCTGGGGATCTCCAACCTGATCTTGTTCACGCTTCGAACGACAACGAGCGACTTCATAACGAAGACTGCGCGGCAGGTCGGGCGAAGCAAGACGCGACGTTCGGGGAGTGCGTTTACGGGGACCGCGGCAGCAAGCGCGAAGTCGTGCTCTTCGGTGACTCCCACGCCGGCATGTGGTTCGACGGGCTCAAAGCCGCGGCCACGGCCGCGCACTGGAAGTTTCAGATCTTCTACAAGGCCGGCTGCCCCATAGTCGAACTCAACTTCTATAGCAGTCGCGACCGATCGTTCAAAGGGTGCGGCGCCTGGCGTGACTCCGCAATCGCTGCGATTCGGAAGATCCGGCCGACTCTGGTCGTCGTCACCAGCGGCACCTTCGAACAGCCTGTGGCTTCTGACCGGTTCGCGAATGCAAGCGAGTGGGCGCAGGGCCTTACTCACACGCTCAACCGACTGAAAGAGCCAAAGACGCGTCTTGCCGTCCTAGGAGATATTCCTCGTCTTGCACAAAGTGCGCCGGAGTGTCTTGCGGCCCACCAGAGCGATGCGCAAGCTTGTGCGACCCCGGTCGCAGATGCATATGCCGGCGTACTCGTCCAAGCCGAACGAGACGCAGCGAAAGCCACCGGCGCACTTCGCGTGAACGTTGCGCCGTGGCTATGCGCGGCCACATGTCCGGCGATCGTAGGTCACATCCTCGTCTACCGGAACCAATTCCATATTTCCGCCACCTACTCCATCTTTCTCAGCGGGGCTCTTCG
>JAUZFR010000072.1 GCA_030840335.1 Actinomycetota bacterium | reverse complement strand
CTCACCGTTCTCGGAACACCGAAGACCGGCTCCGGTGCGAGCGCTCGCGACCTGCACAATGCGACCGCAGGCAATCCGGGCGGCGTGGCTGGCGCGAAGGCGCTCGGCGACCTCAGCCACAATGTGTACCTGCCAGCAGGCGAGGATGCAACGAACCTCCTGTTCATCGACACCTGGAACAGTCCCACGGGAGTCGGTCAGTTCTTCTCAGATGCCCAGGTCATCGAGGGCGGCGCCGCACTGTTCGCCGATCGTGAGGCAGTGCTCTGGATGCCAGCGGCCGGCTTCGGCAGCTACACGGTGCCTACGCCATCTGGCCGTTCGGTCGGGGCGATCGGGCTCATGCGCGCACCGGTCAGTTCGTACGAAGCGGCGGCATCCGTGTTCCACGCCGATTCCGCGGCGAAGATCAACGCAGCTCGCCAGTTGGGCCAGGTCGCGCACCAGCTGTGGGTGCCGGTTCCGATGCCGGGAAGTACCCCCGCCGTGGAGGTGCTCGGCCTCGATTACTGGCTCGATGTCGACCAAATGAACGAGTGGTACGCGCAGGCCGAATATGCCGAGATCGGATCGGTGTTTACGGGCGCCCCGACCACCAGCATCTGGACTCCTGCCGGCAGCGACTGGGTCGAGTGGTAGCCGCTATGTGCTCCGGTGCCTCGGCGCCGGAGCACATCCGCCCGCGCAAACGGGCCTCGCGCCGCCGCTGGTAGGGTCGAAAGCGTGAGCGTACGCGTCGAGAAAGTGGATCTGCCGGGCATTGGGACCCGCCATGACGTCGTCACGAAATCCGGGCGCCGTATCGGCGTGGTCTCACACCGCTCGGGCAAGCGCGAGTTGGCGCTGTTCGACCAGTTCGACCCCGACTCGAGCACCGATTCCGTTGAACTCACCGATGACGAGGCAGATGCCCTCGCGGATGTTCTCGGTGCCTCTCTGATGCTTGGTCAGCTTGCAGGCATCCGCGAACAAGCCGCCGGGCTGTTCACCGAACAACTAGTCATCTCGGCCGGGTCCCCTTACGCCAACGCCAGGCTCGGCGACACCAAAGCCCGCACCCGCACAAGCACCTCGATCGTTGCGATCGTTCGGGGAGCCGATGTGATCCCCTCGCCAACACCGGACACTCCTCTCCAGACGGGCGACACCATAATCGCGGTCGGCACCAGGGCTGGTCTCGACGCTCTCGCTCGAGTGCTCACCGACGGATAAGAAATACCGCCGATGAATGAAACAGCCCTGCTCCTGTTCGAAGTCGGGGCTGTGCTTCTCGGCCTGAGCCTGTTGTCCCGCCTCGCGAATCGCATAGGGATCTCAGCAATCCCGCTGTACCTGCTCGCGGGGCTGGGATTTGGTGCGGGTGGTCTTGTGCCACTGCACGAGGGCGCGAAGTACTTCGAGTTCGGCAGCGAGATGGGCGTCATCCTCCTGCTGGTGATGCTGGGTCTCGAGTACTCGCCGACCGAGCTGCTCACCACCCTGAAACAGTCGCGAGTCGCGGGCATTTTCGACGCCCTGCTGAACGCCGTGCCAGGCGCCGTGTTTGCCCTCGTGCTCGGCTGGGGGCCGGTCGCTGCTGTGGCGCTCGCCGGAATCACCTGGGTGTCGTCGTCCGGAGTAGTCGCAAGGGTGCTGCACGACCTGCGCCGGCTCGGTAACCGGGAGACACCGACGATCCTGTCGATCCTCGTGATCGAAGACCTGGCGATGGCGTTCTATCTGCCGGTCTTGTCAGCACTCGTCATTGGAGCGGGCATCGTGAAGGGCGCTACCGCTCTCGTCATCGCCGTCGTCGCCGTCTTTCTGATTCTGGTCATCGCCCTGCGGTTTGGACGCGTCGTCTCGAAGCTGTTTGTCGCCACACATCCGGAGTCCCTGGTGATTGGCGTTCTCGGCCTCACGATGCTCGTTGCCGGCCTCGCCCAGCAGGTTCAGGTTTCCGCGGCGGTCGGCGCGTTCCTCGTGGGCATCGCGCTGTCAGGACGTGTTGCTCACAACGCACAACAGCTCTTGACTCCCGTCCGCGATCTCTTCGCGGCCGTCTTCTTCGTCTTCTTCGGCCTTTCCACTAATCCCGCCGACATCGCACCGGTGCTTCTGCCCGCGGCCATTCTCGCGATTGTCACGATCGCGACCAAGACCTTCTCGGGCTACCGCGCGGCCGCGAGCGCAGGTATCGGGGTTCCCGGTCGCTGGCGCGCGGGCTTCACTCTCACCCCGCGCGGAGAGTTCTCGATCGTGATCGCCAGCCTCGCGGTCTCAGCCGGGATCGCTCCGCAACTCGCACCGCTCACGACGACCTACGTGCTGCTCACCGTCATCATCGGCCCGCTGCTCGCGCGGATGGCCGAAGCGACCTGGTTTCGGCGCGCGATTGCCCCGCGTCGGACTGGCGACGTCACGGTCGACGGGCTCTGATCCGGCAGCTCTGATTCAGCGCGGCGGTCCCCGCTGCGGCGACCAACACTAAGCAGACCAACACTAAGCAGCGGATGCGCGGACCGTGTCGCGAATTCTGCTCGGCCTGGTATGTACCTTGGCCACGCACGCTGGCATAGCCGTGACCGCGTGATGCTCGCGACCGCGATACGCGCTCGGCGTCTCACCAGTCAGCTCTGAGAACCTGGTGCTGAACGAACCGACCGACGTACAGCCGACGGCCATGCAGGCATCCGTGACGCTCATGCCCTGGCGAAGCAGTGCCATCGCTCGCTCGATACGACGAGTCATGAGATAGCTGTATGGAGTCTCGCCGTACGCGGCTTTGAACTGGCGGGAAAAATGCGCCGGTGACATGAGCGCCCGATCGGCCATTGTCGGAACATCGAGCGGACGCGCGTACTCCCGGTCGATGAGGTCCCTTGCCCGGCGCAGATGCGCGAGGTTGGCGAGGTCCTGCGGAGTCATGGCACGAGAGTAACACTCACCACTGCCACCGGTTCCTGCTAGATAGTTATGACGACCTTGCCGCGCGCGTGACCTTCTTCGAGATACCGGATCGCCTCGGGAACTTCGCTCAACGGGTAGGTGCGGTCGATGACGGGCGTTACCGCTCCGCTGTCGATCAGCTCCCGCAGAGCGATCAGGTCATCCACTGTTCGCCTGGCCAGGAAGGTCACGACCCGCTGGCGGGAGAACCGTGATGTCACAGCGGCCGCAACCATCGGGATGATCGGCGCGAGCCAGTTCCCCTCAGGCGCGCTGCACAGCACGAGTGTTCCATCCGCATTGAGGATGCGCCGCAGGCTGGACCGCGAATGGCTGCCCGCGAGTTCGAAAATCAGATCGTAATCAGGACCGCCCTTGGCGAAATCCTCCTCGGTGTAGTCGATGACGAGGTCTGCGCCGATGGACCGCACGAGGTCTACATTCCTCGTACTGCATACGCCGGTGACTTCGGCGCCGTAAGACTTGGCGATCTGCACTGCGAAGGTTCCAACGCCTCCTGCGGCACCGATGATCAACACCTTCTGGCCGGGTCGAATGTGACCCTTGTCGCGGAGTCCCTGGAGCGCAGTGAATCCTGCCACCGGCACCGCCGCCGCCTGCTCGAAGGTCAGGTTGGCCGGCTTCCGGACAATCGCGCCGGGCGATACCCGCACGTATTCCGCGAATGTTCGGATGCTCTGGCCGTACACCTCGTCGCCGGGCTGGAACTCGAGTACGTCCGCGCCCACGGTCTCCACGGTCCCCGCGAGGTCTGCTCCCGAGCCGGTGTTCTTCGGCCGCCGAATGCCGGATTGTGCACGCACGACGTATGGCTTGCCTCGCAGGTAGTGCCAGTCCAGCGGATTGACGGATGCGGCGCGAACCTTCACGAGCACCTGATCGTCGCCAATTGGCGGAACGTCGATCTCCTCGAGTTTCAGGAGATCCGGCGAGCCGTATTCGGTGTGAACTATCGCCTTCATCGTGTCCCTCTGCCGCGCGTCTTACTTACGTTTTAGCATGACCGTTGAAGGGTCACGTAGCCGCATTGACGTTCGACCGCAACGGGTGTCCGTCTGCCGCCGAATCCCGTAGACCATAACCATGAGAGCGACTGCCGATCCGCTTGACGTGCGCGTCACCGGAGGTGTCGTACGCGGCAGGCGCGAGGGTTCGATCATCGCCTGGCGTGGCATCCCGTACGCGGCGCCGCCTGTTGGTTCCCTCCGCTTTCGCGCCCCACAGCCGGTGATTCCCTGGCAGGGCAGTCGTGACTCGTTTGACTTCGGCCGTGTCGCCACGCAAGCCTTCCGAGGACAATTCAGAGGTGTCGGCCCGGGCGTGCCCTCGGGCGAGGACTGTCTGACCGTCAATGTGACCACCCCGGCTGCGCGCGAACCGAGTCGACGCAACACCCCCGTCATGGTCTTCATTCATGGCGGCGGATACAGCTCGGGCTCTTCACGCGATTTCACCGGACAGGGCACGAGCTTTGTTCACACCGGGCAGATCCTCTATGTGAGCTTCAACTATCGCCTCAGCGCGCTCGGCTACCTGGACTTCTCCCGGTATTCGACCCAGAGACGGCCGATCGACGGCAACCTCGGGCTGCGGGACCAAGTCGCCGCGCTCCGCTGGGTACGCGAAAACATCCGCGCGTTCGGTGGCGACCCGCGGAATGTCACCGTGTTCGGCGAATCTGCGGGCGGCAATGCCGTGACGACGCTACTCGCGACTCCATCGGCCCGCGGGCTGTTCGCCCGCGCCATCGCTCAGAGTTCACCGCCGAACGCCGTTTACTCTCGCGAACTGGCCGCAACCTGGGCTGCCGAGTTTGTGGAGATCCTTCACTTCGTCAACCGAGATCGACGCGCCCCGCCGACCTTCGATGAGGCGGTCGCCCTGCTCACCGAGACCTCCGCTACCGACCTGGTTACGGCCGCGCTCACTCTCCAGGCGCGCACGCCGGATAGGTATCCGGGCAGGTTCTGCCTGGCGCCCGTCGTCGACGGCAGGTTTCTTCCACGGAGGCCGATGGAGGCCTTCCGCACCGGCCGGGCGCACCGGGTGCCGCTCATCATTGGGACCAACGATCGCGAAGGCTCGATCTTTAGAGGCCGAATCGACATCCTTCCGCGATCCGCGTTCCGTATTGCCTCGCTGTTTGACGAGGCGCCCATCGCCGCATGGGACGAGATGAGGTCGTCGTATCCCGGCCTGCCAGCCGGGCGAGCCGCGTCCGATTTCGGAGGCGACTACGCGTTCTGGTACCCGAGCCTCAAGGTCGCTGAGTTCCATTCCCGGTTCGCCCCCGTCTTTTCCTACCGGTTCGATGTCGCACCGCGGTTGCTGCGACTAGTGGGGCTCGATGCGACCCACGGTATCGAGATGTACGCCCTGTTCGATCAAGGTGACGCGGGAATGGCGCGCGCGATGACTGCGCTCGGCGGGCGACAACCCTTCAATCAGGCCGGGGAACGGATGCGCGACAACTGGCTTCGGTTCGCCAGTACCGGCACCCTCGACGGCGACTGGCCGCGGTACACCGTGTCGTCTCGCATCACGATGATCATCGGCGAAGAAGACCGCCTCGACTTCGACCCGAGGTCCGACCGTCGCGCGGCGTGGGACAAGTTTCTGCCACTGGGATAGGCGAGCGCTTCGCTCGCCCACGTCGTGAATGCACCTGCGCAGTTCAAGACCATTCACCCGTTCCGCAGCCTGCGGGTGGTTCGGCCGTCATCGCGCGTGGGCAATCGAGAGGTTCAGCAGCACTACCCCCAGGATGATGAGCACGAGCGCGAGCACTTTGAGTGTGTTGATCGTTTCGCCAAAGAAGATGACCCCGATTGTCGCGATGATCGCGGTTCCGATGCCCGACCAGATCGCGTAGACGACACCGACCTCCAGCGTCTTCACTGCCTGAGCCAGGGCGAAGAAGGATGCTCCGTATCCCGCCAGGACGCCGACGGTCGGCCAGAGCCGGGTGAACCCGTTGGTAGTCGAGATGAAGGATGTTGCCAGTACCTCGAGCCCGATGGCGCACGCGAGCATTACCCAGGCCATGTGGCGGTCACCCCTTCAGGGCGCCGGAGAGGACACCCGCTATGAACTGACGCTGGAAGAACAGGTAGAGGATCACGATCGGCAGCGCGACGAGCACAGCACAGGCCGACATGAGGTTGACCTGCGTCGCGTATTTGTTCGTGAAGTCGCCGAGCGTGACGGTAACCGGCAGCTGGTCGGGGTTGTTCACGAGGACGAACGCGAGGAAATAGTCGTTCCATACCCACATGCAGGTGAGTAGCGCGAGTGTTATCGTCGCCGGCTTCGCGAGTGGTAGCACGATGCTGCGATAGAGACGGAATCGACCGGCGCCGTCCAGGCTGGCCGACTCGAGAAGACTGCTCGGAATCGCCTGGAACGCCGCCCGCATCCAAAACACACCGAAACCGACCGAGAGTCCGACCTGCGCGACGATCAGGGATCCAATCGTGCTCGCGAATGGAGTAGCACGCATCGTGAAGTAGAGCGGCACGATGATGCCCTCCAACGGGATCATGATGCCGACCAGGAACAGGGTGAACAGGGCACGATGACCGGGGATCTTGAGCACTGCGATGGCATATGCCGCCAGCGGTGCGATCACCACCGTAACGAGCGTGACCGTGCCGGCGAGAACCAGGCTCAACAGAAGGTGAGAGCCGAAGTTGGACTGCTGCCACGCGTCGGCGAAGTTTCCCCAGCGCAGATTGGTCAGCACGATTTGGCCATTGGGCATGGGACTCAACGCGGTAAGCACAAGCAGCACAACGGGTACGAACACGATCCCGGCGAAAACGATCAGCACCGCGTACGAGGCGACGCGTTCCGAGCGTCCGATCATGAGGTCCTCCGATCGGTGAATGCGACGATGACAAGGGCGATGGCGATGGACACGATCGCGAGACACACTCCGATGGCGGCGCCTCCACCTACGGCGCCTTCGGTGAACGCCGTCTGATAGAGAAGGAGGGACGGGGTGACAGTCGAATCCCCTGGACCGCCGCGGGTGGTGAGCCAGACCAGGTCGAACACTCGAAGCGCTCCGATGATGGTGAGGGTCAGCGCGACGGCGACCTGCGGCACAAGGCCGGGAAGTGTGACAGAGAAGAACTCCCGAATCGCCCCGGCCCCATCCACACGCGCCGCATCGTAGAGCTCGCTCGGGATGTTGCCGACGCCGGAAATGAACAGGAGCATGCAGAGTCCCATGGTCGTCCATGTTCCGGCCAGACCGAGAACCGGAAGCGCCCACTGGAAGCTGCCGAGCCACGGTTGCACCAGGGCACCTGCGCCGATCGTTTTGAGAAACGAGTTCACCAACCCGGAGGTGGAAAAGAGTTCGTTCCACATCACGACGATCACTACGGAGGTGAGCACCTGGGGAAGGAAGATCACCGTTCGAAAGAAGCCGTTCCCCCGTGTTCCCGAGCGAGACACCAACGCAGCCGACACCAGCCCGAGACAGATGGGGAGGAGCGCGTAGAAGAACACGAAGACGACCGTGTGCTGAAGGGCAAGGGCGAGGCGGGGATTACTCAGAAAGTCGACGTAGTTCCCGAACCAGACCCAGGTCGCTGTGCCAACCCCATTCCAGTCCCAGAACGAATACCACACGCTCTGGATGGTGGGCACGATGACGACGTACGCGTAGACCGCGAGGGCAGGAAGGACATAGATCCAGCCGCTGAGAATCCGCCAGCTCGGCAGTCTTGCCTTACGGCGTTCCCCGGACCGGTCGGGCGCGACTGAACGAGCCCGACCGGTTGCAGCCCTACTTCTTTTTGGCGCGGAAAGCTGCGTAGTCATCCTGGAGTGCCTTACTCATGGCCGCGCCGTCGATTTTGCCGGCAGCGAGCAGTGACTGGTTGTTCGAGAGGGTGTCGAGCATCGTCGGTGTCGCCCAGTCGAAGTAGGGCAGGTACCCGTTCGCCTTGTCCGCTTGATTCTGCACGGCGAGCGTGTCGTTCAACATCGCGGACGAGGTGTTCTCCGGCCATTGCCCGATGATGGGCGAGTTGAGCACGTCGATGGAGATCTGGCCGTTCTTCGCAGACGAGATGAAGTTGAGGTAGAGCGCAGCGGCGTCGGGCGACTTCGAGTTCTTGGCGATCGAGAAGTTCTGCGACGAGGAGCCCGTCACCGGAGCCGTCTTGCCATCGTTGCGAGGCATGATGAAGGTACCGAACTTATCGAGCTGCGAACCACTCGCCGGAAGGTAGCCGGTGTAGTAGAAGAAGTAGAGCCCGTCGCCGTTCACGAAGGACGTTGCCGAGTCTCCGAGTTTGATGCCCTGATAGTCCTTGGGGAAGTACCCGCTCTTCGCCCAAGTCGCGAAGGTGTCGGCCGCCTGCGTCATCCCCGTGTCCTGAGCTTTCACATTACCGATGCCATAGACGAAGTCGCGGAGCTTGGTCGGATTCCCGTAGGCGTCCTGCAGCGAAAGAAGAACAGCGGTGGCCGCTTGATCCTGAAGACCGATCTGCACCGGCGTGATCCCTGCCGCTTTCGCCTTCGTAAGGCTGGACTCGAACTGGTCGAGCGTCGTGGGAACCTGCAACCCGAGTTGCGCAAGCTTGTCGCGGTTGTAGAACACGGTCACGAATGACCCCTGGTTAACCGGGACGCCGAACACACTGCCGGTACCGAACTGCTTGCCATCGGTGGTTGCGGAGTGCTGCTGCAGGAGGCTGCTCGGGAAGGTCTTGTTCCAACCGTACGCTTTGGCGTACGGATCGAGGTTGAGAAGCAGACCGGATGCGCTCAGGTCACCGATACCCGCCCATCCCTGGTTCGCAGGAACGATATCCGGTCCGGAAGGATCCGAAATCTTGAGCTTGAGCGTGGTGTTGATATCGCCGCCCGCCGTCTGCCTCTTGACCTTGATCTTCGGGTACTTCGCCATGAACGCGGCATTGACCTTGTCCATGTATTTGCTCAGCCCTGACGTCGCATCGGTGAACGAGTCGAACTCCGTGATCGTCGTGGCTTTGATTTTGCTGGGATCGGTCACCACCTTGACGTTCGCGTTGGTCGCGTCTGTGGTGCCGCTTCCCGGCGCGCAGGCGGCGAGCGACAGCAACAGCCCGGCTGACAGCGCGCCGATGGTGATGAATCGTGATTTCTTCATGATCATTCCTCTTCCCGCACTCAGTGCTGGGCGTCTTCGTGGGTCTTGTCGTGAACTCGGTGGGCGTCCTGACGGAACGAGCCCTCCAGTGGTGCGGGTGGAACGAACCGGCTCTGAACCTCCTGCGTCTGCCCTGTCTCAGCAGCGGTCATCGCGGAGAGCATGATGTCGAGAACGTGGAACGCGTGTTCGGGCCTTGTGTACGGTTCGGTCCCCGAGATCGCACACTCGACCAGGTGGCTGAGCCCGTCGGTCCATGGCCAGTAGGTGCTGCGCGAATCCAACAGCTGCCACGCCCCGAGCTCGTTCTGCCAGTACTCGAGGCCCGCGGGCGCCCAGTCGTCACCGAGCATCTGAATGGTGCCGTCGAGACCATAGACCTCGAGTGCTGCACCTTTGTAGCGCTGGATGCCGAACGCCGTCGTGACCGTGGAAAGCGCGCCGCCCTCGTGCTGGAGGACGATCTGGAATGTGTCGTCGGTCTTCACAGCAATGTTTTCGCCGTCGACGACACGCTCCGGCCTCGTCAAGGTCGACATAGCCGAGACCTTCGCCACGGGGCCGAGCAGTCCGGTCAGGCTCGTGACGTTGTAGACCCCGAGGTCAAACAGAGGTCCGCCACCGGGCGCATAGAACCACTGTCCCCAGTCGGGTCCGTTCCAGCCGTAGCGCGAGCGAGCGAGCAAAGGTCGACCGACGCCCCCGGAGGCGATGGTGCGATACATCTCCTGGTAATCAGGGCTGAGCATCACGTGCGGCGCACACACCAGGTAGCCGCTGGACTCCTTCGACACTTCGATGAGCCGCAATGCCTGCTCGCGCGTCGTCGCCATCGGCTTCTCGACGAGAACGTGCTTGCCCG
This sequence comes from Actinomycetota bacterium, assembly GCA_030840335.1. Classification (GTDB taxonomy): domain Bacteria; phylum Actinomycetota; class Actinomycetes; order Actinomycetales; family Microbacteriaceae; genus Galbitalea. Next base: position 16,019 of record JAUZFR010000072.1, on the reverse strand, counting down.
CCTCGAGCGCGGCGATCGCGAACTCGCCGTGCTCGCGCATGGAGGTGAGCACCAGAACGACATCGATCTCTGGGTCGGCGATCAAATCGGCAGCGTTGTCGTAGAGGCGCCGCATGGGGAACTTCGCCTGCATTTCCTCACGGCGAGCGGGGTTCGTGTCGGCCCCGCTGACACTACTGACGGAGCCCTTGGCGATCAGGCTGAGGATCAAAGGCATATAGGCGTTCTGCGCAACACGGCCACAGCCGATGATCCCGACAGATACGTACTCTGACATTCCACTCCTTTGTGTGAGAAATACAGTGCGTTGAGTGCACAGAGGCACACGGTACCACATTGGGACCAATTTGCACCAATTTGGTTGGTAGGCTGTGCGTCATGGATATCGAGGTCAGTCCCGCGGTCAGTTATGCCGCTCAGGGGATCCTCTCGTACGCTCGCAAGGGCCTCACGGGACCAGGTGGACGGCTGCCGAGTGAGCGAGCGCTCTCAACGGAACTCCTGGTCAGCAGAACGACTCTGCGAGCCGCGCTTCGCGAGCTTGAAAATACCGGCGTGATCTCTGGGAGACCACAGAGTGGCTGGTATGTGACGGACGACCGGACCGTTGCCGACAACTCGACCGAACTGGAGAGCTTCACCGAGATCGCTGGCAAGCGCGGGTTCACTCCCTCGTCCCGCGTGCTTGGCTTCATCGAGAGGCCGGCAACGCTCGCAGAGTCGGAGCGTCTCCACGTTCCGCCGGCTACTCCGGTGCTCGAGCTCCGTCGAGTCCGCCTGCTTGACGATGTCCCGACCTGTGTTGACACCGCCGTCCTCCCCGCGAAGATCGGTCGCGCTCTACAGGATGAGGCGTTCGAGCACGCATCGCTGTACGAGCGACTCCAAACCGTCTGCGGGGTAGACATCGCTCGCACGAGCTGCGTGCTTCGCGCGCATGGAGCGAGCCAGGAGACTGCGGAATATCTCAATCTCGATCCCGGAGAGGCGCTGCTGGAACTGGATTCCACCGGATATACGAAGGATGGCGTTCCGATACTCATCTCCGTGGTCAACTACCGCGGCGACGCGTATCGATTCGCCGCAGAGCTCTCGCGAATCGGCTCATTCATCCAAGCACGAGACTGACACGCGCGAGCAAACGTGGTCTTTCACGGATTAGTGGCCCTTTTGGTTGAATTGGTATGGTAGCGTCGAGACCATGTCAGCAAGGACAGTCACTTCCGCCATGCCGGTGGGCCGGCGCCCCACTCCGCGCCCGGAGCATGTTGAGCCCCGAATGATTCGCCGCGAGGACGCCGTCCATCATGTCTGGGGCGACCCGGAGGCAGGGTATGTCACCGACCGTGTTCTCAGCTCGACGCGTCGCCTTCATGTCCTCGAGTACGAGCTCCCGCCCGGCGGGGAATTCCGTCACAGCGACTCCAACCGCACGATTTTCGGTGCCGACGTCGTCTACATGGTCGTCGCCGGGAAGATGATCATCGCCGATCCCAGCAGCGGAGAGATGCACACGCTCGATAGCGGGCAGGGGGTGCTCATGAGGGCAGGCACTTGGCACAATGCGTTCAATCCATACCGGGAGACCGCGCGAGTGGTCGAATACTTCTGTCCACCCCCAGCGCTCGGCACGGCATCCGACTTCGCGAAACGCCAGGAGCCGCTGGCGGAGACGAAGTACCGGGACACTCGGTGGGAGGGACGGTGGCCGGCCGCACGCGCTGAGTCGGAAGCCACGTGTCGGCTAACCACAGTCGGTTTCGAAAACGGCCTGCTCGAATTCCGCGACGACAAGGCCACGCACCTGCGCTCCCTGCTCACCAGTACCGATTTCCTGCAGGTTCTCTCCGGCGAAGTACGTGCCGGACACGTCGAGGAATTTGCTCCCGTGACCTACGAGTCGGTTGTCGTCGCAACCGAAGGAGAACTGTGGGTCGATGTTTGGAGTCCCGAAGGAGGGTACTCAGCGACGAATGTGCTTCGCCCCGGAGACGCCATGTTCCTACCGGTCGGAACGCACGAGCGAATGCTCGTCAGAACCGCTGAAACGGCCCGGTATCTTCTGGGAAGAGGCACGGTCCCCGACGGTTGGACACCGGACGAACTATGAGGGCGCTCGGCGTCGACGTCGGTGGAACATCCACCCGCGTCGCACTCTTCACCGGTGACGCCCGACTTGGTCTGCACCAAATCGCACGCACCGAAAGGCCGACCAACCCGCGTGACGCGGCAGAAGCGATCCTGCTGGGCATCCGTGACCTGTTCGATGCCGGCCACGACATGGAGGTGACTGCGTGCGGAATCGGTCTGCCCGAATACGTACACGACGGCACCGTAACGAGCTCGATGGTCGTGCAGTTCACTCCGGAGGGAAGGTCCGCGATCGCGCGGGAGCTCAGCGCCTTCGGGACCAACACCATAATCCGGGTCGACTCGGATGTGCGATGTGCCGCGCTCGCCGAATGGCACGCCAGCGCGGATCAGGGGCTCAGCCTGTTGTACCTCTCCGTTGGCACGGGACTTTCATCAGCCTTCGTCCTGCCCGGAGGGGAGCTCCTTCAGGGCGCGAGAGGCGCCGCGATCTCACTCGGAGAATGGCCCGCCCCACCAGGCCCTGACGAATCCATCGTGCACGGGAACCTTGAGCAATTCGCCTCGGGGCAGGGCATTGAGCAGCGGTACCTCATTGCCACCGGCAGGTCGCTTACCACGCCTCAGATCGCCGCACGGGCGGCAGAAGACGCGGTCGCCGAAGCCATCCTGCGCGAAGCGGGAGCAGCGCTGGGCGACGCGGCGCGCCGGCTGCACGCCGTGCTGGACCCAACGCGCATTGTCATCGGCGGAGGTCTCGGATCAGCCACGACTCCGCTCTGGGAAGAACTGGAATCGGCAGCCGTGAAGCCAATCCCGCAACGGTCGCCGATTGATATCCGTCAAGCCGCGCTCGGTGCACGATCCGGAGAAGTTGGCGCCGCCCTTGTCGCACTCTCCGCGCTCATGTGACGTTTCGCCTGCGCTCATCGAACCGCCCCACCCGTAAGATCACGCCTTGTTCCGGCCCTCGTCGGGAGCGGGCTCCCGTGCCTGGCGGTGATGCCGCCGTTTCCGATACTCGATGACGGTAAGCCACACGATGAATAGGTCGAACACGGTGAGCAGGATGAGGCCGAGCGAGAACTGGACAGAGATTTGGTAGATCTGGTAGCCGATGAAGATGACCAGGAAGGCGATCAACCACGGGTATGCCCAGAGCCTGTTGCGAAGCACAGCGATGACGAGAAGCACTTTCACGAGACCGTGGACGAGCAGGTAGATCGCACCGTAGATAGTCGCCGACGAGCTCAGGCCGCTTGCGGCGTTTACGAGGTGGTTGGCGACGAAGTCGTTGGGGTCCTCAGCCAATTCGTGTTGTGTGAGGAAACGCACGATCGAGTTGATCTGGTCAGGAGAAACCAGAACTAAAAGTACCCCGCCGACCAGTTCGAGGAGACCGTCGAGTCCTTTGAGGATGAGGGTGATTCGGAAGGTCCGATCAAGCGCATTCACCGGCGAGGTTGCCTTTCATGCACAGCGAGTCACGGTACTAGCTTGCGTCATCCAAGCAATCAGAAGGGCTCTTGCCGGGTCTTGGTTCCTGAAAACCTATAAAGGCGGCTCTGATGGGCGCCCGAGCGGAGCAATGTAACCAACCGTTCATAGACCGTTTGGTTGACCCCCGTTCGGGGGCCGTGTCAGTGTCCTTCTTGAGCCCCTTGTTGCGGCTGCACCACCGGTCCGCGTGCCCGCTCAAAGTCATCGCGGGTCTGCGTTCTCAGCAACACAAACTCCTGAAAGGTATGTAAATGCACGACAATTCAACTCCACGCAGGCCATCCGGCCTGCGTCGCCTCGCTTCGCTGGCCAAAGGGCACCGCATTCTCGCGATCACCGCTGCAGGCTGCGCCCTTGCTCTACTGGGCGGCGGCATCGCCACCGCCTCGACACTCGCGTTCGGCAACCACCAGGTCGGAACCCAGTACCGCAGCGGGGAACAGATCGCATCTAATCAGATTATTCGGCCCATCGGCGACCGTCTGATGACGCCGTTCGGCAAGCTCATGGGGTCGGTCGTCAGCCCCAACGGCCGCTACCTCGTCGGAACCAGCACCGACCGCTCGGTCGACCTGCAAGTGTTTGACCTCAGCACGTACAAGCCGGTCGCGGCGGCGGGCACCCTCGCTGCCGCCTCGTTCGCCACCGCGGCGACCAACGCCGGATACGGGAATATGGCCTACCTCAAGATCTCCGACGGCACCGTCGGCCAGGAGGGCCCGACCTTTTCCCCTGACGGGAATTTTCTCTTCGCCCCCGACGCTACCGGCATCGTCCGGTACCCGTTCAATGCCGACGGCTCGCTGGGAGTTGGCGCCAAGATGGACATCCCGACAGTGGGTGGCCTCCAGGCGCTGACCGCCGGCATGGTCGTCTCCGCCGACGGCTCGACCCTTTACGCCGCTGTCAACGGCCAGAACACGGTGGTCGCGATCGACGCGGCCGCGGGCACGATCAAGCAGACCTTCGCCGTGGGCATCGCTCCGCGCCAGCTGAAGTTCGTCGGCAGCAGGCTCTACGTTTCAAACGAGGGCGGCCGCCGGGCGGTCGCGGGCGACACGACAATGGGCTCTTACGGCACGCAGGTGCCCGCCGACACCACACTGGGCACATCCACGACGGGCACGGTCAGCGTCATCGATACGGCGAACCCATCGAAACCGGTCTCGTCGATCTCCGTTCAGCTCCACCCGACAGCGATGTACCTCGCCGGTGCCACACTGTACGTCGCCAATACGAACAGCGACACCGTCTCAGTCATCGACACGAAGACCGACACGGTCAAGCAGACCATCGCTACCCGGCCGTGGGCCTCGTCGAAGACCGGCTACGAGCCGACCGCGATCACCATGCAGGGCGACCACCTGCTTGTTTCCCTCGGCCGCGCCAACGCCATCGCGGTGTACAAGGTCAACGCGAAGGACCCGCGCGACCCAGCCAGCTACATCGGCCTCCTGCCGACGGACTACTTCCCGGAGAACGTCAGCGCGGTGAATGGACGGATCGTGGTGACCAATACACGCGGAATCGACGCACGCGGTCCGGCGCTGACTTACAACAAGGGGCAGGGCACTACCCCGGCCACGGGACACGGCACCCACTCGACCACCGCCTCGCTCACCCGGTTCACCCTGCCGAGCGACAAGCAGATCGAGAAGTACACGGCGACGGTATTCACCCAGAACGGCTGGGACGCGAGCTCGGTCAACCAGGCTCAGGGCGATCAGGGCGCGAAACAGCCGGTCGTCGCCATCCCCAAGCGCATCGGCGACCCGTCGGCCATCAAGCACGTGTTCCTCCTGGTCAAGGAGAACCGCAGCTATGACCAGCTCTACGGCGACATGAAGCAAGGCAACGGCGACCCGTCGCTCGCGCAGTTCGGTCAGAAGGTTACCCCGAACCAGCACGCGCTTGCGACTCAGTTCGGCCTGTACGACAACGTCTACGACATCGGGACGAACTCGGCCGAGGGCCACAACTGGCTCATGCAGGGAGACAACCCGGCGTACACCGAGACCAGTGCGGGCGAGTACACCCGCTCATACGACACCGAGGAGGACGTGCTGGGCCACCAGCGCTCCGGCTTCCTCTGGACCTCGATCCAGTCGGCGGGCAAGACCGCGAAGAACTTCGGTGAGTTCGAGTACGGCGAGGGCAAGCCGGCCGGTGCGACCTGGCAGCAGTACTACTGCACGGCGACGGATGTCATGTCGGGCGGAGACCCAGCCCAGCTGTTCTCCCCGTCGCTCCAGCTGCACGCCAGCTCCGCCATCCCGTCGCTCAACGCGATCACGGACCCGAACGCCGCGCCGTTCGACCTCGCGGTACCGGACGTCTACCGCTACGAGACCTGGAAACAGGACTTCGAGAAGAACGGCCCGGCCAACCTCAACATGGTGTGGTTGTCGAGCGATCACACGGGTGGAACCGCCGACCCGGAGGCTCAGGTCGCCGACAACGACCTCGCTGTCGGCAAGATCGCCGACGAGATCTCGCACTCCAAGTACTGGAAGGACTCGGTGATCTTCGTCGCCGAAGACGACACACAGGACGGCGCCGACCACGTCGACGGCCACCGCGGTCCGGTCCAGGTGATCAGCCCGTACGCCGTGCACGGCAAAACGGTCAGCACGTACTACTCGCAGATCAACATGGTGCGCACAATCGAGCAGATCCTCGGCGCCCAGCCGCTGAACCAGAAGCTCGCCGCGGCAACGCCGATGACCGACGCGTTCACCAACAAGGCCGACCTGACGCCGTACAACGCGGTGCTCAACCAGGTGCCCCTGACCGAGGGTGTGGTGACCGCGCCCGCCTGCGGCTACGACACACTCGGCGCGACCGGCGCCGCAGCGGACAAGATCAACGCCGCCGCCGCCAAGGCTGCCGCGATCCCGCAGTCCGAGAAGGCCGTCGCCGCCCAGTGGCAGAAGTGGTCGGAGAAGCAGCACTTCACCGGAACCGCCCACCACGACGCAGTGCCCGACTACGACAACCCGGATCTGATGAACCGGTGGACGTGGTACCAGAGCCACCACTGGACCTCCCCATACCCAGGGGACGCGAAGATCTACGGGCCTGACAACGTCCCCGGGATTCCCGCGGGCTCGACCGACCACAACGACGCCGACTGATCACACCGGGTCCGCTGCACGCGGATCGCTAATCGCCGGCAAGCGCCGGGCCCGACGGGACATCCGCCGGGCCCGGCGCTCGCGTTTGTGCGTTCGACAGTGCCGCTCCGGATGTGATGCGCGTACAACGCCCGTGGCCCACTAGCGGACGCAGACGTTTGCTCAATGCATTCGTTTCGAATGGAAAATCGCGAGAACCTTATTGAATTTCGAATTTATGTTGAAATCTCGAATGACGTGCACTACCGTCAAGCAAGACAAGATTCCGTGAACGTCGCAAAGGAGCGAACGCATGGCGCAGCAGGCTCAGTCACCCTCCGATTTCGAGGGCCGTCCCCTCGTCTTCCGGAACGCAACAGTGATCAGCGTTGATCCAACGATCGGCACCTTAGTTGGAGCGGATGTGCTCGTCGTCGACCAGCTCATTGCCGCAGTTGGCCCACGACTGACCGTTCCCGACGGGACCCTGGAGATCGATGCCTCTGGTGGGATTCTCATGCCGGGCATGATTGACACGCATCGCCACATGTACCAGACGGCCATGCGTGGATTCGGTGCCGACTGGACGCTGACCGACTACTTCTACTTCTACTACGTGAATCACGGATCGAAATTCCGCCCGCAGGATGTCTACGCCGGCAATCTTCTTGGCGCGATCGAGGCTGTTGACAGCGGTGTAACAACCACTCTCGACTGGTCACACGGCCTCCAGACGACGGATCACGCCGAGGCCGCTCTTGATGCTCTCGAGCGAGTCCCCGCTCGTTTTGTCTTTTCGTACGGCAACCTGGCGGGAGCACCGCAGGACTGGTCGACCGATCCCGCGTTCAAGGCTTTCGTCAACCGCCGCCTCGGTCACACAACCGACATGCTCTCCTTCGGAATGTCGTTCGACGTCCCGGGCGACCCAGAGTTCCCGGAGCGAGCAGCCTTCGAGGTTGCAAGGGAACTCGATGTGCCCATCTCTACCCACAGTGGAGCCTGGGGAGCAACCGGCGACGCCGGCATCCTTCTCATGGCAGAGCATGGGTTCCTTACCGACCAGGTCACTCACGTACACGTCGGAAGCCTGTCGCCAGACTCCTACCATCGCATCGCGGCTTCGGGCGCCTCGGCTTCCCTGGCTACTGAGAGCGAACAAAACGCGGGCCAGGGCTATCCGCCGAGCTTCCGCCTTCGCGAGTATGGAATCCCGATCTCCCTGTCGATGGACACCAGCGTCTGGTGGAGCGCAGACATGTTCTCCGCCATGCGCTCGACGCTGAACGCCGACCGGGCACGCGAGCATCTCCTCGCGCACGAGAAGAAGGAGACGGTGACGAGCAACATCCTGCGCGCCGAGGACGTCATTCGATTTGCCACTGCGGGCGGGGCACGCGCAATTCACCAGGACGAAAGTCTTGGCAGGATTACGGTGGGCCGCAAGGCCGACCTGGTTCTGATCAAGAATGATGCCTCCCCCACAATGTTCCCGATCCTGAACCCCGAGGGCCATGTCGTCTTCCAGGCGGGCAAAGGCGACATCCACACGGTCGTCATCAACGGCAAGGTTCTCAAGTACGACGGAAAACTGTTGATGGACGATCTTGTCGCCGAGGCGCGGGTCGCGATTGCTGAGACCGTCGATTACCTGGAGTCCGCCGTCGGTGCAGTGGATTGGGAGGCGTCGCGCAATCCGTCCAAGGTCGAGGTTCCGATCACGGTCAATCCGTACCAGTGGACCGAGTTCAGCGAGAGCGAAGCAGGGCGCATCGGCTAACCCCCTTCTCGAACCCGCACCAATCATCTGAGTTTTGTTTCAAAGGAGAATCCAATGCCCCGACCCGGTGAGCATTACGTAATTGTCGGCGGCACACGAGGACTCGGCCACCGGCTGGCTCAAGCGGTCGCCGCAACCGGAGCGAGCGTCACGATTACCGGCCGAAGTGCAGAGTCCGGGAGGACCGCCGCGGAAGCGATTGGTGCCTCATGCCAGACCGCCACCTGCGATCTCACCGACTGGCCATCGATCGAGAAGGCATTCCGCGACCTCCCCACTATCGATCATCTGATCCTGTGCGCACTCGACCGCGATCAGAACACAGTGGCGGAATTTCGCCCTGACGACGCTGCCCAGACTTCGCTCATGAAGAACGTCGGCTATGCGGCGGCCGTTCACTACGCCCTGCCCAAGTTTTCCCCCACCGGTTCGGTGGTGATGTTCAGCGGCATCTCGATGTGGCGCCCGTTCCCGGGGTCCATGACCATCTCGATGGCCAACGCCGGAGTCATTGGACTCATGAATTCGCTTGCTACGCAGATCGCCCCGGTACGAGTGAACTCGATTACCCCCGGCGTCATCGGCGGGACCGACGCATTCGATCAGGCGGACCCGATCCGGAGAGCGGCGTTCGAGGCCATGCTCGCGAGGACGCCGGGCCGTCGTCTGCCGACGCCCGATGAGGTGGTGGCCGCGACCTTCGCGCTTACGGATAACGCCGGCATCAATGGCTCGAATCTGGTGATCGACGGCGGAATGACCTTGATGTGAGCGCTGGTTCGACGATCACCGCACACTGACGGGAACCTCTTTGGATAAGACCTTTGCCAGCGCCGCGGACGCCGTGGCCGATATCCCCGACGCCGCATCGATCGCCGTGGGCGGCTTCGGTCTCGTCGGAGTGCCGATTGTCCTCATTCGAGCGCTACTCGCGCGCGGGACGACAAGCCTCGAGATCGTCTCGAACAACTGCGGCGTCGATGGGTGGGGGCTCGGTGAGTTGCTCGAAGCTGGACGCATCCGCCGAATCATCGCGAGCTACGTCGGAGAAAATCGCGAATTCGCGCGCCGCTACCTGACGGGAGAGCTCGAGGTCGAGCTAACCCCGCAGGGGACCCTCGCCGAGCGAATGCGCTCGGGAGGTACCGGCATACCGGCCTTCTACACGCCGAGCGGCGTCGGCACGATGGTCTCCGAGGGTGGACTGCCCTGGAGATACGCGCCGGACGGTTCGGTGGCACTGCAGTCGCCACGGAAGGAGACCCGGCGGTTCGGCGACCAGGAGTATGTGCTCGAGGAGGCGATCGTGACGGAATTCGCATTGGTTCGCGCGAAGATCGGGGACACGCACGGCAACCTCGTCTTCGAGAAGTCGGCTCGCAATTTCAACCCGCCTGCCGCCATGGCGGGCAGGATCACGATCGCCGAGGTCGATGAGCTGGTCCCCGCCGGGTCGATCGATCCGGATGACGTCCACCTGCCCGGAATCTATGTGCACCGCGTCGTGCAGCTCAGTGCCGAGGACGCGGCCGACCTGCCGATCGAAAAGACAACCGTCCGAACCAGAAACGCGGAGGCCTGATCGTGACACTGACCCGAAATGAGATGGCCGCTCGAGCGGCGCAGGAACTGGTCGACGGCTCCTACGTCAATCTCGGTATCGGTCTGCCGACGCTCATCCCGAACTATGTCTCGCCGGGGGTCACCGTTGTGTCGCACTCGGAGAACGGCATCCTGGGTGTCGGCCCGTACCCGTGGGAAGGCGAGGCGGATCCGAAACTCATCAACGCCGGCAAAGAGACCGTCACCGTACTTTCAGGGGCGTCCTATTTCGGTTCAGACCTCAGCTTCGGGATGATTCGCGGCAAGCGAATCGACACCGCGTTCCTCGGGGCCATGCAGGTCTCCGCGAAGGGCGATATCGCCAACTGGGCTGTGCCGGGCAAACTGATTAAGGGGCCCGGCGGTGCCATGGATCTCGTGCATGGCGCGCGCCGCGTCATCGTCGTCATGGAGCACGTCACAAAGGACGGGCAACACAAAATCCTTGCCGAATGCAACCTGCCGCTCACAGGCCGTGCGGTAGTAAGCCGGATCATCACGGACCTCGCGGTCATTGACGTGACGGATGCCGGACTTGTGCTGCGGGAGCTAGCTCCCGGCGTAACGTTCGATGAGGCACAGGCCGCGACCGGCGTCGCGCTGCTGCGCGAAACGTCACACTGACGCTGCGAAGTCCGGTTCCCACTCGAATTGGATCACGGTGCGCTCCGCCAGGATCGGGGCGAGCAACTCCCTCACGACCCGCAGGTGTGCTGGATGGTCCAGGTACTTCGGGACGTCGTCGCCGGATGCCAGCTGCGCAACGATCGCAAAGTCTCCGTTCCCCTGCCGCAGGGCGAGGTCGCGGCCGAACCGATAGCTAATCAGCTCAGGAATGACTCCGGGCAGGGCCCGCAGTCCATCCTCGAAGGTCGCAATCAATTCTTCGGTCGCGCTGTCGTTCCACCTCACAGCGACAATGTGTCCGATCACCGGTGCTCACCGACAAAGGTCTGACGGATTTCACCGATACCTTCGATGCGGCTCACGAGTTCGTCGCCATCCTGCAACCATCGTTGCGGTGAGCGACCCATGCCAACGCCGGACGGAGTGCCCGTGAAGATGACGTCGCCTGGAAAGAGCGGGAGGATCGCGGAAAGGTACTCGATCAGACGTGGCACCGAAAAGATCAGGTCGACGGTTCTGCCGTCCTGCACCGTTTCGCCGTTGATCTCGCAGGAGAGCGCGAGATCGTCAGGGTTGTCGAATTCATCGACAGTGACAAGATCGGGGCCCATCGGGGAGAACCCCGGAAGCGACTTGGCAAGGCTGAACTGGGGAGCCGGGGACGCCATCTGCAGGCTGCGCTCGGAGATGTCCTGACCAATCGTGAGACCCGCGACATAGCTCCACCCGTCGTGTTCCGCGACGTTGCGGGCGGGCTTACCGATCACCGCAGTGAGTTCGACCTCCCAGTCGACGTTGCCTCTCTCTGGCAACTCGACCACGCCAACCGGACCCGTGATGCTGCTGCTGAATTTCGTAAAGACGGGAGGATGCTCCGCGGGTCGATCAAACCCAGACTCATCGGCGTGCTCGCGATAGTTGAGCCCGATAGCGAAAACCTGACGGGGCCGAGGTGCCGGCGACCCCAGTACTTGGCCACCTCTCGGTTGAACTTCACTGGCCTGTGCACCGAGCGCCCATTCCCGGAACTCGCCCCAGCGGTCATAGATCGACTGGGGATCCGAGCCGAATTGGCCGGCGCTCGCACGCTCAACATCGACAAATCCTGTCGAGAGTGCAATTGACAGTCGGCCATCGACATTAGCTATTCGCACGTAGAACTCCTTAGTGTTTCGCCAGGCGAATGAATTTGGATGCCCTAATAAACTTCGGGCAGGAATATGTCGGTTGGTATGACGGCGGGCGCGTATTCCCCAGCTCGCGTGCGCCGGTGGATCTCTTCGAACGAAAGCCCTGCCTGCCACGCTTCAACGAGCTTGTCTGGGTCGAAATGCGCTCCAAGCTGGTCCTCGGCGAACTCGAGTGAACCAGACATCCACTCTTTCGATTTGCTCCAATCGCCAAAGGTGTCGACCTGGATCTCGACGCCATTACCTTCTGGATCGGCGTAGTACAAGGAGATGGTCATGCCGTGGTCGAGGGTCAGGAACGGCACAATGCCCGAATCGCGGAGCCGAACGTAGTTGTACATCCACGCATCGAAATCCGCGTATTCGAACGCCGTGTGATGGAGCCCGATCGTGTGCGGCTTGTCGACCGGATTCTTCAGCCCCGGAGGGGAAAGGAACGCGATTCGATGGTTCGCTTCATCGTTGGTCAGCCACGCGGCAGATTCGCCGTGATAGACCGGCGTGAGGCCGGCAACATTGCAATACCAAGCGACCATGTCATCGAGTCGGAGGGTAGTAAACGTCGTGTGATGAAACTTGGGAGCGACAATTGGGCGATTCGGTGCCCGGTTCTTTGACAACTCTGTCTCCTTTGGAATCCTCATTCGATCCGACCGTCACACGCAATTGCGAAGCTGGTCGGCGAGATAGAGAAAGCCTAAAGACAATATTCGGATTTTGCAACTAATTTCGAAATATCACGAAGATATTCGATGAGCCCTTATCGGTCGCCCGCGACCAGAGGGTCGGCGGCGCCCGCTTCCACCAGAAGAGTCGTCGTCAGGTTGATGTGATCCGTGAGACGACGGACCGCCAGTTCGACGTCGTGGCCAAGAACCGCATCGACAATTGCTCGGTGTTCTTGCGCGATGTCCCGCGACTCGCCGTGACCCAGCGGCAGGGACCAACGCCGATAAAGCTCCGCAGAGGCCCGCAGCTGAGTCGCAATAGCGGTCAAACGCGGATTCTCGCTCCCCGAAAGCAGAGTCTGGTGAAATACCGAGTGCGCTTCAGCCCATTCCTCGCTGATTCGCGACGGGTCCCCGGGAGCATAAAACGAGGTCGTCGCGAGTCGATGATGTGCTGCGAGCACTTCGGACTCCCAAGCAAAGTCCCCATTAGCCATCGCATGGCGCAACGTGAGTGTCTCGATCTCCACGCGGGCGACCGTCAGATTTAGCAAATCCGTTCGGGAGATCGGGGTAACGAAGTATCCCCTCTGTGGTTCGTTCTCAACAAGACCCTGCTCAACCAGCCGCGAAAGCGCTTCTCGCAGGACACCAACACTGAACGGGTAGTTTTCGGACAACTCCGCGAACGGCAGTTTTTGACCCGGCTTCACCCGCCCCGCGAGAATGTCGGCGCGGATCCGCTGGTACGCATCGTCCTGTCTGGTTTTCGACTGCACAGCCATATCGAAACAGTAGCAGTTGTTCGAAATTCATGGCAGACCTGTGACTTGTCACACGGTGCCGACTGTAGCCATTCGCCGCACCCTCGCAAGTTGAGCGAGGACGCGGTGCGTCGGCCATCAACCAGCGGCGGCGGCGACTCGATTGAAATGCCGTGCGAAGAACCGGGTATCGAGCTGCCCTACAGGCACACGAAAGTGACTACCCGGAAACGCGAGCAGCGTCTTCTCAACCGACGCGAATGCATCGAACACCTCCAGACCCGACGTCCGATCAATTTCAGCATCGTCCAACGGCATGAGAAATTCGATCGGAATCGTGACCTGGCGGGCCGCCGCGAGCACGGCATCGTAAACAAACACCCCACCGAAAATCGCGGCCCGGATGCGTTCATCCACCGCCGCAAGCGAGATGCCAATCGCAGTCGCAAGCGTCATCCCCTGATAGCCGATCGGGGCTTCCGTGCCGATTTCGGGCAGCTCCTGCAAGGCGTCGATCGTGGCCCGCCATTCCGGTACCGTCCGCTCGACGAGAGAACCGTTATAGGCGGCGATGCTGGGGGCGAGCGACTCGCCGGCAGCTCGTGCCTGCAGCATCGAATCGACCCAGCGCTGATCTTGAGCCGACCGAGGACGCTCTCCGTGCCCCGGCGCGTCAATCGCCGCTACATGGAATCCCTGTTCGACGACCATCGCCCGGGCGCGGGAAACCAAACCCGGAGCCCGTTTGTGGAGTCCACCGCCGTGCCCCATGAGCAGCAGAGGGACGCCTGGCAGGGGCGACAGTGGCGACCAGAGGACGCCGTGAATCTCGCCCAGAGTAAATGACCGCTCGATGACGTCTTGTGACGCGACATCCGCGGCGAAGTGAAGTGAGTGCATATTCGTAGCCTTCTGAGAGTGCGTTGAAGCGCTCCCTGCGACAGCTACTTCAGTCGCGCGGTCGTGAAATCGAGGGAGCACCCAAAATGGACACAGTGTTCATGGGGCTCACCTCCTCAGATCAGATCACGACTATCGAAGCAGGCTACTACTCCGAGGAACCTGTTCTCAAGCGCCGATAACGGCGCGTCATTGGAAATGACTCAGCTGCGTTTGATCGCGGCCAGGTGCGCCTGGAGCGCTCCCGCCAACTCGCTCGCCGCGTCCAGTTGGGCTGGCGTGAGCGCATCGAGGAATAGCTCGCGGATCGCGTGCATGTGGGGTGCTGAAGCCCTGCGGAATATCTCGACGCCGACGGCGGTCGGGGTCACCTCCGCACCGCGGTTGTCCGTCGCGCACTCCTCCCGGCGGATGAGTTGCCGTCGTTCCATCCGGCCCAGGTGATGCGAGAGCCTGCTGCGCTCCCACCCGACCTGCGCCGCGAGATCGGACGACCGCATCGTCCGCTCCCCTGCTTCCGTGAGGGCGAGCAGTACCGAGTAGTCGCCCTCCGACAAACCGCCGTCTTCCTGGAAGCGTGCCGCGATTGCCGACCTGAGCGTGTCGGTGCTCTCGATGAAAGCGCGCCAGGTGCGCAACTCCTCCGCAGTCGGTGACCGGCGTGCGCGTCGGGTGGTGGTCGGCTCCGCCATTGTTCTCCTAATTGACATGTCAATCATATCGGCACATAATTGACATGTCAATCACTTGGAGGATGCAGAATGGCCGGCAAATTCGAACTGGGACTCAACTCGTTCGGTGAGGTGGCGACGGAGGCCGATGGGCGGATGCTGTCCGACGCCGAGACCGTACGTCTCCTCATCGAGGAGGCCCGACTTGCTGAGTCGGTCGGCCTTGATGTGTTCAGCGTCGGCGAGCACTACCGCGCTGGCCACAACGATTCCGCCTCGCCCGTGCTGCTCGCCGCGATCGCCACAGCGACGGAGCGTATCAAGCTCGGTACCTCGGTCACCGTGCTCAGCACAAACGATCCCGTGCGGCTGTACCACGAGTTCTCGACACTCGACGCGGTTTCGAACGGCCGTGCGCAGCTCATCCTCGGCCGCGCCTCCGCGACTGAGTCGTTCCCCCTCTTCGGTTACGACCTCGCCGACTATGAACATCTCTTCGAGGAGAAGCTCGAGCTGTTCATGCGGCTGCAGAAGGAGGAGTCGGTAACCTGGTCGGGTTCCGTGCGCGCGCCGCTCGTGAATCAGACCCTGCATCCGCAGATGCGGCCGGGCGGCATCCCGACCTGGATCGGGGTGGGCGGGAGCCCCGACTCGGTGGTACGAGCGGCCCGCTTCGGCCTCCCCCTCATGCTCGCCATCATCGGCGGACGCCCGCAGCGGTTCGCCGGCCACGTCGAGCTCTACCTGCGCGCACTCGAAAAGTTCGGGCATCCAGTCCAGCCGATTGGGGAGCATTCTCTCGGACTCATTGCCGACACGGACGAGGAGGCCCGCGAGACCTGGTGGCGCTATTGGCAGCCGGTCGTGGAACAACTGGCCGAGGAACGAGGGTTCTACGCGCCAACGCGCGAGCGGTTCGAGGCGGAGGTCGAGGAGGGCGCGCTGTTCGTCGGCTCCCCAGAGACCGTCGCGCGCAAGATCGCCGACACCGTTCGCGATCTCAAGCTGAGCCGCTTCGACTTGAAGTACGACATCATGCACCTGCCACGCGAAGCCAGGGCACGCACGATCGAACTACTCGGACGCGAAGTGGCGCCACGAGTGCAGGAACTA
>JAUZFR010000067.1 GCA_030840335.1 Actinomycetota bacterium | reverse complement strand
TCCCTCAACACCACGGCGTGGTTGACCGCCGTGTCCCGTGCTCCGTAGAGCAGCGTCAGCGAATCGTGCTCCCGGATCAGTGCGCGCAGCTCATCCGCCGCCGGGTTCGCATCCAGCTCGGTTCGATAGCTCGCCGCGAACTCCTCGAATAGCTCCGGCCTGTGGTTGAACTGGATGCGCAAAGCCGTCGACGGCGCGACTTCCTTCATCCAGACATCCAGTTCGGCGGACTGCTTCGAGACGCCTCGCGGCCAGAGTCGGTCGACGAGAACGCGGTATCCGTCGGCGTGATCCGGATGCTCGTAGATTCGCTTGATCTGGACGGTCATCTGTCTATCGTGCAACATAACGATCTCTGAAAACTCAGGTACTCACGGGCGGATGTCAGCGGTTTTGCATGAAACAGGGTCGATACTGACCCCATGGAACCCGCATCCACCGTCTACGAAGCTGCACTCGTCGAGCATCCTCGACGGGGAAAGACAGGTTCCCACGTTGCCCTCCCCGTTGATCTCGTGGTTCGTCGCCGTGATGACGGCTCAGAAGTTGTGCGCACCACTTCAGAGCACGCGAATCCCGAATCCCTTCTCGCAACAGCGCAAGCTGATCTCCTCCACATGTCGCCCGACGAGTTTCTTGCTGAATGGAAGATGCCTGACTGACCCCCGCGTCGGTCGCACCTGACAAGCTGGATGCGTGACAGACACTCGCGCATCCGCCCTTTCCATACTGCGCACCCTGGTCGGTCGCGACGACGCCGAGTTTCACGAAGGCCAGTTCGAAGCCATCGAAACCCTTGTGGATGAGCGGCGCCGCGCGCTGGTCGTGCAGCGAACGGGGTGGGGCAAATCCGCGGTGTACTTCGTCGCAACGCTGCTGCTGCGGCGTCAGGGCGCCGGGCCGACCATCCTCGTTTCGCCGCTGCTTGCCCTGATGCGCGACCAGATTTCTGCGGCCGCGCGTGCCGGGGTCCGCGCCGTCGCGATCAACTCGACGAACCCGCATGAGTGGGCCGATGTGCAGGCGCAGCTCGCGCGCGATGAAGTCGACGTGCTGCTCGTTTCTCCCGAGCGGCTGAACAATCCGTCGTTTCGCGAGAACCAGCTTCCCGCGCTGATTCAACGAGTCGGGATGCTCGTGGTGGACGAGGCGCACTGCATCTCCGACTGGGGTCACGACTTTCGCCCCGACTACCGGCGGCTGCGCGACCTGATAGCGCAGATGCCTTCGCAGGTCCCCGTGTTGGCGACCACCGCTACTGCGAACACTCGCGTCGTGCTGGATGTCGCGGAGCAGCTCGGAGGCGCGGAGCAGCTGGGCGGCACAGAGGTAGTCACGATTCGGGGGCCACTTGCTCGGGCGTCGCTGCGACTTGGGGTACTGCAGCTTCCGGATGCGCGAACTCGACTGGGCTGGCTGCTGAGCCACCTCGCCGAGCTTCCCGGCAGCGGAATCATTTACACACTCACGGTCTCGGCCGCCGAGGACACCGCCAGGCTGCTGCGGCAGGCCGGCCACGACGTGCGCGCATATACGGGTCAGACCGATCCGGCCGAGCGTGAAGAATCCGAGGGGCTGCTCAAGTCGAATTCGGTCAAGGCTCTGATCGCGACGAGTGCGCTCGGGATGGGATTCGACAAGCCCGACCTCGGATTCGTGTTGCACCTCGGTGCTCCCTCTTCGCCGGTCGCGTACTACCAGCAGGTCGGTCGCGCTGGCCGAGCGACTGCCAACGCCGACGTGCTGCTCCTCCCCGGCAGCGAAGACGAAGCCATCTGGAAATACTTCGCCACCGCATCCATGCCCGACCAGCCTCGGGCCGAAGCCATCCTGAACGAACTCAGCGACACCCCGATGTCGACACCGGCTCTCGAAGCGCGGGTCAACATCCGGCGCAACCCGCTCGAACTTCTGCTCAAGGTGCTCGATGTCGACGGTGTCGTGAAACGGGTGCAGGGCGGCTGGATCGCCACGGGCCAGCCATGGACCTACGACCGCGAGCGCTACGAACGCATCGCCGCCGAACGAGTCGCCGAGCAAGAGCACATGCTCGAATACGAGCGCACGACCGAGTGCCGCATGGAGTATTTGCAGCGCTCTCTGGATGATGACACCGCCAAGCCCTGCGGGCGCTGCGACAACTGCGCGGGCGCGTGGTACCCGGCCGACGTACTCGAAGAGGCCACCGCAAGCGCGAGCTCGTCGCTCGACCGCGTCGGCGTTCCCATCGACCCACGCGCACAATGGCCGACCGGCGCCGACCGACTCGGCGTGCCGGTGAAGGGCAACATCAAGCCCGACGAAAGGATGCTGGAGGGCCGAGCCCTCGCCCGCCTCACCGACCTCGGCTGGGGCAACACGCTGCGCGAACTCTTCGCACCCGGCACCCCGGATGCTCCAGCCAGTCCCGCCGTGATTGCCGCGTGCGTGCGGGTGCTCGCAGACTGGGGCTGGGAAAACCGGCCAGTCGGCGTCGTCGGAATGCCGAGTCGCTCGCATCCACTGCTCGTCGACTCCATCGCGCGGGGCCTGGCGGGCGCGGGCCGGCTGCCCTATCTCGGGTCGCTCGACCTCGTCGGCGATGGGCCACGCGGTGAATCGGGCGGCAACAGCGCCTACCGCCTGTCGAGTGTCTGGAACGCCTTCATCGTGGGAGCCGAACTCACCGAGACAATCGCGAACACCACCGGCCCCGTCCTGCTCGTCGACGACCTCGCCGACTCCCGCTGGACTCTCACCGTCGCGTCCCGGCAGGTGCGTCAGTCTGGCGCAGAAGGGGTGCTCCCGTTCACACTGGGCTTGCGCGGCTAATGCGGCGCGCGCATCGCAAGACCCAGGGAGGCGCGACATGACGGCGACAAAGCTGGGCGGGATCTCACCGTGGGCACCACTGGCCATACCGGTGTTCCGAGTGCTCTGGTTCGCGCAACTCGGCTCCAACATCGGCACCTGGATGCAGACCGTCGGCGCTCAATGGTTTCTGGTCGAGACAGCTGCGACCGCAACCGTCATCGCACTCGTACAGACCGCGAGTCTCGCACCATCCATCTTGCTGTCCCTGCCTGCAGGAGTGCTCGCCGACTCGTTCGATCGGCGCAAGCTCCTGATTTGGGGATCCGTCGCCAGTGGCGTGATCACGATCGTGTTGACCATCGTGACCGCGGCGAACGGTCTCACCCCGTGGCTCCTGCTGCTGTTCACCTTTCTGCTCGGCGCGGCCTCCGCGCTGACCGCACCCGCCTGGCAGGCTATCCAGCCCGAACTCGTGCCTCGCGAACAGATCGCCGCGGCCTCCGGGTTGGGTGGCGTGACCGTGAATGGCGCGCGAGCGATCGGCCCAGCTCTCGCCGGCGTTGTGCTCGCCCTACTCGGAACCCCGGTGGTGTTCGGCCTCAACGCGCTCAGCTTCATCGCCGCGGCGGCAGCGCTCATCTGGTGGAAGCGACCGCCGCAGCCCGGCCTCGACGATCGCGAACCAACGTGGGCAGCGCTGGCGTCGGGCATCCGGTACATCGCGTCCGCGGGGTTGATCAGGCGAATCCTGCTGCGGTCGGCGTTGTTCGCTCTGCCCGCCAGCGGTCTTTGGGCGCTCCTCCCGTTGGTCGCGCGGGATCACCTGCATCTGGACTCGGCCGGATACGGCGTGATGCTTGGGGCGCTCGGGGTCGGCGCCGTGCTCGGGATCTTCGTGCTGCCGTTCGCCCGCGCCCGCGTGAGCGACAACATCGTCATCGCCGCGAGCGCCATCCTCTTCGCGATCGGCGCGGTCGCCAGCGGTTTTCTGCCCTTCGCGCCGACCCTTGTGCTGCTCGTCTTTTCCGGCGCCGCATGGATCGGGACGCTCACCGTGCTCAATGCGTCGCTGCAGCTCACGCTCCCCCAATGGGTGCGCGCCCGAGGGGGCGGCGCATACATCCTGGTGTTCATGGGAACGATGGCGATCGGTTCTTACCTGTGGGGGCTCGTCGCGGAAGCCATCGGCAGTAGCGCTGCTCTCGCTGTTACTGGTGGGCTGCTACTGCTCGTTGGCGCGAGCGTGCGCCTGTGGCCGCTACTGCCTCAGACCGGCCGAATTGATCGCACGATCGATCTTTCATGGCCCGTTCCGACACTCGTCTTCGAACCGCACCCCACCGACGGTCCGGTTACCGTGATGGTGACCTATCGCGTTGTACAGCAGAACATCTCCGAGTTCGAACGCGCCATGGAGGATGTTCGCCGATCGCGCCTGCGCACGGGCGCGACCCGCTGGCGTCTATATCGCAGCGGCGAACGCCCGGACTCACTGCTCGAAGTGTTCGTCGTGCCGTCCTGGGCAGAATATCGCCGACAACAGACCCAGAGACTCACCGGACGCGACAGGGAGTACCGCGCGGCCGCGATCGAGTTCAGTGAGACCGTGCCGACCGAGGAACACTATTTCCCGCCCGACGTTCACCGCGGACGGCAGCTCGACGGCTAGCAACTCGACGGCTAGCCATTCGAAGGCTAGCAACTCGAAGGCTAGCTATTCTGTGGCGACCGGAACCTCGACGGGCGTCGGGAAAATCGCGCCGAGCAGCCCGGACACCCACTGGATCAGGTCCGCGTCTTGCAGGGGCTCGCCATTCACTCGCGGCATCGGCACGCTGAGAGCCTTTGCCTGCGCGAAGTAGCGCGAGCCCTGGTACATCCGCTGCAACCGCACCTGGATCGAATCCGGCAGTTCGGCTGGCGCGACGCGCAGATTACCGCCCATCGCGACGACCTCAGAAAGCCCGGTCTTCTGCGCGACTCTGCGGAGCTTCGACACGGCAATCAGGTTGAGCACCTGAATGGGCGGATCGCCGTAGCGATCGGTGAGTTCCTCGAGCACCTCATCGATCTGCTCTGGAGTCGCTGCAGGAGCCGACGCCGTCGACAGCTTCTGGTAGGCCTCGAGACGGAGGCGCTCGCTTTCGACGTATTCCTCGGGGATGTGCGCATCCACCGGCAGCTCAAGCCGCAGCTCGGTCTGCCCCTCGGCGACATCTCCACGGAAGGTGCTGACCGCCTCGCCGATCATCCGCAGGTAGAGGTCGAAGCCGACGCCCGCGATGTGCCCGGACTGCTCACCACCCAGCAGGTTGCCCGCGCCGCGGATTTCGAGATCCTTGAGCGCGATCTGCATGCCCGATCCGAGATCGTTGTTCGCCGCGATCGTCGATAACCGATCGAGGGCAGTTTCGGACAGCGGCTTCATCTCGTCATAAAGGAAATAGGCGTAGGCACGCTCGCGCCCCCGACCGACGCGTCCGCGCAACTGATGGAGCTGCGAGAGTCCGTACTTGTCGGCGCGATCGATGATCAGCGTGTTTGCGTTCGCGATATCCAGCCCGGTCTCGATGATCGTCGTCGACACGAGAACGTCGAACTTGCGCTCCCAGAAATCGACCATGACCTGCTCGAGTACGTGCTCAGGAAGCTGCCCGTGCGCGACCGCGATGCGCGCCTCCGGTACAACTTCGGCGATCTGTGCCGCGACGCGATTGATGGATGAGACGCGGTTGTGCACATAGAAGACCTGGCCTTCGCGCAGCAGTTCGCGGCGAATCGCGGCCGCGACCTGCTTGTCGGAGTATGGCCCGACGAAGGTGAGAATCGGATGACGGTCTTCGGGCGGCGTCGCGAGCGTCGACATCTCGCGGATGCCCGTCACGGCCATCTCGAGCGTGCGCGGGATCGGCGTTGCCGACATCGCGAGGATGTCGACGTTCGTCTTCAGCTTCTTGAGCGCATCCTTGTGTTCGACACCGAAGCGCTGCTCCTCATCGATAATGACGAGCCCGAGATCCTTGAAGGCGACGGTCTGGCCAAGGATGCGATGGGTTCCGATGACCATGTCGACGCTTCCGTCGGTGAGTCCGTCGATCGCCTCTTTCGCTTCCTTGTCGGTCTGGAAGCGCGAGAGAGCCCGAAGATGCACCGGGAATCCGGCGAAGCGCTCGGTGAAGGTTTCCACGTGCTGCTTGACCAGCAGCGTGGTCGGCACGATCATCGCGACCTGTTTGCCATCCTGAATCGCTTTAAACGCGGCTCTCACGGCGACCTCTGTCTTGCCGTAGCCGACGTCGCCGGAAAGCAGGCGATCCATGGGGATAGGCGACTCCATGTCGCGCTTGACCTCGTCGATTGTGGTGAGCTGATCGGGAGTTTCCGCGAACGGGAAAGCCTCCTCGAGTTCACGTTGCCACGGGGTGTCCTTCGGGAACGCGTGACCGCGGCTCGCCATGCGCGCCGAGTAGAGCTTCACGAGTTCGACGGCGATGTCGCGAACGGCCTTGCGCGCCTTGCCCTTGGCCGCGGCCCAGTCGCTGCCGCCCATCTTGCTGAGCGCGGGCGCCTCGCCGCCGACGTAGCGAGTCAGCAGATCGAGCTGATCGGTCGGAACGTACAACTTGTCGCCCGGGTACCCGCGCTTGTTGGGCGCGTACTCGATGAGCAGGAACTCGCGAGTGCTCTTCACCGCATTGCGGCCGCCGCTCGACACCTCTCGCTGGGTCAGTTCGAGGAACTTGCCGATGCCGTGCGTCTGGTGCACGACGAAGTCGCCGGTCTTGAGCTGCAGGGGGTCGACGACATTCTTGCGGCGACCCGCGAGCTTCTTCACCTGGCGGGAGTCGTAGCCGGCGGTACGTCCGTAGAACTCGCTTTCGCTGAGAACGGCCAGCTTGATTTCGGGCAACTCGAAGCCGGACTCGACGGATGCCTGCAGGAGGTACGCGAT
>JAUZFR010000049.1 GCA_030840335.1 Actinomycetota bacterium | reverse complement strand
GGCGGAGAAGACGGCAACGCCACCCCCGCGGATCCGACCGACATGCCGCAGCCGGGCGATCCCAACTACATCTATCGCGATCCTTTTGGCGTCGTCAGTCCGGTGTCGATTCGAGACCTCAGGCGGTTCCATCCGAATCCCGGGACCGACCACATGCAGCCCAGCGGCTGGACGGTCATCGGACTCGACACCAACTTCTACTCGGTTGTCGGACCCCAGGTGCTGCACGGAAGGCTCCTGGGCGAGCCGGTGGCGGTGCGGTTCAGTCCCGTTGCCTGGCACTGGGCGTACGGGGACGGCACATCGGCTGCTCGCGGTACAGGCGGTGCGTCGTGGGAGGCACAAGGCACCCACGAGTTTGACGCGACACCGACAAGCCACGTCTACAGGCACACCGGCATCTACTACATCGATCTCGGCGTCGAGTTCGCTGCAGAGTACAAGTTTGCCGATGACGAGTGGCTCCCCGTGACAGGAACGCTCACAGTGCCTGCAAACCGCCTGAAGACCTCGGTGGGAGACGCGACTACGGTCCTCGTGGGGCGAGACTGCACACAGACTCCGAAAGGTGCGGGCTGCTAGTCATCCAGCAATCCGCCGAGTCCTGCCCCGCTCGACAATCCCTACTCGACTTGACGCAAATGGTTGCCACGGCGATGCGATAGCAGCCATTTGCGTCAAGTCGCGCACCGCGCAAATGATGGAGTGCACCGCACCAGAGGCCGACAGCCCACGCCCAGCCAAGACAAATACAATGTTCAGGTTTGCGGATGATGCTTGCACCGCTGAAAGGAGCTCTCCATGACCGACGCGCCCACAGAGCCAAACCCTGCCCCCTCGTACTACAGCTCGGTGACGCCGCCGCCACCCAGCAATGGTGACAACAACCCGACCCCGGCCGAACAACCCGCCAGGAAGCGCGCAGGCGCTGGTGTCGTTGTCGCCGTAGCCGCGGTCGCGGCCCTCGTCGGGGGAGCCTCCGGCGCAGGAATCGGCATTTTGGCTTACTCCGGATCCCACACCAGTTCGACCTCATCCACCCCGAACTCCCCGAGCATCACTGTAAATGACAGCAAGAACGCGACAACGATCACAGCAGTCGCGGTGAACGCATCACCCTCCGTCGTGACAATCAACGTCACCGGAACGGATGCGGCGGGCACAGGTTCCGGCATCATCCTCAGTTCAGACGGCTACGTTCTCACCAATACGCACGTCGTGACGCTCGACGGCGAAACCGGCAGCGCCAAGATCAAGGTAGAGACCAACGACGGTCGACTCCTGGATGCCAAGGTCGTTGGTTTGGACCCCATCGATGACCTCGCAGTCATCAAGATGCAGAACGTCAGCGGGCTGCAGCCCGCAAAGTGGGCGGACTCGTCCAAGCTGAACGTCGGTGACACCGCGATCGCGATCGGCGCACCTCTTGGCCTCGCAGGTACGGTCACCAACGGCATCATCAGCGCCCTGAACCGCAGCATCACCGTTGCATCGTCGGCGGCTCCATCCACGGGTGGCGACAGCTCGGGTGGCGGCAGCGGTGGCGGCAGCGGCCAGAATGGCCCGTTCGACTTCTGGAACTTCGGCACCACGCCCGATCAGGGTGGCTCGACCTCGCCCGCGACTTCGACCATCTCGCTCTCGGTGATCCAGACGGACGCCGCGATCAACCCGGGCAACTCGGGTGGTGCGCTGCTCGATAGCGACGGTCGTGTGATCGGCGTGAATTGCGCGATTGCCAGCACAGGAGACTCCTCGTCGTCCGCTGGCAGCCAGTCGGGCAGCATCGGTGTCGGGTTCGCTATTCCGTCCAACGTTGCTCAGCGCATCGCCAATGACCTGATCAAGACCGGCAAGGCGACGCACGGCCTGCTCGGCGCATCCGTTGAGGATGTCACCGCGGACTCCAGCCAGACCAACGCAACCACGGTGGGCGCGAGCATCCACTCGGTGGTCGCTGGAGGTGCAGCCGCGGTTGCGGGCCTCCGCGCAGGTGACATCATCACCAACTTCAACAACATCCCCATTACCGGAAGCACCGACCTCACCGCGCAGGTACGCGTGCTCGAGGCCGGAGCCAAGGCCGACGTCACCTACACCCGCGACGGCCACGTCTCGAAGACGACGGTAACGCTTGGGGAGCTCAAGTAACTGTCAAAAACAACGGGCGCAGAGGCGCGGTTCACGCCGCGCTTCCGCGCCCGTTCTTTGTCGGCTGGTAGGCTCGACCGACCCGCTGAGCTACGCATTGGACCACATGGCAACCTTCGACGACGCAGTACCCGGCGTCTCGTATGTAATGCCCGTGCTGAATGAGCGAGAGTACGTCGAGGGCGCTGTTCGAACCGTTCTGAGCCAGGATTATCCGGGTGAACAAGACCTCGTTCTGGCGCTCGGGCCGTCCACGGACGGCACCAACGAAATCGTCGAACGCCTCGCCGCAGAGGATGCCCGCGTCACGTTCGTGAATAACCCCAACACCGACATCCCCGCGGGTTTGAACCTCGCGATCGAGGCGAGCAAACATCCGATCATCGTTCGCATCGACGCTCACTCGGAGCTGGCGCCCGGCTACACGACGCGCGCAGTCGACACACTAAGGCGAACCGGTGCCGCGAACGTCGGCGGCATCATGCACGCCAACGGGAAGACGCCGTTCCAGGCGGCCGTTGCGCGCGCGTACAACAGCAGGTTCGGGCTTGGCGGCGCGAGCTACCACGCAGGCGGTACCGAAGGCCCAGGCGAGTCCGCGTACCTCGGCGTGTTTCAGCGCGAAGTGCTCGCAGAGGTCGGCGGGTATGACGAGTCGCTCCGGCGCGGAGAAGATTGGGAACTGAACCTGCGCATCCGCGAGGCGGGCCACACCGTCTGGTTCGATCCGCAACTGCGCGTCACGTACTGGCCTCGCGAAAACTGGCGCAAGCTGGCCCGGCAGTTCTTCACAACGGGAGTCTGGCGCGGGGAACTCGTGCGCCGCCATCCCGGGCAGACACCGTGGCGATTCTTCGCACCACCGCTGCTGGTCATCGCGTTCATCATCAGTATCGTCGGCGGCACACTCCAGTTGACCGGCGTGATCCACTGGGGCAAGCTCAGCCTGCTCGCGTTCGCCGTGCACATCGGACTCGTCGCCTACGTGTTGTTACTGATCTGGCTCGGCCTCGTCTACGAGAACGGCAAGTCGTGGAAGGATCGCTGGCTGTTCATTCTCGTGCTTCCGACGATGCACCTGAGCTGGGGTGCGGGGTTCCTTCGCGGGATCCTGCGCGGCGGCCGGAACACGATGGATACGTCGCGCACCGACCTGTAG
>JAUZFR010000149.1 GCA_030840335.1 Actinomycetota bacterium | reverse complement strand
GATCGCCGCGGTCAAGACTGTCATCGACACCAATTTCGTCGAACTCGGACGACTCGATTCGATCGCGGGTGACGGGGACCACGGCATTGGGATGCAGCGTGGCGCGACCGCGGCGCTCGCGGCCGCGCGCGATGTCGCGGGGCGAGACGCGGGTGCCGGCACCATCCTCACGTCGGCTGGCGATGCGTGGGCAGATCGTGGGGGCGGTACATCCGGCGCGCTGTGGGGCATTGCGCTCCGCACCATCGGCACCGAGATCGGTGACACGGATGCGCCCACCGCAGCTGCCATCGCAGCGGCCGTCACGAGCGCGAGAGACGCGATCGCGAACTTCGGCAAAGCGCAACTCGGCGATAAGACGATGCTGGACGCGCTCACTCCGTTCGTCGACGCGCTGACTGCTCGAGCCGCTGCGGGCGACGGCACTGCCGAGGCGTGGCGGGCGGCATCCGTCGACGCGCAGGCGGCGGCCGATTCGACGGCCGACCTTCTTCCCCGCATCGGGCGCGCCCGACCCCACATGGAGAAGAGCCTCGGGACGCCCGACCCCGGAGCCATCTCGCTCGCGCTCGCAATTGATGCGATCGCCAGCACGCTGACCACGAATCAGGGAGACACGGAATGAATCACAAACTTCGTATCGTCGTCGGTTCCGACGACGCGGGCTACACGTACAAAGAGGCGCTGAAGGCCGACCTCGAGGCGAATCCCGACGTGGAAGTCGTCGAAGACGTCGGCGTGGATGAAAACAGCCACACCGCGTATCCGACCGTTGCAATCGCTGCGGCGGAGATCGTGGCCGCGGGCAGGGCCGATCGCGCCCTGCTGGTGTGCGGCACGGGCCTCGGCGTGGCAATCTCTGCCAACAAGGTTGCCGGGATCCGCGCGGTCACCGCGCACGACAGCTATTCGGTCGAGCGTGCCGTGCTGAGCAACAACGCCCAGGTACTGGCCTTCGGACAGCGCGTCATCGGGCTCGAATTGGCTCGTCGGCTCGCGCGCGAATGGCTGACCTACGAGTTCGACGAGAAATCCGCGTCGGCCGAAAAGGTCGCCATCCTGTCGGACTACGAAGAGCATGAGTCAGCCTGACGCCGAGGGCGGTGGCCGCGCGATCGTTGTCGGAGTTGGCCTCAAGATGTACTTCGATCCCGGTGAGACCGTCGCCTGGAGCACGGCTGTTGCCGAGCTAGCGCGGCGACATGAAGCGATTGTTTCCGGGCGGGTATCCCTGTTTGTGTTGCCGTCGTTTCCGATGTTGTCGGCCGTCATCGGAGTGTTTGCCGGCACTCGTGTCGCCGTCGGCGCCCAGGACCTGTTTTGGGAGGACCGTGGCGCGTTCACCGGCGAAGTGAGCGGCGCGGACCTTCGCCAGCTCGGCTGCACGCTCGTCGAGGTGGGCCACGCGGAGCGTCGTCTTCTCTTCGGCGAAGACGATGAAGTCGTCGCGCGCAAGCTGGCTGCCGCCCTTCGGAACGGTCTGCGACCGGTGCTGTGCGTCGGGGAGAAGGCGCGGGGCGGCGTTCAGGATGCCGCGGCCAGCTGCATCCATCAACTTGAGTCCGCACTTGCGCACGTTGACCCGGATGCCCCCGCCGCGCCGATCACCGTCGCGTACGAACCGGGCTGGGCGATCGGCGCTGAACAGTCAGCGAGTCTGGACCACGTCGGCGCTGTGGCTTCACGGCTGCGGGGCTGGCTGGACGCGCATCCAAAGCTCGCCGGTTCGCCAGTCATCTACGGCGGCAGTGCGGGACCCGGGCTGCTCACGACATTCGGTGATGCGGTCGACGGACTCTTCCTCGGCCGGTTCGCGCACGATCCGGCCGCCCTCGAGGCCGTGCTGGACGAAGCGACGGACATCACATGACGGACACGCTCCCCGGGGACAGTCGTCAGTCACGTCAACTGACTCGACAGCGCGCCATCACTGAGGCAGTGATGGCGGAGGGCGCCATTCGCATCGAACAGCTCGCTGAACGATTCGAGATCAGCCTGATGACTGTTCACCGAGACCTCGACGAGCTCGAGAGTCGCGGCCTGCTGCGCAAGTCACGCGGAGTCGCGACCGCACTGTCGACGAGCCTGGTGGAGTCCAGCGACGTCTACCGCTCGAGCCGTCAGATCGCAGAAAAGGAGTCTCTTGCGCTTGCCGCGATGAACTTCATCGAGCCGGGCCAGGCGATCTTCCTCGATGACTCGACGACAGTGCTTCACATGGCGCGCCACCTCTCGACGAAGGCTCCCTTGACGGTCATCACCAACGTGTTGACGCTCATGGTGGAGCTCAACGGCATTCGCGGAATCACTCTTCTCGCTCTCGGCGGCGAGTACTACAACTGGTGCAGCGCATTCATGGGCAGGATGACCCACGAGGCGATCTCAAAGCTCCGCGCGGACACTTTCATCATGTCGACCTCGGCCATCACCGACGACACCGTTTTCCACCAGACACTCGAAACGGTGGACACCAAACGAGCCATGTTTGACGCATCGGCCACGCGCATCCTGCTGGTCGACCACACCAAGTTCGAGAAGCGCGCGCTGCACGCCCTCGCGCGCCTTACCGAATTCGACATCGTCATCGTCGATGAGCAGACGCCCGTCGAACATATTGGGCGCATGCGATCACAGGGCATCGAGGTCGTCGTCGCGCCGGGGAAGCAGTGACCGTGGGCGCTAGGCTCGAACCGTGAAGATCGCGCGTTTCAGCACCGATGGTGACCCCAGGTACGGCATCGTCGACGGGGACGACCTTGTCGTTTTGGCCGGGGATCCCATGTTTAACGGGTTCAACCCGACCGAAGAGCGCGTTCCGCTGGACACGGTCAAGCTTCTCGCTCCCGTAATCCCACGGTCGAAAGTCGTTTGCGTCGGTCTCAATTACGCAGACCACAAGGACGACATCCATGTAGACAGCCCTGAGACTCCGCTGCTGTTCCTGAAGCCGAACACCGCGATCGTCGGCCCGGGGGACACCATCCAGATCCCGCCGGTCGAAGGCCGCATCGTGCACGAGGGCGAACTCGCGATCGTAATCGGACGCATCGCGAAGCAGATCAAGGCCGAGAACTACGCCGACTACGTGTTCGGCTACACGATCGCGAACGACGTGTCAGCCCGAGATGTGATGTTCTCTGATGGCCAGTGGGCGCGCGCGAAGGGGTATGACACCTTCTGTCCGATCGGGCCGATTATCGAAACCGAACTCGACACCAGCGCGCTCGACATCCAGACCTGGGTGGACGGCGAACCGCGCAGGCACGGCAACACGCGCGACATGATCCACGGTATTCCCGAGATCGTGGCGTTCGCGTCCGACATCTGGACCCTCCTTCCAGGCGACCTCATCCTGACCGGAACGCCGGCGGGACTTGGCGGCTTCGTGGACGGACAGACCGTCGACATCACGATCGACGGTATCGGCACGCTCAGCAATCCCGCACGCAATCGGCCTAACCCCGAGTGACCGCAAGCGAGTCGCGCGGCCCAGCCGCGCGCAAGACAATCGCCGGGCTCGGTCTTGCTGCAGCCGGGTCAGCCGCGGGCTACGGCGTAAGCGTGCTGATCCCGGGTTTTCCGTGGCTCACCGCATCACTGATCCTCGGAGTCGTCCTTGGATGCATTCCGGCCGTGCGACCTGCGCTGGATGGCGTCCTGAAGGCGGGCCTTGCCGTGTCTGCGCGGCGACTGCTGCGCCTCGGTATCGTGGTGCTCGGCTTGCAGGTGAGCCTCGAGACGATTGGAAGGCTCGGCTGGGTGACCATCCTCGCCATCGTCGCGCTCGTGGGTGTGAGCTTCGTAATCACCTGGCTCATCGGTCGCCTGTTCAGGCTCGAGGGCGACCAGGCGGTGCTGCTCGCCGCGGGGTTCTCGATCTGCGGTGTGTCTGCGGTCGGTGCGATGAGCGCCGCGCGTGGATCGGACCCGAAGGACGCCGGCACC
>JAUZFR010000060.1 GCA_030840335.1 Actinomycetota bacterium | reverse complement strand
TGCTGCGACGCAGGACCGGCTTCTACCTGCTGATGTTCGGCGCCGTGTCGCTCGCGCTCTGCGGCGCTGTCGCGGGCTTCATCCTGCTTGGCGACTCGTGGTTTCAGTTGCTGGTCGCCGGCGCCCTCGGGATCGTCTTCACGCAGTATGCGTTCCTCGCGCACGAGGCGTCCCACCGGCAGGTGTTCGAGTCGGGCAGGGCAAACGACGCCGCCGGGCGAACTCTTGCCAATCTGTTCGTGGGCATCAGCTACTCGTGGTGGATGACGAAACACAGCCGGCATCACGCAAATCCCAACGTGCTGGGCAAGGATCCCGACATCGACCGCGACTTCGTGTCGTTCCTGGAGGAAGACGCGGCAAAATCCCGTGGCCTGTACGCGTGGGCAACGAAACGCCAAGGCTACCTATTCTTTCCCGTGCTGCTGTTCGAAGGACTCAATCTGCATCTCCACGGCTTCCGAACGGTCTTTGGGCGCGGCAAGGTCGACAAGCGTGCGCTTGAGATCTCGATGCTCGTCCCCCGTGTCGTCGCGTATCTCACCGCGATCTTCCTGCTGTTGCCTCCGGGCATGGCGTTCGCCTTCGTTGGAGTGCAGCTCGCGGTGTTCGGCGTGTACATGGGTGCGTCGTTCGCCCCCAACCACAAGGGGATGCCGATTCTCGCGAGAGACTCGAAGGTCGACTTCCTCCGCCGCCAGGTGCTGACATCGCGCAACATTTCGGGTGGACGATGGGTGAGCTACTACATGGGCGGGCTGAACTTCCAGATCGAGCATCACCTGTTCCCAAATATGCCGCGCCCGCATCTCAAGCGCGCGCAGGCCTTCGCCAAGGAGTACTGCCGCACGCACGACATCGAGTACACGGAGACCACGGTCGGCAAGTCTTACGGAATCGTCATCCGCTACCTGAATCGGGTGGGACTGTCGGCTGGTGGTGACCCGTTCGACTGCCCCGCCGCAATGGCGCTGGGGCGGTAACGCCGCGCATCCGCGCGTTCGCTATTTCGCGATCTCCCAGATGTGGCCGCCGGGGTCTCTGAAGCTGGCGGTTCGGATTCCCCAGGGACGATCCATTGGACCGTTCAGCAGCTGCACACCGATGGCCGCCAGTCTGTCGCACGTGGCGTCGACGTCATCCACGTCAATGGTGAACTGAGTGCGCGATCCGGCCTCCGGACTCGCCACCTTCGCCGGCCCGATCAGCTCGTCCGCTGCGGTGGACTTGAGAAGGTTGATCAGGGTATTGCCAAAGTTGAACACCGCTGAGTCGTCGTCCTCGAACATGATCGGAAAGCCGAACACGTCCTGGTAGAAGGTCTTAGCGGCTTCCAGATCCTCCACGAACAAAGTGATCGCATTGATACCGCGCGGCCATGCATCCACGGCGCACCCCTTTCTGACGACCAGCTCGTCTGACGAATAGCTCGTGTGACTCCTGGCTCGATACAACCGTGTGCAGCGGGAGATGCGCAACGTTTGCTTCGCATCGTATTTGGCGAGCGCGCATTTGGCGAGCACGTGTAGGTTCGAGCGCGGAGGCATCCGGCCGCCGTTCACGAAAGATGTCAATGCACGCAACGAGTATCACCCAGTTCGATGCGTCCGAAGCGGGCGTGGTTCCCGGCTGCGAGCGGGTGCGCGACAACGTGTGGGCGCTGCCGCTGTCGATGCCCGGCGGTCACATCCCGTACTCGATCCTGTATCTGATGCGGGATTCGCGCGGCGGCGTGCATGTGGTCGATCCGGGATGGGACTCGGATGACAATTGGCAGACCCTTGTCGAGACTCTGCAGGCAATCGGTGCTGCGGTTGCGGACGTGCAATCGATCACCGTGACCCACCTTCATCCGGATCACATCGGAATGGCGGAGCGCCTGCGCGGTGCATCCGGAGCGCCGGTGCAACTGCATGCGCTCGAGCAACGGGCGATTAATGGCGGAGTGAACCGGGCGTGGTCGACTGCCGCGCCAGAGGCGGTGCTTTCGAGCTGGGGAGTCCCGGATGATCGACAGCCGGAGATTCTTCGCATGGCCGACAGGCTGCCTCCCCAGATACCGCTCACCGCCGATCGACTGCTTGTGGACGATCAGAAGCTCGACATCCCCGGCTTCGACATCACTGTGATGCGCACCCCGGGACACACCCCTGGGCATAGCTGTCTCCGCGACGACGCGAACCGGCTGCTCTACACGGGAGATCACGTCTTGCCGACGATGCACGGCGGTCTCGGCCTTGGCGGGCCGACCGAGACGAACCCGATCGCCGACTATCTGGCGAGCCTCGAGCTGGTCAGCCGATACGACGACTACGAGGTGCTGCCCGGACACGGTTATCGATTCGTCGGCGTCAGGGAGCGCGCTGGCCAATCGGAGGAACATCACCTCAACCGATCCCGGGAGGTGGCGGCGGTGATCGCCGAGGGCGGCGAACCAACAATCTGGGAGATCGCCTCCCGGCTGACGTGGACGGCCGGATGGGGTCAGCTCAACGGATTCTTCCTCTACTCGGCGCTGGCGCAGACGGCGATGCACCGCGAGTTCGTCGAGGCAGGGTGACATGGCGAAGATCCTGATCGTCGAGGACGACGCGGCAATGGGTGCGCTCCTCGAGCGCGGGCTTGCGGACGAGGGGTACGACGTTGTTCGGGTGGCGAACGGCATCGACGCGCTGATCGCTGTTGCGAACAACGAGTTCTCGGCCGCCGCGATCGACGTGATGCTCCCGGAGATGAATGGGTTCGAGATCTGCCGCCACCTGCGAAACCAGGGCAACCTGCTGCCCGTCCTGCTCCTCACGGCCCGCGACTCGATCGATGATCGCGTGCTCGGACTCGATTCGGGCGCGGACGACTATCTGACGAAGCCCTTCGCATTCGCCGAACTCAGCGCACGAATTCGGGCTCTCGTGCGGCGAGACAGCGCGGTGCCGAAGGCGGTGATCAAGGTGGGCATGCTCCAACTCGATGTGCAGGCGGTGCGAGCGACCTTGAACGACAAACCGCTGCCACTGAGCACCAAGGAGTTTTCGCTCCTGCGATTTCTCGCAACTCAGGATGGTCGGGTGGTTAGCCGCACCGAGATACTTCAGGATGTCTGGGGCACGACGCGACACATCGATCCGACCATTGTCGACCAGTATGTGCGGTACCTGAGGCGCAAGCTTGAGCCGGTCGAGAGCGGCGTCACGATTCAAACCGTGCGCGGAGCCGGGTACGCGCTCAAGATCGTCGGGCAGTGAGATGTTCTGGCGACGCTTGTCCATACGGGCCAGGATCACGATCGGCAGCCTTCTGGTCGCAATTGCCGTAGCGGGGATTGCCGCTTTTGCCGTGCGGGCGAATGTCGAGGCCATCTTCGAGTCATCCAACCTGAGCCTCGCAAGCACCGACCTCGCGTCGTTCGAGAAAGATCTTGCCGCGAATCCGAACGAGCCGGTCGACCAGCCGAGCGCCGGAATGCTGGTGTACATCCGAAGCGCTGACGGCCGGGTTGCCGTCGACACGATGCCGCACGACATTCACGAGATACTCGAACATCGCGCGGGCGGGCAGGAGACGTTCTCGACACTGGCCGGGCGTGTTCCGTACGTGGTGGTTGGCGAGACGATATCAACCGCGAGTGGTCGATGGTCGCTGTGGTCAGCGCGAAGCACTGCTTCGAGCGACCTGGCGCTCGACGGGCTCGACCGCTCGCTGTTCATCGGAAGCCTGCTCGTCTTGATCGCGTTCGGGCTCGCTTCCTGGCTCCTCGCGACCTTCGCCCTCAGGCCGGTAGGCGCAATGCGCAAGCGCGCGGACGGGCTTGGGGGTCTGGATGCCGGGGAGCTGCTGCCCGTGGGGCCGGCCGACGATGAGATTGCGGCGCTGGCCAAGACACTCAATGCGTTCCTTGAGAGGGTGCGTCGGTCGACCGAACGCGAGAAGCAAATGGTTTCGGATGCCGCCCACGAGCTTCGCACGCCACTCGCGGCGCTGCGCACCCAGCTCGAACTCGCCCACGACAGCTTCGGCGATGCCAGGGCGCTTGCATTGGAGATCGAAGGGGCGGAAGCATCCATTGCTCGCCTGTCGTCGCTTGCGGCGAGTCTTCTCGAACTGTCACGAATCGAAGGCGATTCGGTGAGCACCGGCGTGAGCTCGACGCAAGACCTCGTCTCTGAGGCGATGGGTTCCGTCGATCGCGCGCGAATGCTCGCCCTGTCGAAGGAGGTGGATGTCGGCTACGAGATGGGCGAACTCGACGAGTTTGCGCGATACGCCCTCGATGCCGACGCATTCTCGCGGCTGCTCGACAATTTGCTCTCGAACGCCGTCACGGCCGTCGATCGTGGCGGGCACGTGACGCTTACGCTTCGGCAGGTCGACGAAAGTGTCGAAGTGACCGTGAGCGACGACGGGCCCGGCATCCCGGCGGCATTCCTGCCGTTTGCTTTCGACCGGTTCAGTCGCCCCGACGAGTCGCGCAGCGCTGGCACCGGCGGCAGTGGTCTTGGCCTTGCTCTCGTCCAGGCGATTGCGCATTCCGCGAACGGAACGGCGCAAGTGACAAATGGCGAACGCGGACTTATCGCTCTTGTACTGATACCCAAGATGTAAGGAAACACACGCAGAACGGTCGTATTTAAAGGCGCGTCCATATCCCGATTTGGGATTCTGAACTTGGCAAACAGGCCAGTCGGAAGAGGGCGGGTGAGTCCAATGGCTACAAGTACGCCGGTGCAGAACTGGAATCTGGCTCCCTCCGCGCCCGTCGACCGGCGTGAGCGATTTCGTCGCCGCAGGCGGGCGGCCGACCTTCTCGTCTCGATTAGCTGGATCTCGGCATCTGCGGCGGTAGCCCTCTATCTCGCGTACGGAGGTGCCGGACAATTCGGCACTGTGGGCGCAGCGGTCACCAGCATTGGTATCGTCGCGGGGCTCATCGGTACCGATCTCATCTTGATCATGCTGGTGCTTGCCGCGAGAATCCCGGTGCTCGATCGAGTGTTCGGCCAGGACCGCCTGATGGCCACACACCGTGCGTTGGGCAAGCCGGCGGTGTACCTTATCCTCGGTCACGCTCTGCTTCTCACAGTGGGGTACGGGATCACGGCCGGACTCAATCCGATCGCTCAGACCGTGTCTCTGCTTCAGCTACCCGATATGCCACTCGCCTATATCGGCACGGGCCTGCTTCTCGCCGTCGTCGTCACGTCGCTCGTCGCTGTGCGCAGGAAATTTAGTTACGAGATCTGGCACGTGGTCCACCTGCTGAGCTACGCCGCGGTGCTGACGGCTCTGCCTCATCAGTTGAGCGTGGGTGGCATGCTCGCCAACGGCACATTCCAGCGGGTCTACTGGATTGCCCTGTACGTCGTCGCTCTGGGCGCAATCGCGACTTTCCGCGTCGTCGAGCCCATCGTCAAGAGCCTTCAACACGGTGTGCGGGTCGCGGGGGTCGAGTTGGTGGCGCCCGGCGTCGCATCCATTCATCTGTCCGGCAGGAAACTGACCTCGCTTGGTTCGGACGGCGGCCAGTTCTTCGTCTGGCGATTCTGGACGCTCAAGACCTGGTGGCATTCGCACCCGATCTCGCTGTCGGCGGTACCCACCGACTCGGCCGCGCGCATCACTGTTCGTGCGCTCGGCGATGGTTCGACTCGCCTGGGGCGGCTGCCCAGGGGCACTCGAGTCTCGATCGAGGGCCCATACGGGCTCTTCACGGATGCTGCACGCACCTCCCCGAAGCTCGCGATCGTTGCCGCGGGAATCGGCGTGACGCCAGTTCGTGCCCTTCTCGAGCACTCCCGTATCGCTCCGGGCGAAGCGACCATCCTCCTTCGCGCTTCGTCCGAAGATGAGACCTACCTCTGGGACGAAATGCACGCTCTCGCGAATCAGCGAGGAGCGCGCCTGTATACGTCCATCGGGCGCAGGCCGCGGAACGCGCAAACCTGGCTCGCCGCAAGCGACGCCGCCAGAAGCGTGCACCTTCGGTCGATTTTCCCTGACCTCGCGATCTCAGATCTCTATGTGTGCGGGCCGCAGGCATGGACCGATCTCGTGGTCGCAGAGGCGAGAGCAAACGGGCTGCCCGCACATCAAATCCACACGGAAAGGTTCGACTGGTGAGAACTCGTGCTGTACTGGGGAGCGTGTTCGGCTCCATCGCGGTACTGATCATTGGATGGCAGGCCGGCGCCGCAGCTCTCACGTCGAACCAGTCCGCCTTGAGCACCGGGCTGTCCACTTCGGGCACAACGACGGGGTCGTCCACGACTGGCAGCTCAGCCAGCGGAACACCATCGCCCGCAGCAACGCCATCGTCCGGGTCAACGACAGCATCGCCCAAATCATCGACGACATCGAAGAGCTACACCGGGCAAAGCGTCAACACGCAGTTTGGCTCGGTCCAGGTGAGGATCAGTGTCACCGGCGGCAAGCTGACTGACGTCACCCCGCTTCATCTGACTGATTTCGGTGGTCGGTCAGTGCAGATCAGTAATTACGCCGTCCCCATCCTGCGCAAAGAGGTTCTCTCTGCCCAGTCCTCGCATGTCAATTCTGTCGGCGGAGCGACCTACACGAGCGAGGCCTACCTCTCGTCGCTGCAGTCGGCTCTCGATACCGCGGGAATCACGTCGTGACGCCTCACGTCTTCACGACGATGGGCACGGCAGCGTCGCTCACTTTCGGTGAGCACGAGCCCCATGCCTCGGTGCTGGTCGAAGTTGAGCGCATTTTCGCTGAGTACGACAAGCGATTCAGTCTCTATCGACCCTTCAGCGAACTGTCGCGGATCGCCTCGGCGGAACTGGCAATGATGGATGCGAGCGAAGAACTTCGCGATGCGTACGCGCTTGCGCTGTCATGGCGTGAGTCAACTCGGAACGCGTTCAACCCTCATCGTCCCGACGGTGTCATTGATTTGTCGGGAGTCGTAAAGGCGCTGGCGATGCAGGCGGCCGCGGACGTTCTCCGCAGGGCCGATCTGTCGAATTTCTGCCTCAACGTTGGTGGCGACATCGTCGCAGGAGGCGAGTCCGCGGAAGGCTTGCCGTGGTCCGTTGGCATCGTGGATCCGTTCGATCGATCCGGTCTCCTGACCTCAATCAGCCTGGCTCCCGGTCGTGAAGGATGCGCAACGTCGGGGTCGGCCGAGCGGGGGGATCACATCTGGAGGACCGCCGAGTCGTCTGGAGAATTCGTCCAGGCGACCGTCGTTGCCGACGACATCGTTACCGCCGATGTGCTTGCCACGGCCATCATTTCGGGTGGGCCGGGCATCCTGGACCTTGTGACCGCGCGCTGGCCGGTCGACGTGATGACGGTCGACCTGGCGGGCGCCATCCGGATGACTCCCGGTATGAGCGCCGCAATGCTGGCGGATCTACGCTGAGGCGTGCACGCCCAGCTGCGCGAGCAATGTCTCGACGCGCATCCTGATGTCGTCGCGAATCGGTCGAACGTCTTCAATGCTCTTGCCAGCCGGGTCGGTGAGCTCCCAGTCTTCGTAACGCTTGCCGGGGAAGATCGGGCACACATCGCCGCATCCCATCGTGATGACGACATCGCTGTGCCTCACCTGCTCGGTGGTCATCAGCTGTGGTACTCCTTCGGAGATGTCGATGCTCTCTTCCGCCATCGCCTGGATCGCGATGGGGTTGATCTGGTCGCCGGGCTCCGAGCCACCGGAACGCACTTCAACCGCGCCGTTCGACAGGGCCTTCAGATAACCGGCGGCCATTTGAGATCGGCCGGCGTTGTGGATGCACACGAACAGGACGACGGGCTTGTCGGACACGGGATTTCCTCACTCTGGCAGTCTCAAAAGTATAGATGAGCTTCTATGTGTTGCCTAGGGAGGCTGGCCCGTTGGTCAGCTGACGCCGATGCCCATGTCGAGCAACAGCCGGCGGACGCGGAGATCGATATCGTCGCGGATGGCTCTCACGCCATCGAGCCGCAGGCCAGCCGGATCGGTCAAATCCCAGTCCAGATAGGTGCGGCCGGGATAGATCGGGCAGGCGTCGCCGCATCCCATCGTGATGACGTAGTCCGCGGCGCGTACCACTTCGTCGGTGAGAGGTTTTGGGAATTCCCCGTCCAGCGACACTCCGATTTCATCGAGAGCTGCGACAACGACGGGATTCACAGTTGCGGCGGGCTCCGATCCAGCCGTGAGCACCCGAACCCGATCGCCGGCAAGTGACCGGAGGATGGCCGAGGCGAGTTGGGATCGCCCGGCGTTCTGAACGCAGACGAACAAAACCTCGGGGACGTCGTCCTGATACAGATGCTCCGCGGTCGCAAGGGCGCGCAGGCGGTCGGCTGCGAAGCGCCCCGTCAGTGAGGGGAGGTAACGCGTGATGCGGGCATCCTTTGCCAGCAGCTCGTAGCTCTCCTGAACGTAGCGACCCACGGTCTCCGCAGAGAAGGTGCCGCGAAATCGAGTTCCCAGATCCTCTGCAATCCGCTTGAGAATCCTGGGCGCAACGACCGTGGCGGCCGGGTCGTCGACCTTGTGCACGGTCTCGACGACATCCGCGATTCGATCCGGCGCGACTGAGTACCACACCTCCCGTCCGATCCGCTCCCCCTGGATCAGGCCCTCCTCGGCCATGATCCGCACGTGGTGACTCACGGTTGGTTGCGTGAGGCCGAGGATCCCTGCGAGCTCGCCCACGAGCGCGCGGCCATCCGGCTTGGCGAGGATCAGGCCAAGCAGTTGAACTCGGGTCGGATCCGCGATGGCTCGCAGATTGCGCGCGATCTCCTCGGCGGCTCGCCGATCGATGGGCGTCGCTGCGTCGGGTGTCACTGCGTCGTCGTGCGACCTGGAGCCAGGCGTGGGCATGGCCGCGAGTCTATGCGAGCGGCGACTATATCGATGAACGTCAATACGCCAGTAGGCTGGCTGCGTGTCCACTCCAACGATGCTCTC
The DNA here is from genome assembly GCA_030840335.1 of Actinomycetota bacterium. Lineage (GTDB taxonomy): Bacteria > Actinomycetota > Actinomycetes > Actinomycetales > Microbacteriaceae > Galbitalea. The sequence continues at coordinate 2,975 of JAUZFR010000060.1, read as the reverse complement.
CGTGACGGATGTCACGGCGTGCTGCGCACCGCTCACGCGCGAAACAATTCCGGTCGAGCAAGCCATCGATCTCGCGCGCGCGCTCAAGGCGCTGGCGGATCCAACTCGTCTCCGACTGATTTCCATGGTGGCCGCGTCCGCGGGGGAGGAGGCCTGCGCGTGCGACCTCGTCGAACCCACGGGCCTCGGCCAGCCCACGGTCTCACATCACCTCAAGATCCTCACGGAGGCCGGGTTCCTGACGCGCTCGCAGCGGGGAACCTGGGCATACTTCGCGCTGGTGCCGGGCGCGCTCGATTCGGTCGCCCGATTGCTCGTCAGCGCATGACCGCACTCCGCGGCCAGGTGCGCCGAGGCGTTAGCGAGTTTTTGGGCAGCGTGCTACTCACGGCCGTGGTGGTCGGGTCGGGAATCGCCGCGCAGAACCTTTCGCCGAGCGATGTCGGGCTGCAGCTTCTCGAGAACGCGATTGCGACGGCGCTCGGCTTATTCGCGCTCATCCTGATCTTCGCGCCCGTAAGCGGTGCACATCTCAATCCCGTCGTCTCGCTGGTGGACGCCGCACTCGGCTTGAGGCGCTGGCGCGATCTCGTGGTCTACCTTCCGGCGCAGGTCGTTGGCTGCATCGTCGGCGCCATCCTCGCCAACGCGATGTTCGGTTTGCCCGCCGTGACGTTCAGTGTGAACGCTCGCCTGACTGCTCCCCACTTCCTCGGCGAGATCGTGGCGACAGCGGGGTTGGTTCTCGTGATCTTCAGTCTCGCCCGATCGGGGCGGGCGTCGCTTGCCCCGGCAGCGGTTGGTGCCTATATCGGCGCCGCGTACTTCTTCACGAGTTCGGCGAGCTTCGCCAACCCGGCGATCACGATCGGCAGGATGTTCAGCGACACGTTCGCCGGGATCGCACCGACCGCCGCACCCGGATACGTCGCGGCGCAATTGATCGGCGGAGCGCTCGGATTTGTACTCATCCGATACCTCTACCCGCGGGCTCGGCGATCAGCTGAGAGTCAGGCGACCTGATCCCGGGGTGACAGGGATTCCGTCAGCAGTGCGGCGATGGTCAGGTTCCTTCTGGCGCGAGCCCACACGAAGAAGCCGACCAGCGTGAACACACCGTAGAAGATGTACATGAAGGCTGACGCGTAATAACCCGCGCCAATCAGCAGCGGAACGCCGACGACATCCACGGCGACCCAGATGAGCCAGAACTCGACCCAGCCCTTGGCCATTCCGTAGGTTGCGAGAAGCGAACCGACGAACACCCAGGCGTCTGACCACACGGGCTCGTAGGAACCCAGGAGTCGGAAAATTGGGGTCAGAATTGCGGTGCCGCCGACCAGGGCAACGGCGAGCACGATACGGGTGCGCCATCCTGCCCACCGTGGTTCGACGGCGGCTGCGCCGGAGTCCGCGCGATGCTTCCACCGGTACCAGCCGTAGATGGACACCACGATGAACATGATCTGTCGCCCCGCCTGCCCGAGCAGGTTCTCGGGGGTGGGGCTGCCAAATACGGCTCCAAGGAACACCGTGAACAAGAGCACGTTGCCGACGATGCCGACCGGCCATGCCCAGACGCGCCGACGCATTCCGCCCAGCGCGCTCAACAGACCGAACACGTTGCCGATGACTTCACGCCAGAGCACGGTTTGCGTGCCGATGGTGAAGTGGGCTGTGAACAGCCATTGCAGCGCAGCCATGGTTTCTTCCTAACGACCTACCCATTAACGCGGACGCGCGGCGAACAATTCCCAATAGTCGGTTGACATTGCGCTGCAGGCAGTGCTTTTATTTAGCTAAATAGGTAATTAGCAAGGTGGGTAAATATGACGGATGCACTCAGCACGACGTTCGCGGCACTCGCCGACCCAACCCGACGCTCGATACTGGCGCGGCTGGCCAAGGGCGAGGCGACAGTCAACGAGCTGGCCGCACCCTTCGAAATGAGCCTGCCCTCGGTTTCGCGACACCTGAAGGTGCTGGAGAAGGCGGGCCTGATCAGCAAGGGGCGCGCTGCGCAATGGCGGCCGTGCCGACTCGAGGTTGCGCAGCTGCGAATCGCAGACGAGTGGATGGCCCCCTACCGCGAATTCTTCGAGACGCGATTCGATCGTCTCGAGCAGCAATTGAAAACGATGGTTGCCGACCAGGACGGCACACCCCGATCCAGAAAGGCAAGACCATGACCGACACCGATGTGCTCGCGCACGGATTCACCCTCACTCGGATTCTCGATGCGCCGAGGGAGCTCGTGTTTCGGGCCTGGACCGATCCCGAGCAACTCCAATGGTTTCTCAACCCGGGAGCTGCGACCCCGGAAGAGCCCATCGAAGTTGACCTCCGAGTGGGCGGCGAATGGAAGTTGCTGATGGTGATCGACGAAGACACCCAGTACTACACCGGCGGTGTCTATCGCGAGATCGTGCCGGTCGAGAGGCTCGCGTTCACCTGGGGTGCAGTGGATGGCTGGCCAAAGATCGACCCGGATCACTCGGAAGACGGTCCCCTCGTGACGCTCACGTTCAGTGACATCGCCGGCAGTACCGAGATGGTCCTGCGGTTCAGCCTGCCAGACCACCTCTCGGAAGTCGCGGTGCGCGAATGGATGGGCACACCTCACATGCGTGAAGGATGGGACGACACCATCGATCGCGTCGTTGCCAGGTTCGCCGAGAAGCACTGATCGGAGGGGTGCCGCTCGTCGTGCGCGCGGTCAGAACCGCCCTCGGCAGTCCACTCATCAATCGGGTCATTGTCAGCACCGACGACATGGACATCCGCGAGACGGCTCGCGCGGCGGGGGCGGAAACGCTTGACCGGCCGGCGAAACTCGCGAATGACGAGGCGAGCTCTGAGGCCGTTCTCCTGCACGCACTCGTTCGATGCGTCGACTGCGCCGCGTCATTCGCCGAACCAGGACGACCAGCGACCACCCGGCGCAATAGACCCAGGCCACGGCCCATCCGCTGACG
>JAUZFR010000039.1 GCA_030840335.1 Actinomycetota bacterium | reverse complement strand
ACCAAGATCAACCCCCTCGCTCCGGCCGAGCTGGTCATCGACCACTCCGTCATCGCCGACCTCTTCGGCACCGAGAACGCCCTCGAGCGCAACGTCGAGATCGAGTACGAGCGAAACGGGGAGCGCTACCAGTTCCTCCGCTGGGGCCAGACCGCATTCGAAGACTTCAAGGTCGTCCCGCCGGGAACCGGCATCGTGCACCAGGTGAACATCGAATACCTGGCCCGCGTCACCTACACGCGCACAGTCGGCGGAGTGCTTCAGGCCTACCCCGACACGTGTGTTGGCACTGACTCCCACACCACCATGGTCAACGGCCTCGGTGTTCTGGGCTGGGGTGTCGGCGGTATCGAGGCCGAGGCCGCGATGCTCGGCCAGCCCGTCTCGATGCTCATCCCCAAGGTCGTCGGTTTCAAGCTTTCGGGCGCGATTCCGACCGGTGTGACCGCGACGGATGTCGTGCTCACGATCACTCAGATGCTTCGTAAGCACGGGGTCGTCGGCAAGTTCGTGGAGTTCTACGGACCCGGCGTCGCATCCGTTCCGCTCGCAAACCGCGCCACCATCGGCAACATGAGCCCGGAGTTCGGTTCGACCGCCGCCATGTTCCCGATCGACGACGTGACGCTCGACTACCTCCGACTGACCGGTCGTGACGAAGACCAGGTCAAGCTCGTCGAGGAGTATGCAAAGCTTCAAACGCTGTGGCACGACCCCAATGTCGAGCCGACTTTTAGCGAGTACCTCGAGCTCGATCTCGCCACGGTCGTGCCGTCGATCGCCGGCCCCAAGCGGCCGCAGGATCGCGTCGAGCTCAGCAACGCGAAGCAGCAGTTCGAGATCGACCTCGGTGCATACGCTGACTCGGACAGCCTCTCGCGAGTGGATGCGGCGGTGGAAGGCACATTCCCCGCCTCAGACCCGATCGGGTTCACAGCGCAGGATGAGCAGTCCGCGCACGAGTTTTCGCACTCGCACGCTCACGCAAGCCAGGCGCCGCGCACAGCATCGAAGCCGACAGAGGTCGTGCTCGGCAATGGCGAGGGCTTTGTGCTCGATCACGGGGCGGTTGCCATCGCTGCGATCACATCGTGCACCAACACGTCGAACCCGTCGGTGATGCTGGCGGCCGGGCTTCTTGCTCGGAACGCCAGTAAGAAGGGTCTGAAGTCGAAGCCGTGGGTCAAGACGACGCTCGCGCCCGGCTCGAAGGTTGTCACGGACTACTACGAGAAGTCGGGTCTCACCACCTACCTCGAAGACCTCGGCTTCTACACCGTGGGCTACGGCTGCACGACCTGTATCGGCAACTCCGGCCCGCTGATCGATGAGATCTCTGCCGCGGTGAACGAGAACGACCTCGCTGTAACGGCTGTGCTCTCCGGAAACCGTAACTTCGAGGGTCGAATCAACCCCGACGTGAAGATGAACTACCTCGCGTCGCCGCCTCTCGTGATCGCCTACGCCCTTGCCGGATCGATGAACTTCGACTTCGAGAAGGACGCGCTCGGTGTCGGCACGGATGGCAAGGATGTCTTTCTTGCCGACATCTGGCCTGATGCGGCCGAAGTCCAGGCGACGATCGACTCGTCGATCGACACCAGCATGTTCACGCATGAATACGCCGGTGTGTTCGACGGTGACGACCGCTGGCGTGCGCTTCCGACCCCGACGGGCGCGACGTTCGAATGGGACGAGAAGTCGACGTACGTTCGCAAGCCCCCCTACTTCGACGGCATGACGATCGAGACGACGCCGGTATCCAGCTTCTCCGGCGCACGCGTGCTCGCCAAGCTCGGCGACTCGGTCACGACCGACCACATCAGCCCCGCCGGCTCGATCAAGGCGGACAGCCCCGCCGGCCACTACCTGGATGCCCACGGAATCGACCGCAAGGACTACAACTCCTACGGATCCCGCCGAGGAAACCACGAAGTAATGATCCGCGGCACCTTCGCGAACATTCGACTCAAGAACCAGCTGCTGGATGGCGTCGAGGGCGGTTACACCCGCGACTTCACGCAGTCCGGTGGTCCGCAGTCGTTCATCTACGACGCATCCGAGAACTATCAGGCCGCGGGCATCCCGCTCGTCGTCCTCGGTGGTAAGGAGTACGGCTCGGGGTCCTCGCGTGACTGGGCCGCGAAGGGCACGAGCCTTCTCGGCGTCAAGGCCGTCATCACGGAGAGCTTCGAGCGCATCCACCGGTCGAACCTGATCGGCATGGGCGTACTTCCACTGCAGTTCCCGGCGGGGGAGAGCTGGCAGTCGCTCGGTCTCGACGGCACCGAGATCATCGACATCAGCGGAGTTGAGGAGCTCAACGAGGGGCGCACGCCGAAGACTCTGCACGTGGTCGCGAAGCCGAGCGATGATTCACCCGCTGGCAAGGCGGTGGTCGAGTTCGACGCGGTGCTTCGAATCGACACGCCGGGTGAAGCGGACTACTACCGCAACGGAGGCATTCTTCAGTACGTTCTGCGCAGTCTTGTCTAGGGTGCTCGGGTTAGAGTCGACTGGTGACTTTGCTCGAGAACATCCACGAACCGCGGGATCTCGACGGACTCTCCGATGCACAGCTGAACCAGCTCGCTGAGGAGATCCGAGAGTTCCTGGTCACTGAGGTTTCGAAGACCGGGGGACACCTGGGGCCCAACCTCGGCGTCGTCGAACTCACCATCGCCATCCACTCGGTCTTCGATTCGCCGAACGACGCGATCGTGTTTGACACGGGCCACCAGAGCTACGTTCACAAGCTGCTGACCGGACGACAGGATTTCAGCCAGCTGCGCCAGCTGGGGGGGCTTGCCGGATATCCGCAGCGCTCCGAATCCGTGCACGACATTGTCGAGAGTTCTCACGCCTCGAGTTCGCTGTCGTGGGCGGACGGAATTTCGCGCGCGTTTGCGATGACGGGTCAGAGTGACCGCCACGTGGTCGCTGTCGTGGGTGACGGCGCGCTCACCGGTGGCATGACCTGGGAGGCGCTGAACAACATCAGCGACGACAACTCCCGCAAGCTGGTGATCGTCGTCAACGACAACGGGCGCTCCTATGCGCCGACCATCGGGGGGATGGCGCGGTTCCTGAACACCGTGCGAACACGCCGTGCCTATCGCACCCTGCACCTGTCCAGTCGAAACCTCTTCAGCCACCTTGGCGGACCAGCGCGGGCGTTCTATCGCGGTGTGCGAGGTGGTCTCCACGGATTCCTGTCCCGCTTCACCAATAACGAAGCGTTGTATTCCAATCTCGACATCAAGTACATCGGGCCGATCGACGGTCACGACCTCGTTGCGATGCGTGAGGCTCTCGAGCAGGCCAAGAACTACGGCGCCCCGGTGATCGTGCACGCGATTACTCAAAAGGGCAGGGGCTTCGAGCCCGCGATCCACGATGTCGCCGACCAGTTTCATGCCGTTGGGCAGATCGACCCCGAGACCGGCGAGCCCGTCGAGGTCGCGAGCCGACCATCCTGGACCTCGGTGTTTGCCGACGAAATCCTGCACATCGCGGAAGAAAACCCGCGAATCGTGGGGATCACGGCGGCAATGCTCCGCCCGACCGGCCTTCATCGTTTTGCCGAGAAATTCCCGAGCCGCGTCTTCGACGTGGGAATCGCGGAGCAGCATGCGGTGACCTCGGCGGCGGGCCTCGCGTTCGGAGGACTGCATCCGGTGGTCGCGATGTACGCGACCTTCGTGAACCGGGCATTCGACCAGGTGCTGATGGATGTCGCGCTGCACAAAGCTGGCGTCACTTTCGTTCTCGACCGTGCAGGCGTGACCGGACCGGATGGACCGAGTCACCACGGCATGTGGGATCTCGCGATTCTGCAGGTCGTTCCGAACATCCGTCTCGCCGCGCCTCGCGACGGGTCGCGCCTTCGCGAGCAGCTGCGCGAAGCCGTGGCGATCGAGGATGCGCCGACCGTGCTGCGATTTTCGAAGGGCAACGTGGGCGCGGAGTTCGAGGCAGTGCGGCGCACCGTCGACGGTGTTGACGTGCTGCTCGAAGCGGCCCACAAAGACGTTCTGATCGTCACCGTAGGGCCGATGGCGGCTCTCGGTTTGCAGGTGGCCGAGCGACTCGCTGCCCAGGGGATCGGCGCGACGGTCATTGACCCGCGCTGGGTCGTACCGGTACCGCAGAGCGTTGTCGAGCTGGCGAGCCAGCATCGAATAGTGGTGTCGATCGAGGACGGCGTTCGCGTGGGCGGCATCGGAACGCGCATCCGCCAGGACCTCCGTGCTGCCGGCGTCGATACCGCGGTCACCGAGTTGGGGCTACCGGATGAATTCCTCCCGCACGGTTCTCGTGAGGCGATCCTCGACCTTATTCACCTGACCCCACAGAAGATCGCGCGGGACCTGGTGGCTCAGGTGCTGGGCAGCCGCATTCCCGTCGCTCGGCCGCTGCCGGAGGACTCGGGCCGATCGATCAACGCGACGGCAGACTCCGAAGAGGGTTAGCTTGCTCCCTTGCGTTGCGATTGCGCCCCAGTGAACCAATTGCGCCGGGTCGACAGGGCGCAATCGGTTCGGCAGACCGCAATCACCGTGTGCGCAAGCGGGGGCGGTGTGCGGTATTCCAGCCCGCCGCGGCGCTCAGCCCGCAGGCTGCTCCCACGGCAAGGGCGGCCAGCGGATTCGAGATCAGCTCTGCCCAGAGATCGAGCCACCATGAGACCAGCTCGACGATGACGATTCCCGCGAATGCCCCGACGAGGAGGTGGATTAGTGAGTGTGCGCCCCTGGACCGCACGCGACGCAACGCGACCTCCAGGAGGATCGCGATCGGTACGCCTGCCACCCCAACGATCACGGTTGATATCAGCCCGATTCCGAGAACAGCCGAGACAAACGCCTCGATCGCGGCGGTAACGCCTTCGGATACTCCACCCTCGATTCCCGCATATATGCCGGCCGCGGTACTCCAGCCGACCGAGGTCAGCCCGACGAAGTAGAGCAGGCTGAAGGTCAGGCCGCGAATGACTTGCCGCAAAGGCAGGCCCTGCTTCGGCCCCTCGTCGACGACAGCTTTCACCGCGCTCACCAGCTAGCGGGCCGACTCGAACCCGAACTCGCGGCGCCCGAACTCGCGACGCCTGAATACGTGGATGACCCAGATCGTCGCCCAGGCAGCCGCGGCACTGATCGCGGCGATGACGATGAGAGAGGTTGAAATGTACGGGACGACGGGGTTGGCCCAGAAGACGCTGAGATCGTGCGAAGGGGTAGTCGAAAGGCCGAACACCGCAATGACCGCCACTGCTACCAACGCTCCGAAAAGGAAGTACGTCACAAGGTGAATCGGCCAGCGCAGACGTCGCAGGACGACGCTGAGCAAACCAGCGAGAGGAGCGCAGATCAACACGACCGCAGACGTCACCACGGCCACGCAGACAACCACGATGACGATGATCGACAGCACCGCGCCGAACACGTCCCCCAGACCAACGCTGTAGTCCGAGCCACTGGCGTCAGCGGGAGTAGCCCACGGAATCAGCTGAAAGAATCCGAGGAACAGTCCCGTTACAGTTGCGGTCAATGTTCCAGCGACCCCAAGCGAGAAGTAGACAATAACGAGGACGGCGCCCATGAGCACCTCCAGGGCTCCGAACTTCAGGATTCGTTGATTGGTGTTCAATTTCATGATTGCGCTTCCGCCGCGATGTCGAGCGCTTCCTTGAGGGCTCCGCGCACAAAGGGCAGTCGAGCGAACGGCAGCACCATGCCGAACAGCTTCGAGCCTCTACTGGCGAGTCGACGCGTGCGCTTCTGGCCCGGCGAGTTGTCGTAGACCCAGAAGAGCGCCAGACCCATGTAGAGCAGCCAGAGCAATTGGGGCAGTTGCTGCCTCAACTCGGCTGGGATGGCGTTGGTCGAGCCATCCACGGCATCGCGAAAGACGCTGATGGCGAGCTCACGTGGGGCGGCCGCATCGGCCCCGAATGGACTGACGGCCGACGTGGGGGAGATGGCTGCGGAAAGGAAGCCCGGTGCCGAGTCGTGGTAAGGAGACAGGGAGTCGAGTCCGGCCAGCAATGCGCCCTCGAGGCGGGCCGGAAGATCGGTCGTCGAGGCGAATATCGGCGCGACTCGCTCGCGATGCTCAGACTGGACCCGCAGATAGAGCTCCTGCACGAGGTGATTCTTCGTGGGGAAATAGTAGTAGGCGTTACCAACGGAAATGCCGGCCTCACTCGCGATCAGTCGGATGGTCGTCTGTTCATAGCCTCGCTCGCGGAAGGACGTCAGCGCCGTCTCGGTGATCTTGTTTCGAGTCTCATCGCTCTTGCCCATGGTGTCCCGGTTTCCAGTAGTTTTGAACGTGTTCAGAAACAATTATTGAACACGTTCGCAAATTGTGCAAGGGACTCGAATTGACTTAGAGTGCACTCTAAGTTCTAGCCTGAGAACATGACCATTACGGAGACACAGCCAGTGTCGATTTCAGAGGCTGCAGAACTCACTGGGATGTCGACCCACGCGCTTCGCTATTACGAACGCGCGGGCCTGATGTTGAACTCGGTTGATCGCGCATCGTCGACCCACCGTCGATATACGGACGCGGACATCCGCTGGGTCGAGTTCCTCACCAAGCTGAGATCGACGGCGATGCCCATCGCCCGGGTTCGCGACTATGTCGACCTCGTGCGCGGCGGCAACGACACGTTCGCGGCTCGACTTGAGCTGCTCCGCGCACATCGGGAGACGGTCATCGCCCAACTGGAAGAGATGACACGCAGCCTCGTCGCCATCGACCACAAAATTGCCCTCTATGAAGAAGGGATCCTCGGATCATGAAGAAAGTCACACTCGGAACGAACGGTATTGAGGTTTCACGCCTCGGTCTCGGCTGCATGGGAATGTCCGCGTTCTACACGGGCGCAGGCCAGGACGAGGCTGGCTCGATTGCGACGATTCACCGCGCGCTCGAGCTGGGCGTCACGTTCTTCGACACCGCGGAAATGTACGGGCCGTACGAGAACGAGAAGCTCCTGGCGAAGGCATTCAAGGGCCGCCGCCATGAAGCCATCATCGCCACCAAATTTGGAACGTTGAACCACCACACGAATCAGCGGCAGCTGGATGGCAGTCCGGCGAACGTTCGAGTTTCGGTTGAAGGTTCACTCGAGCGGCTCCAAACCGACTACATCGACCTCTACTACCAGCATCGGATGGACCCGGATGTCCCGATCGAGGACACCGTTGGTGCCCTGGCGGAGCTGATCGCCGAAGGCAAGATCCGCGGATACGGACTGTCGGAAGCCGCGCCGGCGACGATCCGTCGGGCGCACGCCGTGCATCCGGTCACAGCTCTGCAGACCGAGTACTCGCTCTGGACCCGTGACCCCGAGGCCGAGATCCTCCCGCTGCTTCGCGAACTGGGCATCGGTTTCGTGCCGTATTCGCCGCTCGGTCGCGGATTCCTTACCGGCACTATCCGCACACTCGACGCCCTTGACGAGACTGACTTCCGACGCCTGAACCCGCGGTTTGAGGGCGAGAACCTGCAGGCCAACATCCGCATTGTCGAACACGTGGATGCCGTCGCCGCAGAGCTCGGTGCGAAGCCAGGTCAGGTGGCGCTCGCCTGGCTGCTGGCTCAGGGCGACGACATCGCTCCAATTCCGGGTACCAAGCGAGTGAAGTACCTCGAAGAGAACGTCGCCGCGGACACGCTCATCCTCTCAGCCGACCAGCTCGCCTCGCTGGATGCGGTCGCCGCCCCAACCGGCGACCGCTACGCCGACATGAGCGGCGTCAATCGCTAGTCCGCAACGCAACTGACCCGCTCCCCGAGGTTGACTTGACGCAATTGGTCGCTATGAGAATCTCATAGCGAC
>JAUZFR010000163.1 GCA_030840335.1 Actinomycetota bacterium | reverse complement strand
ATGTCGACATCAATTCGAACCCCGACAATCCCGTCATCGGAACCCGCAGCTTCGGAGCGGACGCCGGGCTGGTCGCGCGTCACGCGTCTGCGTGGGTGACCGGTTTGCAGTCGACGGGAGTCGCGGCCAGCGCCAAGCATTTCCCTGGCCACGGCGACACCGCCCAGGATTCGCATCTCGCGCTGCCGGTCATCAACCTCAGCCTCGAAGAGCTGAGCGCCCGCGAACTCGTGCCGTTCGCTGCCGCCGTTGAGGCGGGAAGCCTGACGGTCATGACATCGCATATCCTGCTGCCGCAGCTCGATGCCGAACGTCCGGCGACTCTGTCGGGGGACATCCTTCAGGGACTGCTGCGCGAGCGCCTCGAGTTCAATGGCGTGATCGTGACGGACGCCCTCGACATGACGGGGGCGAGCGGCGAGATCGGGATCCCTGAGGCTGCCGTTCGCGCAGTCGCCGCCGGGAGCGACCTTCTCTGTATCGGCACCGACAACACGGATGAACAACTCGGCCAAATCGCCGACGCGCTCGCCGCCGCGATCGATACCGGTCGGCTCGACGCTGCACGACTGGCCGAAGCCGCGGATCGGGTTGCCGTACTGGGGCGCGAACTCGCGGATGCCGCCGTTAACATTCCGATTCCGGAATGGGCCGAAAGCGACAGTCCGCCGGCCTTCGCACTTGGCCGCGCCATGTCCGAGTTTGACGTGAGTGCGTCGGCGGTCGTTCCGGCGATGCCGGTGCTCGTGACGATTGAGACCACAGCGAATATCGCGGTCGGCGGATCCCCGTGGGGGCTCGAGGCGGCCGGCATCCGGATCGTTCGACTGCACGAGGGCGACGACGTACCCGACAGCGATTCGCTCGTGATCGTGGGCAAGAATAACCACAGGCATGCCTGGGTTCGTGACCTGATTGACTTGGCCAGGGAGCGACATCCGTCGACCCTGGTGATCGACATGGGCTGGCCGTCGACCGACCGGCGCTATGCGGATGTAGCGACCTTTGGTGCGTCGCGATACGTGGGTCTCGCGCTTGCCGCGTGGCTTGAGAAGGCAGAGAAGTGAAGTGAGAGTCGGTTTAGACATCGGTGGCACCAAAACGGATGCCGTCGTCCTCGACAGCGGGGGCGTGGTCGCCCACTCGCTTCGCGTGCCCACGGGCTGGGGTGACGACGCGGTGCTCGCGACCGCGACGAATGCCGTGCTGCGGCTCGCGGGCGAGGCGGGCATAGAGGCCGCATCGTTCGACTCCATCGGTGTCGGCATCCCCGGAGCGGTGGATGCCGAGCATGGCATCGTTACGCACGCCCGCAACCTCGGGGTATCCCAGCTCGATCTCGGCGGTCTGTTGTCGAGAAATCTCGGCGCGGCGGTTCGGGTAGAAAATGACGTGAATGCTGCGGCGCTCGGCGCGTTCCACCAGCTCGACCTGCCGCCAACCAGCTCGATGGCCTACCTCAATCTCGGTACAGGCCTCGCCGCTGGACTGGTCTTGCACGGACGACTCTGGCGCGGGTCTCGTGGGGCAGCGGGTGAGATCGGGCACATCCTGATCGATCCGGCTGGTCCCCTCGACACTGACGGCCAGCCCGGCGCGCTCGAGGTCATGGCATCCGGTTCGGGCATCGCCTCGCAATGGACCGGCGGCGATGGCACGATCGTCGATCTGTTTGCGGCGGCGGATGCAGGCGACGCCGACGCGGCACGCATTCGACACAACCTGTTCGAGGCGATCGCGTCGTCGGTGCGAATCCTCGTTCTGACTGTCGATGTCGACATCGTCGTGATCGGCGGTGGCATCAGCACGCTGGGCGACCTGCTGTTCGACTCGGTGCGCGGAGTCATCTCGCGCTGGGAGAAGACGTCGCCGTTCATCACCTCGCTGGAGTTGGGCGACCGGATGCGCATCCTGCCGCCGGACATCCCGACCGCCGCGACCGGTGCAGCGTGGCTGGGGGCGACGCCGTGGCAGAGGTAGTGATCGTCCCGTCGGCCGAGGCCGCCGGGGAGCTCGTCGCCGACTCGATTGCCGCACTGATCGCGACGAAGCCGGATGCCGTGCTCGGTTTCGCAACCGGATCGACGCCCCTGCCGGTCTACCGCGCCCTTCAATCACGGGGACTCGACCTCTCGGCGGTTCGCGGGTTTGCGCTGGACGAGTATGTGGGGCTCCCGCCCGGGCATCCGGAGAGTTATCGCGCTGTCATCACGCGTGAGGTCGTCGAACCACTCGGACTTCGGCCGGAACTGGTGCGCGTTCCGGGCGATGATGGCGGCCCGCTTGAGGGAGCGGGCGGGAGGTATGAGCGTGACATCGTGTCTGCCGGTGGCGTGGATTTGCAACTGCTCGGCATTGGGCGCACCGGCCACATCGGATTCAACGAGCCCGGCTCATCCTTCGGTTCGTTGACTCGTGTAAAGACGCTCACCGTGCAGACCCGCGCGGACAACGCGCGATTCTTCGATTCGCCGGATGAGGTGCCGACCCATTGCCTCACGCAGGGACTCGGGACGATCCTGCGGGCTCGTCACCTTGTGTTGCTCGCGTTCGGCGAGGGCAAGGCGCCCGCGATTGCCGCTGCGGTCGAGGGGCCGCTCACCGCTTCGGCGCCGGGGTCGGCGGTGCAGCTGCATCCGCGGGTGTCGGTCGTGATCGATGAGGCGGCGGCGTCGCAGCTCGTCAACGCGGACTACTACCGCTACGCGTGGGAGCACCGGTTGCCCTGGGAGAACCTCTAGCTGGCAGACGTCAGTTCGCGCGGTTTACGCCCAGAATGCGGCGATTTCGCGGGCGATGGCTCTGCCGAGCGCACGCCCGGCCCGGGCGGACGCGGGGCGCACGGCCGGATCGAGCGGATTCGGCCCGAAGGCCGCAACCGCGGCGTCGTCGGCGAAGATCGTATGAATGCGGGCCGGAGCAAGAGCGTCCAGTTCAGCCTTCGGGATCGGCGGACCGTATGGACTGTTCTCGGGCGACGGCACGACGATCAGTACGGGGTCGCACCCCGCGGCCAGGTCGGCATTCGCTGCTGATCGCATGCCGCCATCCATGTACTGTCGGCCCTGGATTTCGACCGTCGGCCAGATGCTGGGGACCGCGCAGCTCGCGCCAATCGCGTCGATGAGATCGACGCCGGAATCGCGGTCGAAGACCCGGAGCTCGCCCGTGCCGGTATCGACGGCGGTGATGAGCAGTCGCCGGTCAGACCAGGCGTCGACCGGAAGTCGTGCCGCGATGACCGCCCGTCGGTCGGCTGCCGAAGCTGTCTTCGCGTCAAGCGCGATGCGGCCGATGCGGCGGCGCACTTCCTCGGGCGACGTAGCGCCCTCGGCTGCGGCCGCCATCATCGCGGAGAATTCGGCGAGGTCGGCCTCGGCTCCGAGTTCGGCGGATTCCTCGGCGAGTTGCGTGGCATAGAGCTGGTCGAGGTCGACGCCGCTGGCCAACTGGGAGGCGACCGTCGAGCCGGCGGATGTGCCGACGAACGTGGTCGCGGGATCCATGATGCGATCGAATACCGCTGGCTCGACATCCCGGATGCCCGCCAGCACTCCGATCTCCCAGGCGATTCCTGCGACGCCGCCACCGGCCAGTACGAGTGCTCCCGAAGTCATCCTTCGACCCTACGCCGGGCTCCGAGCCATCCTCGCCATTGCGTGGTCTATTCCCGCCGCGCTGGAGGGGAGGTGGTTGCGAGGGAAGAAGTGGGCACAGCTACGAGAGCCGGGCCCCATCCGCCCAGACGCCCTGCACGTTCCAGCGGGAGTCGAGGATGACCGCATCCGCGACCTTGCCGGGCGCGAGAAGTCCGTGGCGAGCCTCGATCCCGAGCACGCGAGCGGGCGTGAGCGTGACAGCTGCGACGGCGTCCCTTGGGGCGACCCCGACATCCTCGATCGCGAGGCGAAGCGCGACGTCCTGGGTGAGAGTTGAGCCCGCGATCGTGTTCGTGCCGCGCAGGGTGGCGAGCCCGCCGGAGACGGTGACGTTCAGCGAGCCGAGAGCGTAATCGCCGTCCGTTGAGCCGGCCGCAGCCATTGCGTCCGTGACGAGAGCGATGCGGCCGGGCGCCGACTCGAAGGCCAGCGCAGCGACGCGGGGGTTGACGTGCAGCCCGTCGAGGATGAGCTCCAGCACGACGGCGGGATCGTCGAACGCCGCGATGACCGGCCCGGGCGCGCGGTGATGGATGCCCGGCATCGCGTTGAACGCGTGCGTGAGCACCCGCGCACCAATGTGGAACGCCTCCCGCGCCTTTGCAAAATCGGCTTCGGTGTGCCCGATCGCGACGACGACGCCCTCCTCGAGCAGCACCCCGATCGCGTCGAGTGCGTTGGGCAGCTCGGGCGCGATCGTGATCTGGCGGAGGGTGCCGTGCGCGGCATCCAGCAGGCGTTCGATTTCGGCGGGTTGCGGCTCGCGCAGGAAGGCCGCGTTGTGCGCTCCGCGAGCGGCGACCGAGAGATACGGCCCCTCGAGGTGCGAACCGAGGATGAGCGGGTCGACGGCGACGAGCTGGGCAATATCGGCGAGGCTCGCCTCCAGCGCTTCGAGCGGATTGGCGACAAGACTGATCAGCGTGCGGGTCGTGCCATGCGCGCGATGCGTCGCAACCGCGCCGAGGATGCCCTCGTTGCCTTCGTCGAAGGAGTGCCCGCCTGCGCCATGCACGTGAAGGTCGAGAAATCCCGGCGTCAGCCAGCGGCCCGCAACGTCGACTGTGTCATCGGCTGACGGCGCGGCCCCCGTGCCGGTGTCGACGATTGTGTCGTCACGGACGAGCATCCAGAAGTCGTCGACCTGGCCGGATGCGTCGAGCTTGCGTGCTCCCCGAAACAGTGTGCTCACCCCAACCCCGCTCACTTGAAGATGATCGTTCGCGACTGGTCGAGCAGTACGCGGTGTTCCGCGAACCATTTGACCGCCTGAGTGAGGGTGCGCGACTCTTCGTCCTGGCCGATGGCGACCAGCTCCGACGGCTCACGCGAGTGGTCGACCCGCACCACATTCTGTTCGATGATCGGCCCTTCATCGAGGTCGCTGGTGACGAAGTGCGCGGTTGCTCCGATGAGTTTGACGCCGCGGGCATGCGCCTGCTTGTACGGGTTGGCGCCCTTGAAACCGGGGAGAAAGGAGTGATGGATGTTGATGACCCTGCCGGTCAGCGCCGCGCACAGTTCCGGAGACAGGATCTGCATGTACCGCGCAAGTACGACGAGCTCGATGTCGTGCTCCTCGACGATCTCGAGCACGCGGTCTTCGAACGCGAGCTTCTGGCCCGGAGTTCCGACCGGATGCGACTCGAACGGCACCCCATAGAACTCGGCCATGCCGGACAGGTCGCCGTGATTGCTGAGCACCAGCGGAACGTCGACCGACAGCTGTCCCGCGCGCTGACGGTAGAGGATGTCGTTGAGGCAGTGACCCGCCTTGGACACGAGCACGAGGGTGCGCAGGGCGCGACCGACGATGTCGAGCTCCCACGTCATCCCGTACTTGCGGGTGACGGGCGCGAGTGCGGCCTCGAATCCGGCCCGGTCGATTGCCGACTGCACCTGCAGCCGCATGAAAAAGGTGCCGGTGTCTGAGCTCGAGAACTGTTGCGATTCGGTGATATTGCCCTCGGCGGTCACCACGGCGCCGCTGATGGCGTGAACGATGCCCGGGCGGTCCTCGCACACGAGGGTGAGGATCCAGTGGGTCGTCTCGTCGATCACGTGTCAAGCGTAGAGCCAGCGTCCCGCATCCTCGGGAGGACTCGGCCGTTACCAAAACGTTACCTGATTTTACTTACAAATCAGTAAGTAATTGTGACAGCATGACGAAATCGCTCGATGGTGAGCCGTGCAGTGCTCCCCGAGAGACGAACCGCAGAATCGACACTCACAGGGGAGAAGCATGACGCGACACCACGAAGTCTCGAAGTCCGCCGGGGTTGCAGAACCCCAACAGAATGCGCGACGGATCGGCTACCTTTTTGCCGCGACCGCAGTGCTCATGGTCGGCAGCACCGCGGTGCCCGCCTACGCGAGTGCCGCATCCGATACCAATCCGGACTTCGGTCCGAACGTCACCGTCTTCGACCCATCCACTCCGGTCGACACCATCAACTCGACTCTCGAGTCGATTTCGCACGAGACCGAATTCTCGACCAGTCGCCACGCGGTGTTGTTCAAGCCGGGCACCTACGGCAGTGACGCCGGAGCCGCGGATCCCGCGACCGCGACCGGGATCGTCAACGCAGAGATCGGCTACTACGAATCGGTCTCGGGCCTCGGCGCAGCCCCGGATGACGTCACCATCAACGGTGCGCTCCATGCCGAGGGCGTGCAGACCAATGCAACCGAACCGTGGTCACCCAATGGCGACGCGGCACTCACCAATTTCTGGCGGTCGATGAGCAACCTCGCGATCAACCCGATCCAGCGGCCCATCGCTTCGGATGCGGCGCGCCAGTTCCCCGAAGGAGTCGCGGATCCCCACCAGTTGCGCTGGGCAGTCTCGCAGGCCGCACCGCTGCGGCGAGTGGACGTGAAGGGTTCGCTGTCGCTCTTCCCCCGCTTCGGCGGGTACTCGAGCGGCGGATACCTGGCCAACTCGAAAGTCAGCGGCACGATCATCCCGGGTTCGCAGCAGCAGTGGTACACCCGCGACAGCAATATCGGTTCGTGGGATGGCGGAGTATGGAACATGGTGTTCTCGGGAGTGCAGGGTGCTCCGGCGCAGTCGTTCCCGACTCCACCGGAGACGACGCTCGCCTCCACTCCGATCAGTCGCGATGCCCCGTTCCTCTATGTCGATGCGCAGGGAAAGTACAAGGTGTTCGTGTCGAACGCGCGCACGAATGCCGCCGAT
This sequence comes from Actinomycetota bacterium, assembly GCA_030840335.1. Taxonomy (GTDB): domain Bacteria; phylum Actinomycetota; class Actinomycetes; order Actinomycetales; family Microbacteriaceae; genus Galbitalea. Next base: position 33,208 of record JAUZFR010000163.1, on the reverse strand, counting down.
GTTTCGTGGGGAACTACCGCGGCGGATGGCGCATCCATTCCGATTCACGACTTCTTCATCGCGAAGCCGTCGAACACCGCGAGCGACATCAATCGCGCGCTGGCCAAGGGACAGAACCTCCTCCTGACGCCGGGCGTCTACAACCTGAGTGACGCGATCAAGGTCACCCGATCGAACACTGTCGTGCTCGGGATGGGCTTCGCCACTCTCACGCCCACTCACGGGACCTCGGCGATCACCGTGGGCAACGTGAACGGCGTGAAGATCGCCGGCATCATCGTCGATGCCGGGGCAAAGAACTCGGCCACCCTGGTCAAGCTCGGCTCGGGCCACGCGAACGCGGGCAGTGCGACGAATCCGACGACCCTGAACGACGTCTTCTTCCGCGTGGGCGGTCCACATGCGGGGAAGGCAACCACGAGTCTCGAGGTCAATAGCGGCAACGTCGTTCTCGATGACCTCTGGGCGTGGCGCGCTGACCATGGCACGGGCGTCGGCTGGAACGCCAACACGGCCAGTCACGGTGTCGTGGTCAACGGGAACAACGTCACGGCTCTCGGGCTGTTCGTCGAGCACTACCAAAAGAACCAGGTCATCTGGAATGGCGACGGCGGGCAGACGATCTTCTACCAAAGTGAGCTGCCCTACGACGTTCCCAGTCAGGCGGCATGGATGGATGGGAAGCAGAAGGGATACGCCTCGTACAAGGTCGCGAACTCGGTCACGACACATTCCGCTTATGGAATGGGCGTGTATTCATTCTTCAACGTCGGCCCGGACATCGTCGATCACGCGGGGATCGACGCTCCCTTCAAGCCGCATGTGACGTTCAAGGATCTGGTGACCATTTTCCTCAACGGGAACGGATCGATCGCGCACGTCATCAACGACTATGGCGACGCGGTTCTGTCCGGCGACGGTCAGAGTGATGTGGTGTCGTATCCGGCGCTCTGAATCAGGGCGCGACTTGACGCAAATGGCTGCTACGCCGACGCGATAACAGCCGCGTCAACTCGGTGAAGGATGCGCCGGCCGAGTGACGGCAAACGTCGCGACTCGGCACACCGCCGCCGCCGCTACGATTGAAACGTGTCAGTGACCGCTCAGCCTCAGGGTCCGACGCATCCGTTTCCGTGGGTCGGTCTCGTCACTCTCGCTCTCGCTATCTTCGTGTCGGTCACGACCGAGTTCCTCCCGACCGGGCTGTTGCCCGAGATGGCTCGCGAGTATCAGGTTTCGGAGTCGCAGGTCGGCCTGCTGGTCACGATTTTTGCGGCGACGGTCGTCATCTCGACGACTCCTCTCGCCGCGCTGACCCGCAACTTCTCGCGAAAGACACTCGTCGTCGTCGTGCTCGTGGTCATCGCACTCGGGGCGGTGCTCGCCGCGATCGCACCCAGTTACGAGATTCTCGTGGTCGCCAGAATCATCGGCGGTCTCGCCCATGGGCTGTTCTGGGCGGTTGTCGGCGCGTACGCCGCCCACCTCGTGCCGAAGCGCCAGCTCGGTCGCGCAATTGCCATCACGGCCAGCGGAGGCACAGCGGCATTCGTGCTCGGCGTGCCCGTCGGAACCGCCGTCGGTCACGCACTCGGCTGGCGTCTCGCCTTCGTCTTTATGGCGTTTCTCATTGTCATCCTGGCCCTTCTCGTGGTGCGGTACCTGCCCGCGGTCGACCATCGAGTGAAGCTTCTGACCGGCGAGATTCCGTTGCCACGGCGCAAAGACCGCAGCCTGCCCGTCGTGGTGGTGATCAGCGTGATCATTGTGGCCCTGATGGTCGCCCAAAACGTGTTCTACACGTATATCGCGCCGTATCTGATCCAGGTCACCGGGTTCGACGAGGCCGCCGTACCGGGAATGCTTCTGCTGTACGGAGGCGCAGGCGCCATCGGGCTCGTGCTTGCCGGATTCGTCGCCGATCGCTATCCGCGGGCCGGACTGCTCGTCTCGTTCGCGCTGGTCGGGGTCTCGGTGTTCGTTCTTGCGCTCTTCACGAACAACCCGATCGTCGTCATCGCGATGGTCGTCGTCTGGGGTGTTGCGTTTGGCGGCGGTCCGGCGATGCTTCAGACTCGGATGCTGCACGCCGCATCCGCTCGGGTTCGCGACACAGCCGCGGCTCTGCAGACCACCGCCTTCAACGTGGGAATCGGTGGGGGAGCGCTCATCGGCGGCATCCTGCTCGACAATTTTGGCCTGCGCACCCTGCCTTTTGCGGATGTCGCCCTCACGGTCGTCGCGCTCGCATTCATCGCGGCGTCGGATGTCTGGCTGCGCCGACGCTCACGCCGATAACATACGACCCAATGAGTGCAATCGACGAACTTCCGGAACCTGCGCCGGTGCCCCCCGCTGCGCCGACTTTCGCTCCGACTTTCGCTCCGCCCAAAAGCGGCGGTTTCTCATCCGGGCGCACCCTCAGACCTGACCGCAAGGTGCTGCCCGAACAGGCGCGCGGGCACAACCGCTCCCTCGTTCTGCAGACGCTCTACGGCGGGGGCGAACAAAGCCGCGCCGATGTCGCCCGCGCGACCGGGCTCACTCGTGTGACGGTTTCCGAGCTCGTTTCCGGGCTCATGGCTGAGGGCCTCATCGTCGAAAAGGGCCAGCGCGAGATCGGCGGCCCGGGCAAACCGGCGACGCTCATCGATATCGACCGCGGACGATTCCAGATCGTCGGCCTCGACCTGAGCGCCTACGAAGTCTTCCGCGGCGCGGTTCTCGATCTCGACGGCCGGGTTCTGCAGAGAGCCGAGATCCCGCTGACGGGGAGTACGGGTACCGAAGCCGCGACGAAGGTTCGCGACCTCGCGGCTACCCTGATCGGGATGTCGACTGCGCCGCTTCTGGGCCTCGGCGTCGGGTCGCCCGGTGTCGTCGACCTTGCGGGTGTTGTGCTTTCCGCTCCCAACCTCGGCTGGACGAGTGAGCCGCTCCAGGGGATGCTCGAGGCCGAGTTCCAGATTCCGGTGGTCGTGGTCAACGACGCGAATGCGGCAGTGCTCGCGGAGCACAGCTTCGGTGGCGCGAACAGCGACATGATGCTCATCAAGGTCGGTCACGGCGTCGGCGCAGGGCTGCTGCTCGGCGGAAGTCCACTCTTCGGCAGTCGGTTCGCGGCCGGCGAGATTGGGCACGTGGTCGTCGGAACGGATGGCGGCGACGAGTGCAGCTGTGGAAAGCGCGGCTGTCTCGAAACCTGGCTCGCAACACCGAGACTGGATGCGCGCCTGGCGACCGCGACCAACGAAGCCGAGCGCGAGCACATCCTGTCTCAGGCGGGTACGCGTCTTGGGATCGCTCTTGCACCGGTCGTCGGGGCGCTGAATCTGGCCGAGATCGTTCTGAGCGGGCCGGTTGAACTGCTCGACGGACCGCTGGCCGAGGCCACAATCGAGACCCTGCGCGCCCGAACGATGCGCGAGTTCCACGGCGACCTCGTGCTGCGCATGACCACCCTCGGACCAGACATCGTGATGCGTGGTGCGGCCGTTGCGGTGTTGTCCCGCCAACTCGGTTTCTCCTGAGATACGGGCAGTCGACCGGCGCAACACCGCGGAGCGGTGATACCGCGCCCAGTGTTATCGGCATGTTACAAGTTTGTTAGGGGTCTTGACGTAACTCCGTTTTGGCGACAGGCTACAGGAGTCCGCTTCACACGTTTTGCCCCGCTGGTATCCCTGGCCGAGTGGCGGTCCCTATCCCAAGATTGAGGAAGTCCATGAAGAAATCCCTGCGATTGGGTGCGATACTCGCAGCCGCAACGGTCGCGTCACTGACGCTCGCCTCGTGTGGGGCTTCGGCTCCGAGCACGTCGACCAGTGGCTCCGTCAAGTCGATCAAGGTAGTCATCGCCGACTACAGCAAGGCCAACACCGGTCCGTTCTGGAAGGCATTTGCCACCAAGTACGAGAAGACCACCGGTATCAAGCTCAACCTCCAGATCATCGAATGGAATGACCTCGACCAGCAGTCGAGCACCATGGTGCAGAGCGGCAATGTTCCCGACATCCTGAACGAGAACGCCTACGCGAGCTACGCGGCCGATGGTCTTCTCTACAACTCGGATGAGGTGCTGCCCGCCGCAACGAAGGCAGACATCATTCCGGCGTTCGTCAAGAGCGGCACGTACAAGGGCAAGTTCTACGGCATGCCCGACCTGTCGTCGGCACGTGCGCTGTTCTACAACACAGACCTGTTCACGAAGGCGGGCATCACCGCCCCGCCGACGACCTGGGATGACTTCACGGCCGATGCCAAGAAGGTCACGGCACTCGGCGGCGGCAGCATTGGTTACGCGCAGCCGCTCGGCCCGGAGGAAGCCCAGGCCGAGTTCGCGATCTGGCTGTTCAACAACGGTGGCGACTTCAAGAAGGACGGCAAGTGGACGCTCAACTCGCCTGAGAACATCAAAACGCTCGAGTACATGAAGTCCCTCTCGGTCACCGAGGGTGTCACCCAGAACAACCCCGGCCACACCAACCGCACGGATGGCGCGTTCTCGCTGTTCGAGCAGGGCAAGGCCGGAATGGTCGTCGGATTCTCGCCGCTCCAGGGAGCGCTCGACACCCAGTTCAAGGGCGTCAAGTACGCGATCGCCCCCATGCCATCGGGCGACGGTGCTGCCCCGCAGACCTACGGCGTGACTGACTACCTGATGTCGTTCAAGAAGAAGGGCAACCAGGATGCCGTCAAGGCCTTCTACAAGCTCTACTACTCGCCGGACGAGATCAACACCTGGATCAAAGCAGAAGGCTTCCTGCCTGTCACGACCTCGGGCCTCAAGGTGTTCGGTTCCGACCCGAAGCTGAAGGTGTACCTCGACACTCTGCCGAACATCCACCTCACTCCGACGGACGACCCCGAGTGGGACAAGATCGCCCTCACCATCAAGCAGAACATCGGTCTCGCCGTGGCCAAGAATGGCGACCCGAAGAAGTTCCTCGATGACCTGCAGGCGCAGGCAGAGGCAGGAAAATAAGGCGCATGGCTATCGCGACGACGGGGCGTGTTCCCGCAAGGAGCACGCCCCGGCGTCGCCGCCGCACCCCCGGCACCGCACGCGCGTGGGAGGCGCTGCTCTGGCTCGGGCCGGCGCTCATCCTGATTCTCGGGGTCGTCGTCTATCCGGCGATCACGCTGGTGGCGACATCTTTCAACACCTATGACATCGTCGGCCTGCGCAAAGGGCCGGCGGGGTTCACCAACTACACGAACTTTCTGACCAGCCCCGATCTCGGCCAGGTGGTTTGGAACACGACGGTCTGGGTTGCCGCGGTCGTCGTTCTCACCATTCTGGTCGGCCTCGCGCTCGCGCAGTTCCTGTCGAAGGAGTTCTTCGGCCGCCGGTTCGTGCGCTGGGCGGTCATCGTGCCGTGGGCATCGGCGCTGGTCATCACGAGCCAGCTGTTCCGGCTGATGTTCGACTATTACCACGGCATCATCAACCAGTTCCTTATGGGTCTCGGCATCATCCACAAGCCGGTCGACTGGCTCGGTGACCCCGCGTTCACCATGCCGTCGATGATTGCTGTCGGTGTGTTCGTCTCCATCCCGTTCACCGCGTACCTCTTCGTCGCCGGGCTCAACGCCATCCCGACGGATGTCTACGAGGCCGCCCGCATCGACGGTGCCGGCGCGTGGCGCACCTATCGCGACATCACGCTGCCGCTGCTGCGACCGGCCATCCTGATCGGCGTCGTGCTGAACATGATCTACGTGTTCAACTCGTTCCCGGTCATCTGGATTCTGAACGGGTCCAACCCCGGGTTCGGCAACGACACGCTCATCACCTATATGTACAAGCTCGCGTTCAAGAGCTCGCAACACGACGTCGGTCTCGCCGCGTCGGCCGGTCTGTTCAATGTGCTGATCATCCTCATTGCCGTCGGCGTGTATCTGCGCTTCGTCGGCTGGAGAGAGGCGACGAAAGCATGACGACCTCGGCCCTGCGCGCGGCTTCCCCGCCCCGCACGATTGCCACACGCCGCCCGAAGGGCTGGCGCAACGCTCGCCGGTTTGTGCTGCCGCTCGCCGGATTCGTTGTGCTTCTCGTCTTCATCGCGCCGTACCTGGTGATGCTGCTGGATGCGCTCCGACCGAGCGGTGAGGTGCTCGCGTCGCCGCCGACGTTCCTGCCGAAGACGTGGACGCCCGCCGCATTCGGAGAGGTGGTGTCTGATCCGGCCTTCCAGAATTGGCTGAAGACCTCCCTGATCGTCGCGATCTGCTCGACCATCATCGTCATCCTTGTGGCGATTCCGGCGGCGTACTTCACTGCGCGCTTCACGTTCCGCGGTCGGCTGGCCTTCCTCGGGCTGATCGTGATCACGCAGATGTTCGCGCCGACGAGCCTGGTGGTCGGTATCTATCGCGAGTTCTACGACTTCGGTCTCATCAACACGTACACCGCGCTGATCCTGACGGATGCGGCGTTCAACATTGCCTTCGCGCTCTGGATTCTGCAGGGCTTCTTTGCCGCCATTCCGAAGGAGATCGAGGAGGCCGCATCCATCGATGGGAGCGGCCGATTCGGAACGATGATCCGGATCATGCTGCCGCTCACTTTGCCCGGTGTCGTGACGGCGGTGACGTTCACGTTCATTGCGGCCTGGAACGAGTACGTGGTTGCGCTGACCCTCATTCAGGATGATTCGCTCAAGCCGCTCACGGTGGGGGTGAACTCGTATGTCACGGCCTACCAACAGAACTGGTCGCAGTTGTTTGCGGCGTCGCTGATTGCGATCGTGCCCGTGGTCATCCTGTTCGCGCTCATCGAGAAGCACCTCATCGGCGGGATGACGGCCGGCGCGGTCAAGTAGGTCCTCCCTCCCCTCCATCCCTTAGGTGGTGCATAACTCAGGCAGATCTCTCGCGCGCGCGTCTCGCGGCGCGGGAACGCGCGGCGCAGGAGCTGCGGACGCAAGGATTGCCTGAGTTATGCAAAGGGGAATGGGGTCAGGTGCCGAGGCCGCGCCCGACCGTCACGACCTGCACTTCGATGCCCAGCGCCGCGATGCGCTCGAGCTCGGCAGGGTCGGCGCTGTCGTCGGTGATGAGCAGGTCGATCTGCTGGATGTCCGCGACCTTCGCCAGCGCGATCCGTCCGACCTTGGAGCCGTCGGTCACGACGACCGCCCGCTGAGCGTGCGTGACCATGGCGTTATTGGTGCGCGCCTCGGTCTCGTCGTGGGTGGTGACGCCACCGGCGGCACTGATCCCGTCGGTGCCGAGAATTGCCGTGCCGACATTGATCGCGTTGAAGGTGTTCTCGGCGAGCACGCCCACGAGCTCGAGCGACTCGTGTCGCAGCTGGCCGCCGGTCATGATGACCTTGAGTCCAGGAAATGAGGTGACGAGACTCGCGATCGTGAGTGAGTTGGTCACGATCGTCAGCTCCGAGTGATTGGACAGCGCCCGCGCGACGATCGCGGTCGTCGATCCGCCGCTGAGTGCAACCGCGTGGCGTTCGCGCGGGATGAGGCTGGCGACCTTGCGCGCGATCGCCCGCTTGGCATCCTGAAACTGCGAATCCCGCAGAGTCACGGGGAGCTCTGTACGTGCCTCGACGCCGGTCGCGCCACCGTGGGTGCGCACGATCAGCCGCTGATACTCGAGATCCGCCAGATCGCGGCGAACGGTCGCCGCCGAAACGTGAAGCGCATCCGACAGGTCCGCGAGTGATACCGACCCGCGCGCGGTAATGAGCTCGACGATCTCGATCATCCGTCGCGACCGCTTGCCCGAGGCCGCATGACGGAGCATGCGGTCATCCTGCACTCGAGCCATGTCTCTCTCCTCGGTCCCTCTCCTCGCGATTCGCGGCCAACCAATCAGCCAGAATGATCACTTTAGCGACTTAACGCTCAATAACTTGCGCGATTCGCGCATCCGCACCCAAGATCGACACATGACACAGGTCGTCTTCCTTGGAGCAGGCAGCGTGGTGTTCACGCGCCAGCTCATAACCGATCTTCTGAAGTTCGAAGACCTTCCCCGGTTGCGTCTGGTGTTGCATGACATCGACCCCGAGCGGCTGCGGGTCGCCGAGGGCACCGCGCTGCAGGTGTCGAGACGATTCGGGCGACCACTGGATGTTGTGGCCACACTCGACCGGCGCGAGGCACTCACCGGCGCCGACTTCGTGGTCAACATGATGCAGGTCGGCGGCATCGCCGCCACACTTGTCGATCTCGAGGTGCCTGCGCGGGCGGGTCTCCGGCAGACGATCGGTGACACGACCGGCGTCGGCGGAGTGTTCCGTGCCCTCCGCACCTTCCCGGTGCTCACCGCAATCGCGGCCGACATGCTCGAGCTGTGTCCGGAAGCGTGGTTCCTCAACTACACGAACCCGATGGCGATGAACGTGTGGTGGCTGTCGGTCGTGGCACCACAGCTGAAGGTCGTCGGCCTCTGCCACAGCGTCTACTGGACCGTCGTTGATCTCTGCGAACTCATCGGCGTGCCCTTCGAAGGCACGCACTACCGCGCGGCCGGGGTGAATCATCAGGCCTGGCTCACGGAGTGGTCGCGGGATGGCGCGGACCTGTATCCGAAGCTGCGGGCGGCAATCGAATCGGATCCGGAGCTGCTTCGTCGGGTGCGCGTCGAGATCTTCCGCCGGGTCGGCTTCTACCCGACCGAAACGAGCGAACACTCCTCTGAGTACCTCTCCTGGTTCCTTCGCTCAGACGAACAGATCGAACGGTACCGGCTGAAGCCTCTCGAATACGTCGGCATCAGTGAAGAGAACGTCGCCGAATTCGAGGCCGCGAAGGCCGCCCTGGACGCCGGTGAAGATCTGGAACTCGGCGAGGATGCGACGGAGTACGCGCCGCTCGTCATCCACTCGATCCTGACCAACATCGACCGCATCATCCACGGCAATGTCGTCAATCGTGGCTACATCGACAACCTGCCGGACGGCGCCGTCGTCGAAGTTCCGTGCACCGTGAACGCGAGCGGTGTCACTCCACACTCCGTCGGCGCGATCCCGGGTCAGGGGGCGGCGCTCAACCGCAGCTACCTGTCGGTCGCCGAGTTGGCGGTCGAAGCCGCGCGCACCGGTAATCCGACGCTCGTACGGCAGTCCCTTCTGGCCGACCCGAACGCGATTTCGACGCTGACCCCTGAGCAGATCTGGGCGTTGTGCGATGAGCTCACCGAGGCGCACGCGCATCTGCTTCCCGAGAGCCTCGGCGGCACCGTGCCGATGCTGGTGCCGTGACGCTGGTGCTGCCGTGACGCTGGCGCACACTCACGACCTCGTGGCTGCCGCGGTCGCGCGGTCGTCGGCCGTCCCGGCGTTCAATGTGATCACTCTCGAGCACGCCGAGGCCATCATCGAGGGCGCCGAGTCGTCGGGCGTGGCCGTGCTGCTGCAGGTCAGTGAGAACGCGATTCGCTATCACCAGGCTGCTCGTGAGCCGAACGGCGGGTTCGCTCCGTTACTCGCCGCGTGCCGGGAGCTCGCCTCGGCCTCATCCATCGGAGTCGGCCTTCACCTTGACCACATCGAAAGCCTCGAACTCGCCGATCGCTGTCTCGAGCGTGCCGACGAGCTCGGCGTCGGCTCGATCATGTTCGACGGGTCCACGCTGGCGTACGCCGCGAATGTCGAGATCACGGCGGCGTTCACAGAACGAGCGCACGCCCGCGGTGTCTGGGTCGAGGCCGAGCTGGGTGCGATCGGCGGCAAGGATGGCGCGCACACTCCGGGAGTGCGAACCGACCCCGACGAGGCGCGGGATTTCGCCCTCGCGACTGGAGTGGATGCGCTCGCCGTCGCGGTCGGAAGCAGCCACGCGATGACCGAGCAAACGGGCTCGCTCGATCTCGACCTCATCGCGGCGCTCGCCGCACGCGTGGAGATCCCGCTGGTGCTTCACGGGTCATCGGGTGTTCCGCATGCGCAGCTCGCGCAGGCGGTTGCCGCCGGCATCCGAAAGGTCAATGTCGGGACAGCGCTCAACGTCGCCTGGACCACCGCGGTGCGGGCTGCCCTTGCTGATCAGCCGACCGCAGTCGATCCGCGCCGGTACTTCGCGGGGGCGCGAGACGAGATGGCCGCGGTCGTTTCCCGGCTCTGCTCGGTCATCGCGCGAGGCGAGGGCTAGCGATGCCCAGGAATCCGGTACCCAGGATTCGCTCGGCGTTCGCGCGGTAGATCAGGTCGAGCTGTTCGGCGGTGAGATCGAGGCCGGAAACGGTCCAGCGTCCCTGTGGCGGCACATCTTCGCCGGGCGCATATTCAAACGCCTCATCCGCGGTTTCCAGAAACCGGAAGTGCAGTTCGAACTGTTCCGCGGTCGCGGGGTAGATGTCTGTTCCGAACAGCACCCGATCGGGGAACCGCTCGATCAGCGCCCGGAATCGACGCGGCTGGCGGCCGAGCTCGGCCATCCGTCCGCCGATGTCGATGGAGTAGTTCGCGGCGCGATCGAGCAGCTGCTCGACCCGGTCGAGGTCTTCCGCGGCGCATCCGGCATGGGCCCCAACGAAGCGCGTGCCGCGGCAGGCGAGCACCAGGTTCGCGTGGGCGGTGAGCAGGTGATCGAAGGACGGATTGCGTGAGGGATCGCCGAACCACCAGTCGGGGGAGCCGAGCAACTCGTCGAGACGCTCGTTTGAGGCGTCCGCGGGTTCGAAGAACGCAATCGGATCGGCGGTGTGGATGAGCACCGGCAGACCCAGCTCGCCCGCGAGCCGCATCAGCGTGACGACTCGTGCATCGTCGGGCAGGATGATGTCGCCGCCCGCATCGCGCAGGGTGAGCCCGAGGTTCTTCCAGACTTTGACCCCGCGAGCACCGCGAGCCGCGCTGTCGCGCAGCGAGTCGGCGAGAGCGAGCGCTCCATCGGGTTCCGCCAATCGTGCCCAGTCGAGCTGGCAGAAGGTGGCGAACCGGCCCGGAAACGCGCGGTCGTAGCGGTCGAGATTAGCCTCGAGCTCGTCGCCCCACATTCCGTCGAGATTGACGATTGTGCCGACATTGTGGTCATCCATCAACCGGATGAGCGCCCCAACGTCGTCCACCATCCAGTCGCCGTCGGCGGTCAGCCAGCGCCCGAGGTGATTGTGGATGTCGATGCTTCGTACCGCGCTCCGCGGCATGGAGGTAGTCGAGCGCCGCAGCTGGCTAACCGGTGTCCAGCGAGTGAGCGGCAGGTTCGCAAGGGCTGCCCAGTCTGGCGTGGCCGCGGGATCCCGCGTGGCATCCGGATCTGGAGTCAACGGTCCGTCGTGCATGGCTTCTCTCTCGGCTCCTCCGTCAGACGATCACTCAGAATGAGCGATTGCGACAGTTTCTTGTCCAAATGATCACTATTAGCGAGACTATGACACAACCCGGCGCCGAAACGGAACCGGCCGTACCAAAGACCACCCCACGAAAGTCGAGCCGCAATGACCATCACCGCCCGCGAGATCGCGAGTCAGCCCGAGGTGTGGCGCAAATCCCTCGAGTTCCTCGACGTCGCGCGCGAGCTGCTCGTGAGACCAGGCGAAAAGATGCTCGTGATCGGATGTGGCACGTCCGCGTTCGTCGCCGAATCGTTCGCCGCACTTCGCGAAGCAGCGGGCTTCGGGCTGACCGATGCCGCCTACGCATCCGAACCTCGTGTCTGGCGCGACTACGACCGGGTCATCGCGCTCACTCGGTCGGGAACAACCAGCGAGATTCTGGATGCCCTTCGCGCGTTTCCCGCTGGAGTGCCGACCACGGTCGTCACCGCGGTCGCCGCGGCACCGGTGCACGACCTGGTCGATGATGCGCTCGTGCTCGACTTCGCCGACGAAGAGTCAGTCGTGCAGACGCGGTTCCCGACGACCTTCCTGCTGCTCGCTCGGGCCGCGTTCGGCGAAAACGTCGACGACATCATCGCGGATGCCGAATCGACCCTCGCGCTCCCGCTGACGCTGCCGGTCGACGTCGCGTCCCTCGATCACTTCGTCTACCTCGGCACCGGTTGGACCTACGGTCTCGCCCAGGAGGCCGCCCTCAAGATCCGGGAGGCCGCGCAGGCCTGGTCGGAGTCGTACCCGCTGCTCGACTTCCGGCACGGGCCACTCGCGGTCGCTCACGCTGGGTCACTTGTGTGGATGCTTGGCCGCAGCGACATCGGCCTGATCGGCCAAATCGAGGCGACCGGTGCGCACGTGGTCGCGAGCGGACGCGATGGCCTCATCGATCTCGTGCAGGCCCAGCGCCTCGCCGTCGAACTCGCCGGTGTTCGCGGCCTGAACCCCGATCAGCCTCGTCACCTCACCAGATCGATCATCCTCACCTGAATCGCCCACCCGCCCTTAACACCTGACCCCTTGGAGTTCTCGATGACCGCCACACACCGTACCTCCCACCGAGTCATTCGCGCGGTCGGAGCCGCCGTTACCGCGGTGGTCGTCATCGCCACGCTCGCCGCCTGCGGATCGAGTCAGGGGCCGTCCACAGTCGACACGAAGGCGAAGGTGCACCTCACTATGTGGACGGGTCAGGAGGAGGTCGCGGAGACCATTCTCGAAAAGCTCGCCAAGGAGTTCGAGAAGAAGCACCCCAACGTGACCATCGATGTGTCGCCGGGCGCATCGTCGACGGATGACCTGCTGCAGAAGATGTCCGCGTCGTTCGCCGGTGGCACGTATCCCGACATCTCCTACGCGTTCGGATCATGGGCGAGCCAGCTCGAGGGATCCGGTCGCACGCTTGACATCACGAAGCAGGTGGCGGCGCCGTCGGTGAAGTGGGATGAGTTCAGCTCTGCGGCGCGGGCAACCGCGCGACCGACAGGCAAGAAGACGATTGGATTCCCCGCCGTTGTCGACAACATTTCGCTGATGTACAACAAGACCATCTTCGACAAGGCGGGGGTGGCGTATCCGACCGACAAATGGTCGTGGGACGACTTCCGCACCGCGGCGAAGCAGCTGACCGATCCGTCGACCAACACGTTCGGGTACGCCTATTCGGTATCCGGCTCGGAGGAGACGACCTGGCAGTTTTGGCCGCACCTCTGGCAGAACGGCGGCAGTATCCTCTCGAAGGACGGCAAGAAGGCCACTTTCGATTCGCAGGCCGGGGTCGACGCGCTGACTTCGCTTCGCGACATGGCCGTCACGGACAAGAGCGTCTACATCGACCAGACCGACACCAAGTTCGCCCAGCTGTTTTCCAGTGATCGCGTCGGAATGATTACCTCCGGACCGTGGCAACTCAGCGACTTCAAGACCGCGGGCGTCAAGTACGGCGTGACGATCCTCCCCGGAACGAATGGCGACCACGAGACGGTTTCCGGACCCGACATCTGGGCCCTCTTCGACCACAAGGATGCAAACCGCGCCTATTGGTCGTACCAGTTCGCGGAGTGGCTGACATCCGCCGCGCAAGACGAGCGGTGGAACGTCGAGATCGGCAATCTGCCGATCCGGTCATCCGAGATCGATTCGGCCGCGTTCACGAAGCAGGTCGCGACGTACCCCGGGCTCGACATCATGGCCGACAACGCAGTGAACGCGAAGCAGGCTCGTCCGACGGTCGCCGGCTACAACGCCCTCTCGGAAGCGATCGGCTCCGCGATCTCCAAGGTGCTGCAGAATGATGGTGACCCCGCTGAACAATTGAAAGCCGCGGCGGTCAAGGCCACCAAGGCACTGAACGACCAGTAGCTTCTGACAACACGACGGCCGGGACACGACGACATGACTCAGTGGGCGTTGAAAGAAGACGAGAAGGCGGCGCAGCGTCCTCCCGCGCGCAGGAGTGGGCGGTCAAAGAGCCCGCCGACGGCTGTGCCGCCCAAGTACCCGGTCCGCGACTCGAAGGCTGCGCGCAGGCTCGCCCTGCTGCGAGCGGTGGAGGGATGGACGTTCGTCGGCCCGGCAACGCTCATCGTGCTCGGCCTGTCGATCTTCCCGGCCGGTTGGGCGCTGCTGCTCTCGCTGCAAAAGTGGGATGGATTCAGTGAGCCAAGATTCGTCGGGGGCGACAACTATGCCGCCCTGATGAGCGACCCAGATCTGGCCGATGCCATCCTCCACACCATCATCTACACGGCGCTGTTCGTGCCCATGTCTATCCTCGCCGGGGTCTTTCTGGCCGTGGCTCTCAACCGGCGTATCCGTTTCATCGGCATCTATCGCACGGCGATCTTTGTGCCATTCGTGGCCTCTGCTGCGGCCACGGGCATCCTCTCGACCTACCTCTTCAACCCGCAGTTCGGTTTGGTGAACAACGTGTTGAGAGTGATCGGGCTGCCGGAGCAGGGCTGGCTCGAGGATCGCGGCCAGGCCATGGTCGTCATTGCCATCATGTCGCTTTGGGGGCAGGCCGCCTTTACGACCGTGATCTATCTGGCCGCCCTGCAGGATGTTCCGGTCGACCTGCTCGAGGCCGCGCGCATCGACGGCGCCAACCGTTGGCAAGCCTTCTGGCGAGTGACCTGGCCTCAACTCGCTCCCGTCACGGTGTTCGCCACGATCTGGCAGACCATCGGAGCGATCCAGCTTTTCGATCTCGTCTATACGACGACCAGGGGTGGCCCACTCGACTCGACGAAGACGATCGTCTACTTCCTCTGGGAGCAAGCCTTCAAAGATCTCTCGTTCGGCTACGGATCGGCGGTGGCGTACCTGTTGTTCGCGTTCACCCTTCTCATCACGGTCGGCGTGGTTATCTACGCACGTCGCGCGAAGATCGAGGCCTTCTGATGATGACCACCATTGCCCATCCCGCGTCGGCGCCTCGCGAAGCCGGGGCGAACACCGCGCCACCGCGTCGACGTCGGCGTCGCAGGCCGAGCGGCTGGCACTTGTTCCTCGCCCCCACGGCGTTCATCTTCCTGCTGCCGTTCCTGCAAATGTTCATGGCGTCCGTCGCGCCGGAGAAGGAACTGATCACCTTCCCGCCACCATTCATCCCATCGCACATTGATCTCGGTCACGTGCAGACTCTGACTACCCCGGCCAGCGGCTTCATCGGACTGCTCAGCGGATCCGACGTGCTGCTCTGGCTCGGCAACACCACGCTTGTCGCCATCGCGGCGATCGGTTCGCACCTCGTGCTGTGCTCGCTCGCCGGATATGGCTTCGCCCGCCTCAGGTTCCGCGGCCGCACTTTCGGCTTCTTCGCGATCGTCGCGACCATCATGGTGCCCACCCAACTGCTGATGATCCCGACCTACATCATGTTCGCGCGGGTCGGCCTCATCGATACCCTCGGAGCGGCGATCGTGCCCTGGCTCGCGACCGCGTTCGGTATCTTCCTGATGCGGCAGTTCTTCCTGTCGCTCCCCGCGGAACTCGAAGAGGCGGCGATGCTCGACGGATGCGGCCGCTGGAGCGTGTTCTTCCGAGTCGTGCTGCCACTCGCGAAGCCTGCCCTCGCGACCCTCGCGATCTTCACTCTGCTCGGCAGCTGGAACGACCTCGTCTGGCCCCTGATTGCGATCAACAACGATCATGCCTTCACGCTGCAACTCGGTCTCTCCAACTTCCAAGGAACCCGTCGCACGCAATGGTCGCTACTCATGGCTGGGAACGTTGTGGCGACGCTGCCGCTGATCCTCTTCTTCCTGGTCGCGCAGAAACAGTTCATCGCGACGATGACGTTCTCGGGGCTCAAAGGGTGACCGGCCGGATTCTCGTGGTCGGCGACGCAAATGTCGACCTCGTGCTGCAGGGCGACATCGTGCCGCGCTTCGGCCAGGCGGAGCAGACCCTCGATCGCGCTGACCTTGTGCTGGGCGGGAGCGCGTGCATCATGGCGTCGGGGATCGCGAAGCTGGGGATTGCGACATCCGTTGTTGGTGTCGTCGGTGACGACGAATTCGGCGCGATTACGCGGAATGCGCTTGTCGCGGCCGACGTCGAGACCTCGGCACTTCGCGTCGATCACACCGTGCCCACCGGCATCTCGGTGATTCTCTCCGCGCCGGATGATCGCTCGATCCTCACCCTGCCCGGTACCGTGCCTCTTCTGTCGGCCGCCGAAGTTCGGGATGCCGTCGAGCTCTCCGACCCGGACCACGTGCACTTCGCGTCATACTTTCTGCAACCGGTGCTCGCTCGAGAACTACCCGGGCTCCTGACCTGGCTTCGGCAGCGCGGCATCCGCAGCAGCCTCGATACCAACTGGGATCCGGATGAGCGCTGGTCAGGTCTCGGAGACGTCTTGCCACTTCTCGACTACCTCTTTCCCAACCTCCACGAGCTTCGCGCGATCGCGGCGGCGTTGGGAGTCTCGGGTACTTCAGGGGTAGTGAACCCCGACGACGAGACGCTGGCTCGAGGGCTTGCCTCGCGCGGACCAACGGTTGTGGTCAAAGCGGGCGCGGATGGCGGCTGGTCGGTGACCGCGAACGGGGCCGTCGCGCGCGCGGCGGGTCCTGCGGTGGACGCGGTCGACACGACCGGCGCGGGCGACAGCTTCGACGCGGGCTATCTCGCTGCGGTGTTGTCGGGCGTCGGCGACGAGCAGACTCGACTGGCTTGGGCGGCAACGGCCGGATCGCTGTCGACTCTGGGTCGGGGTGGCACGGTCGCACAGCCGACTCGCGCCGAACTGCTCGCCGGCCTGCTCGCCGGATTGCTCGACAGACCGTGAACTCAGAAGTCAGACCGTGAACTCAGAAGTCCGTAGACCCACCAGAATCAGCGGACCCACCGCGATCACTTGCCTGGCGCTGAGCGTCTCACTCGACATCACCTACGTCGTCGAGAAGTATCAGCTCGACGAGATCCACCGGCCGACGGAGATCCTGCGCCTGCCGGGTGGAAAGGCGCTCAACGTAGCGCGCGCTGCTCGTGAGCTCGGCGCGGCGGTTGACGTGATCGGGGTGGTCGGCGGCTTCACCGGCCAGCTCATCCGGAGCCTGCTCGGCGACATTCCTGCATCCTTCATTAGCGACAACCCGGAGACGCGCAGTTGTGTCTCAGTTGCGAGCACCTCTGACGGCACGCTCACTGAGATCTACGAGAGAGCGGCTCCGATAGGGGAGCACACGTGGATTGAGTTGGAGAATCGAGTCGACGGGCTCGAGCCCAGACCCGGAAACTGGCTTGTGCTGTCGGGCAGCGTTCCGACGGGAGTCCCACTCGATCGACTCGCGGCAGTTCTGCTGCGCGCTGGCGAACGCGGCTTCCGGGTTGCCGTCGACAGCCACGGGCCAGCGCTCGCGGCTGTTCTCCCCGCGGCGGAGTTGGTCAAGGTCAACCGGGCTGAGGCCGCCGAACTGCTCGGAGGCGATTCGTCCATTGAGCTCGGAGACCTGGCGAGCGGCATCCGGGCCAAAATGGAAGTTCCGTCACCAACAGTCATTGTCACGGATGGCATCGATGGCGTGATCGCGCTTGGGGGCGAACGCCTGGACAGTAGCGGCCTCGTGCGGCTTGCCGGCGACTCGGAGCGGGGAGCATTCCCGGTCGGCAGCGGCGACTGCTTCCTCGCCGGATTCCTCACCGCGCTCGATCGGGGCGAACCGCTTCGTGGGGCGCTGATTGCCGCATCCGCATGCGCCAGTGCCAACGCGCGGCAGCCGGGTGCCGCGCTCTTCGATCTCGCCGAGGTCGATCGCGCCAAATCGAGGATCGTTGCCCTGCCACTCGGCTGATACGCTTGCTGCGTCGCAACTGGCGTTCGGATGGGTAACCATCGGGGAGCGACTGACACGGAAAGTGGCCGTACGCCTGGGCCACTGCGAACCCACCGGGAACACCATCCACGGTGCAATTTCGGTAGCAATATCGATTCGGCCATGTCACACAAATAAGGAGCGCCAGTGTCTTCCACTTCATCCTCTTTCAACGCGCCTCTCTCCGAGGTAGACCCGGAGATCGCGGCCGTTCTGGCCAGTGAGCTTGGTCGCCAGCGAGGCACGCTCGAGATGATCGCGAGCGAGAACTTCGTTCCGCGCGCTGTGCTCGAATCCCAGGGCTCCGTGCTCACCAACAAGTACGCCGAGGGCTACCCGGGTCGTCGCTACTACGGCGGCTGCGAATTCGTGGATGTCGCTGAGCAGCTCGCCATCGACCGGGCGAAGAGCCTCTTCGGCGCCGCCTACGCAAACGTGCAGCCGCACTCGGGTGCGCAGGCGAATGCCGCGGTGCTCGCGGCGATCGCGACACCGGGCGACCGCATCCTCGGACTCGAGCTCGCTCACGGCGGTCACCTGACACACGGCATGCGCCTCAACTTCTCCGGCAAGCTGTATGAGGCGCACGCGTATGGCGTCGATCCACAGACCTTCCGTGTCGATATGGATGTCGTGCGCGAGAAGGCGCTCGAGGTACGCCCCCAGGTGCTGATCGCCGGCTGGTCGGCTTACCCACGTCAGCTCGACTTCGCTGCATTCCGCGCGATTGCGGATGAGGTTGGCGCTGTTCTCTGGGTGGACATGGCTCACTTCGCCGGGCTCGTCGCGGCTGGTCTGCATCCTTCGCCTGTGCCGCACGCGCACGTCACCTCGTCGACGGTTCACAAGACGATCGGTGGTCCGCGGTCGGGCTTCATCCTGACCAACGATCTGGACCTGCAGAAGAAGATCAACTCGAACGTGTTCCCTGGCCAGCAGGGCGGACCGCTCATGCACGTCATCGCCGCCAAAGCGACCGCATTCAAGCTGGCGGCCGAGCCCGAGTTCAAGGATCGGCAGGAGCGCACGATCCGTGGCGCGCAGATCCTGGCCGAACGTCTGACCGCGCCGGATGCGAAGGCGGCGAACATCGACGTGCTCACCGGCGGAACGGATGTGCATCTGGTGCTTGCGGACCTGCGTAACGCGGCGATCCACGGTCAGCAGGCCGAAGACATCCTGCACGAAGCGGGTATTACCGTGAACCGCAATGCGGTGCCGTTCGACCCGCGTCCGCCGATGACGCCGTCGGGTGTTCGCATCGGAACTGCAGCGCTCGCAACACGTGGTTTCGGTGACGAAGAGTTCACTGAGGTTGCGGACATCATCGCGACCGCTCTGAAGCCCGAACCGGATGTCGCCGCGCTCCGTGCTCGTGTGCTGAAACTCACTGACGGGTATCCGCTCTACCCCGGACTCGAGTCGCCCGGTACCTGGAAGTAAGTGCTCAGAATCAGCCGTGGCCAGCTGTCGTGAGCACCAGTCTTGAGGAGAAACACGTGACCGCACAAAAACTCGACGGCGTCGCCGTTGCGAGCGCGATCAAAGACGAACTGAAGATCCGAATTGCGGCGTTGCGGGATAAGGGCATCGTTCCCGGTCTCGGAACCCTTCTCGTCGGTACCGACCCCGGGTCGCTCGCTTATGTAGCAGGCAAGCATCGCGACTGCGCCGAGGTCGGTATGGAGTCGATTCGCGTCGATCTTCCCGAGACGGCATCCGAACAGGATGTTCGCGCCGCGATCGCTGAGCTGAATGCCGATCCGCGAGTGACCGGATACATCGTGCAGTTGCCGCTTCCCGGTGCGATTGACGAGAACGCGATGCTCGAACTCGTCGACCCGAGTAAGGATGCGGATGGTCTGCATCCGACCAATCTTGGCCGCCTGGTTCTCGGTGTGGACGGCATTCTGACTTCGCCGTTGCCCTGCACCCCGGCTGGCATTGTCGAGTTGATGCAGCGTTACGGTGTCGAGATTTCGGGGCGTCACGTGGTTGTCATTGGTCGCGGCATCACCGTGGGGCGTCCGCTTGGTCTGTTGCTCACACGCAAGGGCATCGATGCGACGGTTACTCTCACGCATTCCCGCACCGACAATTTGCCCGCGGTGGTCGCTACGGGTGACATAGTCGTCGCTGCGGTTGGAGTGCCGCACCTGGTGAAGGCCGACTGGGTGAAGGCCGGTGCGGTCGTTCTCGATGTTGGAGTCACTCGTGTCGGCGTGACGGAAAGCGGCAGGGCGAAGCTCGCGGGTGATGTCGATCCGGCGGTGGCTGAGGTTGCCGGTTGGTTGTCGCCGAATCCGGGTGGTGTGGGACCGATGACGCGGGCGATGTTGCTCCACAACGTCGTGAATGCGGCGGAGCGTCTGGTCGGCTGACCGTAGCCCGGAAACGCCGTAGCAAACCTGCCCTCCCTGACCTAGAATCCGACCCCGAACCGGCACTCGAGGCCCGGGTTCGACTGCACCTGGGTCGCCCACTTTGCCGCGACAGTGCTCGCACTCTTTGCATAGTCGCTCAGCGAGATGGCGCAAGCCGTGAACTGCAGGTCGCCTTTCCGCGGTGCCGAAGTCGAGCCCGGATCCTCGGCGATCGCAAAACCGTAGTCGATGCGCGCCCAGCCCATTGTCGCGTTAGCCGAGTTGGTTGCCGGCACCGGAACGACGCCATGAATGAGGCCGCCCATCTTCACGACCACAGTTGCGCAGGCCGACTGGAATCCGCTGTACTGCCCGGACCAGGCTGGGTATCCGTTCATGTCGACACCGATCGGGTCGTACTTGGACCACACTCCGGTGCCCGGCTCAATCGTTGATGTCACGCGGGTCGTGACGAACTTGCGGGTGGGGAACATTGCTTCCCACCCGCCGCACTGCTCATCGAGTATGGCGGTGTCCTTCGTCATGCTTGCGGTCGAGTCGACTGGCTTGTAGACCTTTTGCACAAGGTCGACTTTTGCTCCGTACTTGCCGACCACGGTTGCGGTGATGACGAACAGCACAGTCGGATCGACGATGGCCGGTGGGGGAGTCGGTGTAGGTGTCGCCGTTGGTGTGGGCACGGGAGTCTGTGTGGGGGCCGCGATGGGTGTCGAGCCAACCGGCGGGGACGCCGCCGACGTCGGCTGTGTGCTCGGGGCGGCCGAGCCGGTGGATGTCGGCGCTCCGAAGCATCCGCTCAGGGTGGTCACCGCGACGAGCGCAAGCGCGATGCCGGTGAACCTGCCCGTGATGTTGCCAGCGCGCTTGCCCGTGATGTTGCCAGCGCGCTTGCCGGTGATGTTGCCAGTGCGCTTGCCGGTGATCCTGCCAGCGCGCTTGCCGGCGCGCTCGCGGGAGTTCAGTCGAAACACAGGATGCTGCTCCCTTGGTTTGGTTGCTGCAACCCTAACCGTGGATCGGTGCGCGACCCGGATAGTCGGCCCCCGGCTGGTCGCGCGTCGTGGTAGTCCGCCCCCCTACTCCCGTGTCGCACCATCCGATGCCGTGACCACGAACATCGTTGGCTGACCGAAACCGTGCTCGGCGAATGCGCCGTCGATGGCGACCTGGATTCGCGAAACACCCTCGCTCGAGACGAGCGCGATGGCCGCCCCGCCGAAGCCGCCACCGGTCATCCGGGCTCCGATCGCTCCGTTGGCCTGAGCTGTCTCGACAGCAAGATCGAGCTCGGGTACCGAGATCTCGAAGTCGTCACGCATCGAAACGTGCGACGCGTCCAGGAGGGGCCCGATCGCGGTCGGGCCCTGTTCGCGAACGGTTCGAACCGTGTCCAGAACGCGCTGATTCTCTGTAACGACATGCCGCACTCGGCGAAAGGTCTCGTCATCGAGCAGCTCACGTGCCTGTGGAAGGTCGTCGACGGAAACATCACGGAGCGATTCCACGCCGAGGATGCGCGCACCCTTCTCGCAGGACGCGCGGCGGTCCGCGTATCCGCCCGTCGCGTGATCGTGGCTTACGCCAGTGTCGATGATGAGCAGCTGGAGATCGTCTTCGGCCAATCCGAGTGGAACCACTTCAGAATCGAGACTCCGGCAATCGAGGAATACGGCGGAGTCTTTGCGGCCGAGCAGTGATGCGGACTGATCCATGATCCCCGTCGGGGCGCCGACCGCGCGGTTTTCTGCGAGCTGGCCGACTTTGGCGAGGGTTTGTCGATCGAAGCCGAGTTGCCACACATCATTGAGTGCGACGGCGACCGCGCTTTCGATCGCCGCAGACGACGACAGCCCCGCGCCAACAGGGACTGTCGACTCGAGGTAGATGTCGACCCCGGGAGCACCAGCAAGATCTGCGCCAAATTGGCCGAACGCCCAGGCGACGCCGAGCGGGTAGGCCGACCACCCATGCAGGGCGTCGGGCGCCAACTCGTCGAGAGCAATCTCGACCACCTCATCGGCGAACGCGCTGCCGACTCGCAGTCGTCGATCATCCCGAAGGCCAAGGGCGAGCACCGTGCGACGGTTGATCGCGAACGGAAGAACGAAACCCTCGTTGTAGTCGGTGTGTTCGCCGATGAGGTTGACTCGTCCCGGCGCGGACCAGAGGCCGTCTGGCTGGGCACCGTACAACTCGGCAAAGGTGTCGCGAACGTCGTCGCGGATGTCGCTCATGCTGAGGTCACTTCCAATCGGCTCAAGCCCTCGCGGATGAACGCGGCGGATTGTTCGGGCGGTACATCACCGATAAAGGCGCCCATTGCGGATTCCGAGCCGGCGAGATACTTCAGTTTGCTCTCCGCGCGGCGCGGGGACGTGACCTGGAGCATGAGCCGCACGTCGTCGTGACCGACGTTGACCGGTGCCTGGTGCCACGCGGCGATGTACGGAGTCGGGGTGTCGTACAGCTTGTCGATGCCACGCAGAAGTCGCAGGTACAGGATGGCGAGTTCGTCGCGTTCGGCTTCGTTCGTCGCAGCGAAGTCCGGGATGTGGCGGTGCGGAAGCATGTGCACCTCGATGGGCCAGCGTGCCGCGAATGGCACGAACGCCGTCCAGTGCTCGCCGCTGAGGACGACCCGCTCGCTGCCTCGTTCACTTTCCAGGATGCGCTGGAACAGGTCTGGCCCCACGGTGGCGATCGACTCGAGCACCCGTGTGGTGCGTGGCGTCACGAATGGATAGGCGTAGATCTGGCCGTGAGGATGATGCAGAGTGACACCGATTGCCTCGCCGCGATTCTCGAAGGGGAACACCTGCTGCACGCCCGGGAGCGCCGAGAGCGCGGCCGTGCGGTCGGCCCAGGCTTCGATCACCGTGCGCGCTCGGGTGGGTGTCTGCGTACCAAACGACCCTTCGGTCGCTGGGCTGAAACAGACGACCTCGCACCGGCCGACGCTCGTGCGGCTGCGGCCGAGCCCGATCTGCGACAGTTCGCTAAGGCTCTTCTGCGCGTCGAGTTCAGCCACATTGGCAAGAGCCGGCCCGAACGAGGGCGAACGATTCTCAAACACCGCGACGTCATAGTTGTCCGGGATCTCGGACGGATTGGTTGGCGATGCGGGTGCCAGTGGGTCCTGATCTGCTGGTGGAAGGAACGCGCGATTCTGACGCGCTGCGGCGATCGAGATCCATTCACCAGTCAGGATGTCTTGCCGCATGACTGCGGTTGCGGGTCGGGGGTCGAGCTTGCGAGCATCCATCTTTCTAGTTGGGGTAAGTTTCGTGCCGGGGTCGTCGAAGTAGATCAGTTCGCGGCCGTCGGCGAGGGTGGTCGCGCGTTTGACGATTCCCGCCGACATCGCGACAGGCTCGCCGGCAGCGCTCTCGATGTTGCTCATATGATTACGATACCGAAAGAAAGACCTTTCGATATCGAAAGTAAGGATGATCGAGACGTGACGAACATCGCCCGGGAGTCGACCTCCGATCGTCGCGCGCGACTGGTGGTTTTCGTGGCAGAGCGTGGATTCGTGCGCGTCACGGATGCCGCCGCCGAGTTCGAGGTGAGCGAGGTCACGATTCGCGGCGACCTGAGCTCGCTCGAGATCGCCGGCGATGTCGTTCGCGTGCACGGCGGGGCCATGCCCGCGAGCCCTCGTGCGCCCGAGCCTTCCCTTGAACAGGCCCTGTCGCAGGCCGCCGAGTCGAAACGGGCGATTGGCGAGGCTGCCGCATCCCTCGTGGCCCCCGGACAGAGCGTCATTCTCGACGTCGGTTCGACTGCGCTCGCGGTCGCGACCGCGCTGGTACGCCGCGCAGACCTTACGGATGTGACGATTGTCACGAACGGTCTGTCGATCGCACTGGCGCTCGAGGCCGCGCTGCCACGCTTCACCGTCGTGATGACTGGTGGCACATTGCGGCCGCTTCAGCACTCGCTGGTCAATCCCGGCGTCTCCGGGTTTCTCGAGTCGGTGCATGCCGATCTCGCGATCATTGGATGCAACGGGGTCGACGTCGAACAGGGCGTGACGAACATCAATTTTCCGGAAGCCGAGGTGAAACGGCGGATGGTGCAGTCGTCGACCCGCCGCATCCTGATCGCGGACGGCAGCAAGCTCAACCAGGTGCATCTGGGCGTGATCGGAGCCGTCGCCGATTTCGACGTTCTGGTGACCAGCGGGACCCCGCCCGAGCACACCATCGCCAGCATCCGTTCGCTCGGCGTCGAGGTGCTGCGGGCCGACGAGCCGATAGGTCAATGAACGGACGAGCCGATGGGCGAACGGCCCGATTCGCCGCGGGGATAGGCTGGGCGAATGCGCGCGCCCACCGGTGAACAATACGTACTGACTCGTTCGACTCCGAATGGCGATGCGGAGGCGATCATCACCCAGGTGGCGGCCGCGATTCGCACCCTGCGCATTGGTGGAGTCGATCTGACGCAGCCGTATCCGGAGCACTCGAAGCCGCCTTTTGGTGACGGTATCGTGCTCGTGCCCTGGCCCAACCGCATCCCGGACGGACAATGGATGCTGGGCGGCGAGAAACAGCAACTGGACCTTACCGAGCCGGACCGCCACAATGCCATCCACGGACTCCTGCGATTCACGGCCTACCGTTTCGTGGAGCGCACCGAGAGTTCGCTGACGCTCGCTGCGACGGTCTACCCGCAGCACGGGTACCCGTTTCTGCTCGAAACGGAAGTGACGTACGAACTCGTCGACGACGGGTTGACCGTGACTCATCGAATCGTCAACGAGTCGGATTCGCCAGCGCCGGTTGCCATCGGCACGCATCCCTTCTTCTCGATTGGCGATGTTGCGACTGACGAACTGACCCTGACGGTTCATGCTGCGACTCGCTTTCCGGTGGATGAGCGGCTCAACGTCAGCGCGGAGGTTGCGGTCGAAGGCACTGACTACGACCTTCGTCGTGGTCGGCTCGTCGCGGACCTCGATCTCGATGACGCGTTCGGGGATGTGTCGCCCGATGGTCAGGTGACCGCAGTGCTGTCGGCCCCGGATGGACGCTCGGTCTCGCTCTGGCAAGACCAGAACTTCCCCTACGTGCAGGTATTCACGACGCGAATCTTCCCGCATGGAACCCTCAAGGTGACGGCGATCGCAATCGAGCCGATGACCGCGCCGGCGAACGCCTTCAACACCCAACAGTCGTTGCGTTGGGTTGAGCCCGGTGAGACCTGGCAGGCAAGCTGGGGCATTCGCTACGCGCCCGCTCGCTAGTGGGGCCCGCGCGCTAAGCCGGCTGCAGTTCACTTCGTCCACCTCCCAGGCGAGTGCCCTTCAGACCCGCACCCGAGAGACCCGCACCCGCGAGACCGGCACCCTCCAGACCGCCGTCCACGCGCCCGCTCTCGTCGCGGAGCTGGTTCATGGCGGCACTCTTGCTGGGCATGGCGATGCGTTTCTGTTGCGGGTCCACATCTGGCGGCGGGATCAGCCAGTAATCCTCGATGCCGTTCTCGTCGGGTTCGCGAATGATGTCCCACCCGTTGTTGTGAAGCAATAAGTGATGGTGTTTGCAGAGCAGGATGCCGTTTCGGACGTCAGTCGGACCGGCGTCGCGACCCCACCAGAGGATGTGATGGGCCTCCGACCAGGACGGTGGCCGGTCGCAGTTGGTCCATCGGCAC
This sequence comes from Actinomycetota bacterium, assembly GCA_030840335.1. Classification (GTDB taxonomy): domain Bacteria; phylum Actinomycetota; class Actinomycetes; order Actinomycetales; family Microbacteriaceae; genus Galbitalea. The sequence goes on along the minus strand of JAUZFR010000163.1, from coordinate 7,542 downwards.
CCTCCATCGCGAATGGCCAGAGCGGCCTTCTGTCGTTTGGTGAACAGTCGTTGTTCGTGACCGTGGTCGAGCGGTTGACCGTTGTGGTCAAACACGGTGACGGTGCTGCTCCCTCCGCAGAGGTGCCGTTCGACAGTGGCGATTGAGACCGCGTCGACCTGTCCTTCGAAATATCCGCGGCCGGCGCCAGGCTCGAGGGTATCGAGAGACTCGAGGGTATTGAGAGTCGTAGTAAGTTTCACGATCGGTGCACCGCTGCCGATGAGCGTCGAGGAGTCGGCGTCAGCGCCCGCGATGAGCAACTGAAGGAAGGAATCGGAACCCAGCTGCTCGGGCGTGCGCGAGTCGGCGAGGATCTCCTCCATCTTCGCTTTCGCGTCACCGCCAACGAATCGCACACCGCCAAGCTTGGGCGAGGTTGCCCGGTCGTAAAGGTCTTTGACCGACGCGAACGTCTCAGGATCCATGGTCCAGACCAGCTTGCCCATACCGTTCGGAAGGCCGAAAACTCTGAGGGAACGCTGCTCGCGTCGTTCTTCTTCGCGCACGGCGACACCAGCGGCATCCAACTCGGTGCGCGCTTCGCGTGCGCGGCGCGCAAGCCGGTCAGGGTCGAGGGAACGAGCCGCAACGCACAGCCGACTTGCAGCGTCTCGCAACTGCTGCACATTCACCGCGGAATTCGGAGACCCGAGACCGCTACGGATTGCATCCGCAGCGGACAAGGACAGCTCGCCTGCCGCCAACGCGGCGGCGACGGGCGCCAGCCACGGCTGCGTCGGCGCGGCGACTTCGCCGGTGAGCGGATCTACGGTTCCGTCATCGGCCGCCTCTGCGAGGAGGGTTCCGGCCTTCACCGCCTGCACCGCATCCCGCCCCGATGCCCGCGTCGTCACCTTGACGAACTCTTCGGCCGTGCGATACCCGGTGCGCTGAGCGAGGCCCTGCGACCCGAGCTCGGGTCGCGACCGGTGGGCGACCTCTCCCGCGAGCAGCGCACTGACGGTTGCCAGCGAATCCCGGTCGTGACTGACCGAACTCGCGGCCGCCGTGAGCTCGGCATCGGTGAGCGCCCGGTACGCATCCACAGTGGCGGGAACACTCGCCAATGCGTGCCCAACCAACTCGAGCGCGGGCAGGAGGCTCGCTTTCGAGCGGAGTTCGGGGGGTGCGGAATTCATACTTATAGTCTTGCAATCGAACATACGTTCGACAAGCCAAAATTGGCAATCTGTGGATAAGTGACGCGCCCCAACACTGGGGCGCGGAGAAGATGGCGCATGGGCGTTCCCCTGCGCTCTCCCACGTCAACCGCGCATAATGAAGGAGTGATCGCCACCGAACTCGCCCGCGCCCTGCGCGATTCCGGCCTCGTTTGGCGACCTCGCGCGGGCGACGCGTTCCGCATCGACAAGGTCGAGGTCGACGGCGACATCTTCATTCTTAGCGACATGACCGTCGAGGCTCACGAGTTCAGCACCGGCACCGTGCTCGGATTCAACGGCACCACAGAATGGGCGCTCGATTCCGTCGCAATCGTCGACGCCCTCTGGATGCCGCACGAGAGTCAGCTGCGCGAATTGCTGCGCGCATCATTCCGGTCCCTCACAGTGACAGCTGCCGGTTTCGAAGTCACAGCCCTCGTTGACGGCGAGCTCAGGCGCTTCGAATCGGCCGTGGCAGCGGACGCCTACGCCCGCGCCCTGCTCGCCCTGATTGACGCCTCGCTGGGCGATCCACTGCCAGATTTCGAAGACGAGTTGCCGGGCGTCTGACCCGCCACCGCGCGCCCCGAGCCGCCAAGCGCCCAGCCCCGAAGCGGCGAGCGCCCCGCGACGGGCCACTCGCCGCAGAATCATCGGCAACTAAACGCGCGGCGACTCGCCCCGCCGCCGGGACCGCGCGAACGCGAAAATCGCGAGCACAAGCGCAATCACGCCGACTGCCAGACCGGCACTGCCAAGCACGAGCGCGGATGTCGCCGTTGCGCTTTCCGATCCAGTGGGCGTCGCCGAAACAGTCACGCCCGACCCCTCGGCGGCGGGCGGCGCGTCATTGATGTACAGGGTGGGGGCAGGATTTTCCGGCTCGTCGCCACTCGCGGGTGTCTTGTCTGTCCACTTGACAACACTCGCGTCCGAGTAGGTCTGAATGGTCGGAAACTCGACGCTGCCAGTGTCCGGTGTGACATCCAGGGCGATGACAAACTCCTGGAACTGTCCAGCTTTGATCTGCGTGCCGGTGTCTGCCGTGAAGATGACCTTTGAGGGCGCCTCAGTGATTTCGACGCCGTCGTTGTTGATCGGGTTGTCGAGCTTCTGCGTGACGACTTCGGCGGTCCAGCCTGGGACGGGTTCGTATTCTGCCCCGGCAAACGGGGTCTTGGTCGGCAGGTCGATTTCGACCTTGACCGTACCGGCAGACGCGGACTCATTCGGAACCCGGAATGTCAGCGCAATATCGTCACCTGCTGCTGCCGTGTTCGGTGACACTTTGATGTGGGCGCTTGCCGCGAGGGGTGCGCCAAACACAAGGACGGCGACGGCGGCGAGAGTCGCACCGACGCGCATGGTTGATCCGTTCATATTCTTTGTCTTTCTCGACCGCGCGAGCGCGATCAATCTCAAGTGAATGGTGTCGAAGCATCCACGAGAGCCTGGCGAAGACAGGTCAGGCGGATGCGGCGGTTGCGCGCGGCGGACCCCGATGTCGAAGCCCGGTTCGCAGGAAATGTGCCGTGCGACGATCGAGGTTCAGGATGAATGTCGCGGCGACCCGAGGCCGCGGCCGCACGTGAGTGGGCACGCGCGCAAAGCGTGTCAATGCCAGGCGGGCCGTGGCGAGGAGACTCCAGAACGCGGCCTCGCCCCACCGCAGAGCGATGACGGTGACGATGACGGCGAGCCCGTGAGCAAGCCACATCCAGCCGCTGAAAGGCATCGCGGAAGGCATCCCGGCGGGCACGGCCGACGGCAGCTCAGCAGTCGAACCCAGCCCGGGGCCCGGATGCAACGCCAACAGTGAGGAACCGTGCATTCCCGACATTGACATGCTCGCGGGGGAATACTTCGCTCCTATCGCGACCGAGGCACTCCCGCTCAGTGCGAAGAGCACATGGAACGCGCCCTGGCTGACCGCGACGGACAGGGCAATGCGCCACGTGGAGAGCGAGCGCCCGGCGAGCGCGATGCACGCCAGCGCGGAAAACGACAGCGCAACGCCGCCGCCCGCGACCGAGGGGATGCTTCCGCCGCCGGCGGTGTGCGCAAGACCGGCGACGAAGACAGCGAACGTCGCAGCGACGAGGCCGCGCACAACGCGTGCCCACCGTGTCGCCATCTCGCTCCCTTCGCGCGGCAAGCCGCACCCGAATTCTATTCGGTCCCTCCGAGCGCCCTCCGAGCGACTTCTGAGCGGTCACGCGCAGATGGTTGCAATCGCACATTGGTTGCTCTAGAGTAACCGTTACTCATGAGTAACCAACTAGCTGTCGACATCGCGCTGGACGCCCTTGGCGATCCCATGCGCCGCCGCATCCTCGAGCGTCTGAGCAACGGCCCGCTGCCCGTGGGAGAACTCGCGGGCGAACTCCCAATCGGCCGGCCCGCCGTCAGCAAACACCTTCGCGTACTCACCAACGCCGGGCTCGTCGAGTACACCCCGCGCGGCACGCGCAACCTGTACGCCCTGGCGCCTGACGGCCAGCGAGAACTCCAACAGTGGCTCGTCGCGCTCTGGGATTCCGCGCTCACCGCATTTGCCGACTACGTCGCATCCGCTGCTCCCAACGAGAGGAATACCGAATGACTTCGCCAGGACCCATCCGTCGTGAGATTCGAGTGCAATCGGATGTCGCGCGAGCCTTCGAGTTGTTCACCGGCCACATCGGCAAATGGTGGCCGCTCGACGATTACAGCGTCTACAAAGGAACTGTCGCGTTTGAGGGCATGGAAGTCATCGAGCGCCTCGGGGATAGCGCCTCCGTGTGGGCCGAGGTTACGGAGTGGAACCCGCCGCACTCGCTCGCGCTGGCGTGGCATCCGGGGCGACAGAGCGAGGAAGCTACCGATGTGAGAGTGACATTCGCGGCCGACGGTGACCAGACGCTGGTGTCGCTCGTGCACGATGGCTGGGAGCGGATGCCCGACCCGGCCGCGGCCGCGGAAGAGTACGGAAGCGGATGGCTGGGTGTGCTCGCTCGGTACGCGGCCCTCGCCGAGGCAGAGTAGGTGTCCGAGCGGTGGTTCGCGGCGCGCGTGGTTACCTCACGGTGCAGGTGCGGCCGTGGAACGTGATGTTCACCGGGTGAACTGAGGTTAGAGTCCTGTGTGGTTCCCCACGCATGCGCAAGACTGAGGGACAGAGTGAACGTCGCGACATCGACGCAGGTCGTACTTTCGATCGTTCCCACCAATAGGTCTAGCCAAGGAGCAACGATGACTGATCGTGGTCGTTTCGCGCGACGCAACGGACCATGGGGTTTCTTCTTTCTCATGGCATACGTTGGCGCTGCGATTTACTTCATCTCCCATTCCGACGGCCAATTCTGGAGCGTTGTCCTCGGGCTCCTCCAGGCCATCATCTGGCCCGTCTACGCTGTTTATCGCGGCCTGGAACTACTGGCTGTTTAGCGGCGCTAATACATAGTCACGACAGCAGCCCGTCCGCGCATCCGGTCCGGGGCGCAGGGCGGTGCGTTTTACCGGTTGACGTCACGGCGGGAGGGCGATCGGTCGACGTGGACGGGTGACGCGCAGCTTGCGAGACCTACAATTGCGCCATGTTTCGACTCGGCGTGGCGCTGTTCAGTGTGTTGGCGGTGGCACTGACAGGATGCTCGGCTGGCCCAGCCACGCAACCCAATGGATCGCCACCCACGGTACCTAGTGCCAGCCAGGCGCCGATCGTGCCGCGCGTCGTGACCAAGGTCCTCGTGTTCATGGAGGAGAACCACTCTCTTAGCCAGATGAGCTCGGGGATGCCGTACACCTTCGGCCTCGCCAGGAAGTTCGGCTACGCCACGCACTACACCGCGATTCGGCACCCCTCGCTACCGAACTACGTCGCGATCGCCAGCGGCCAGACTTACGGAATTTCGGATGACGGCAGCCCGTCCGCGCATCCGATCGGGGGCGCATCCGTGTTTGGTCAGGCCATCGCCGCGGGCAAAACCGCCGGGGTCTATGCCGAGGGAATGCCATCGAACTGTGCGACATCGAACGGGGGAGCCGACTATGCGGTCAAGCACAACCCGTGGGCGTATTTCACGACTGAACGCGGCGAGTGCCGAAAGTTCGACGTCCCCGCCACTCAGCTCACCGGAGCGATCGCCAGCGGTGGACTTCCGACTGTCGGGATGGTGATTCCCAATCTCTGCAACGATGCGCACAATTGCGCATTGAGCACGGCGGATGCGTGGTTCAAGGGATGGATGACCAGGATCTTCGCCGGCCCGGACTGGAAGTCTGGCCATCTCGCGGTCGTGCTCACGGCGGACGAGGATGACAATAAGTCCGGCAACGTCGTCCTGACAGCAGTCATCCATCCGAGCCAATCCGCGAATGTTGTGACCACTCGGCTCACCCACTATTCGTTGACCCGCCTCTACGAAGACGTGATCGGAGCGCCGTATCTCTTCAACGCCGCAACCGCGCCATCCATGGCGAGCGCGTTCGGGCTGCCGCTTTCAGGCTCAGCGCGCCCGTAGACGCGCCAGATTGGCCGGTGAATCGGGATCCAGCGAGGTCTCCGCTGCGCAAGGGAGGTCTTTGTTCTCTGGACGCGCTGTCGCCGCGGTGGTTTATTGGTGGCATGGTGACTGAATCCGATAGCGCTGGGGCGCAGCATCCGAACGAACCACATCAGGTGGGTGTCGCCCAGAGACTGAATTGGCTTCGCGCCGGCGTGCTCGGCGCGAATGACGGCATCGTTTCAGTAGCGGCGATCGTGGTCGGGGTCGCTGGGGTCACCAGCTTGACGGCGCCCATCCTCACCGCGGGAATTGCTGGTCTGGTGGGCGGCGCAGTCTCGATGGCGCTCGGCGAATACGTGTCCGTCAGCAGCCAGAGCGACAGCGAGCGGGCACTCATCGAGAAGGAACGCCACGAACTCGCGACCATGCCCGACGAAGAACTGGAAGAACTGACCGAGCTGTATCGGGCGAAGGGACTGACCTCCGAGACGGCAAGGCGGGTGGCGCTGGAATTGACCGAGCACGACGCCCTGGCCGCGCATCTTTCTGCCGAACTCAACATCGATCAGGCAGATGTCGTCAGCGCGTGGCACGCGGCCCTCGCCTCGGCCTTAGCCTTCACAGCGGGGGCAATTTTGCCGCTGCTGGCTATTTTGTTGCCTCCTGCGGGCTGGCGAGTGCCCGTCACGTTTGCTGCAGTGCTCATCGCACTCGCTTTCACCGGCGCGATCGGTGCACAACTAGGCGGCAGTTCTCGACGCAAGGCGGCGCTGCGCGTCGTCATCGGCGGGGCGATCGCGCTCGGCGCAACGTATGGCATCGGCAACCTGCTCGGAGCGACAGGCGTTGTGTGATCGCGAGATTGGCCGATCACTCTTGTGACGGTGGGGCCCGCGGGGCTCGAACCCGCGACTCGCAGACAACGCGATGCGGGCGTCTGGCACCCCTTCGAGTAGCACCCTGATTGGGTTCTACTCACCACACTCGAGCAGGGAAACACTGTGCTCAGTGGAGGTGAAGAAATGAATGCATCAGATACCACTGAGTTGCCGGTCAACGCACGCGAAAGTGAGCTTGATCGATTCGACCTCAGCGCCGTGTTCGAAGCGTCGAAAATCTGTGCGCGCTGACCTTCACGGGCCGAGCTGGCAGTAGAACTCGCCCACCGGCCCATTCTGCCCGCCCCGGGTGCTGCCATAGTTGAGGGATGACAGGCGACCCCGCGAACACCGACACTCCCGGTACCGGCTCGCCGCGACGTGTGGAGATGCTGACCGACGGCGTCTTTGCCATCGTCATGACACTTATCGTGCTTCAGATCGCGATTCCGAGCGGACCGGTCGATCAGCTGTGGCACGACCTGACAAAACTTGTGCCGACACTTCTCGCCTACGGGCTCACGTTCATCACGCTCGGCGCCCTGTGGTTCGGGAACCGCACCCAGTCCGAGTTCATTCGTCGAGCCGATCATCCACTGGTCTGGCTGACACTGCTCATGCTGGGACTCGTCGCCCTCGTCCCCTTCTCGGCAGCGCTGCTTGGTCGCTATCCGACCGCGAAGGTCGCGGTGGTCGTCTACGGCGTGCACCTGACCCTCGTCTACGCGATCCACGGATGTCTCTGGCTGTACGTCTCAATTCGGCCCAGTCTGCTCCGCGAGGGAGTCTCAACGACCTATCGCAAATGGAGCCGGCTCGCCGCTTTTGCGCCCGCCGTCGGTTACGGGATCGCGACCGCCCTCGGCGCCGTTGCCCCGCTCGCCGGGTTGATCGGATATCTCGTCGTCCCGATTCCGTTTGTGACAGGCCTCTACTACCGCGGCCTGGCCAGCATCTACCGCAGATCGTGAC
>JAUZFR010000131.1 GCA_030840335.1 Actinomycetota bacterium | reverse complement strand
GTCCTTCCCGACGGCTCGGAAGGACGAAAACCCCGGACTCGCGACCGTTTGGATGCGTTTCAGGATTACTCTGAGCGACATGAGACGGATTCTCGTTCCGCTGGTTGCTGTCGCCCTGCTGCTCTCCGGATGTTCGGCGGCGCAAACCTCCGCGCCGACCAAGCCAACGGTGTCGGATGCGTCGTCGCTGAGTGACGCGGTCGGTCTCGTCAACATGTGGCACGTGCGCGCGACCAAAGGCGATGACAACACGTCGTACCTGCGACTCGACCGGGGGGATCTCCTCGTGTGGACGTCGTGCGGCATGGCCATGGGGTCATGGGACGCGGGCGAGGGTTCATTCGTATCCAGCCTTTACGGCGCCAACAACGGCTATTGCGAACGGGGACATATCGTCGGGCCGGCATGGCTTCGGTCGGCGACCAGTTATCGATTCGACGGCCCGGGCGTGATTCTGACGAACGCGAATGGCGATGTTGTGGCGACGCTCGAACGGGGCGGACACCCACCAAAGAGCAAGAATTACACCGACGATTGGACGAACGCCCCCGCGATCACGCCGGATGTGGAGTCGTATTTCCCGAAGGCCGTCCCGCTGCCTGCTGAGGCCAAGCACGCGGGGGACATCGTGGGTCGCTGGATTCCCTTGACCGACGAGAAGCTCACGCGCTCATACATTTACTTCTACGCAGGCGGAACGTACGCCGCAATGGACGGCTGTAATCCGACGAACGGGCGCTGGGCCCTTCTCCCGGATGGTCGCATCCTCAGCACATCTGGCCTCAATGGCCAAGTTGGCTGCAAAGGAACCCCAACCGACAGTTGGCTCTTCTCTGCGTCCCGCGTCGGTCTGGTCGACGATCACCTCACTTTCTACGACGCAACGGGGAAGAAACTCGGGGCACTGGAGCGCGGCTAGGCTTAAGGCATGACGTCAGCGCAGAATCGACCGGTGCGCCTCGGCGTCCAGGTCGCACCCCAGCATGCCCTTTATCCGAAGATTCGCGACACGGTCGCGGCGCTCGAAGACATCGGTGTCGACATCGTCTTCAACTGGGATCACTTCTTCCCGCTGAGCGGCGATCCGGATGGACTGCACTACGAGTCATGGACGATGCTCGCGGCAATCGCCGAGCAGACTTCGCGGGTGGAGCTCGGCGCCCTCGTGAACTGCAACAGCTACCGAAACGCCGATCTGCAGGCGGACATGGCTCGCAGCATCGACCACATCAGTGGCGGTCGCTTCATCTTCGGCACCGGCTCGGGCTGGTTCGAGAAGGACTACGACGAGTACGGCTATGAGTTCGGCACCGTCGGCCAGCGACTGGATGCGCTCGCTGAAAGCCTTCCGCGCATTGAGAAGCGGTGGTCGAAGCTCAATCCTCCGCCCACCCGCGACATCCCCGTTCTGATCGGCGGTGGGGGCGAGAAGAAGACCCTCAAGATCGTTGCGAAGCACGCCGACATCTGGCACAGCTTCTCGGACGCCGACACGCTGAAGCGCAAGCTCGGCATCCTCGCGGAGCACGGCGAGGCGGTCGGACGCGACGTCTCGCAGATCGAGATCTCGACCGAGATCCGGATGCGCACCGAGGCTGAGGCAGATGAGCTGCGCGCCTTGGGCACGACGCTGTTCACGGTCGGCATCAGCGGTCCGGACTACGACCTCGAAGGCGTGCGCCGCTGGATCAAATGGCGGGACGCCCAGAACTAGCCAGGAGCCAGAACCAGCCAGGAGCCAGGACTAGCCGAAAGGATGACGCGCGCTCACCCATCCCGCTGTTAGCGTTCGATCGTGCGCGCTGTGGGGATGATGAGGCTAGCGCTCGTCGGCGCGCTGGTGCTGGTGTCAGTTGCGGGCGAAGCTCCCGCTTTAGCGGCCGACGGCGAAGCGACTGTAACGGGTGCATTCCACCCATTCGGCGACGACGGGCGGATCGCGGAGGCGTATTTGTTCAACGCAGCTGACCCGTCGTCATCCATTCCAGTGGATGCGAATGTGTACGACAACGACGATTTCGTCGTCGGGGCACCGGCTGGGAGCTATCGGCTCGCATTCCGCGATGGGGCAACCGGCACCTGGCTGGCCTGGCTGTCGTATACGCCGAAGCACGGCGCGACCGTGACCTCCGAGGCCGACACCGAGTGCGAAATGCCGCTCGAATTGAATGCCGGCGACCGCACAGATCTCGGAATTATCAAGCTCGGCGGGATCGAGACGTCGCCGTGCGGGGCACCCTTTCGCCGCGCGGGTGTGATCGCCGGACACATAACGAATCCGCCGCAAAACGGTCATGTGCTCGCGGTCATGTACTTCGCGCTCAGCGACAAGCACGCGATCGCGATCAGTGAACAGCAGGTTTACCGAGCTGGTGGATTCTCGTTCCCGGTCGTCACAAAGCCCGGGCGCTACTTCCTGGAGTTCGAAACCGACGGTGACACGGCACTCGAGAACACCTGGCAGGGCGGATTTCTCGTCAAATACGACAGTGACGGAGACATTCTCGATTCACCCGAAGCAATCGCTGCCGCGCGGCGACTTGGCTCGCATGCCACCAACCGCACCGTGACCGAGACGCTGTCGCCGCATTACGACCAGGACCACCTGGACCCAAGAGCGATCTGGGCCGTCGGCGCCGCCATCCTCGCCGTTCTCGCGGTTTGCGTGATTCTGGTAGTCAGGCGCCGAGGCCGTCGCGCAACTCCGACACCAATGAACTGACGACGGCCTTGAGGCTGCCGGCGTTGGCCGCGGCGACCGCCCGCTGGCGCTGGTAGCTGGCACCGCGGTCGAGAATCATTCGGATGCCGTCCAGCTCGTCCGCGCAGCCGAGCCGTTCGCTGATGGGCGCGAGGCGATCGAGCAGGGCGAGCAGGTCATCCGTCACGAAGCGCTCGTTGCCAGCGGCATCATTAATGATGATGGCGTCGAGGCCGTAGCGGGCCGCCCGCCACTTGTTTTCGCGCACGAACCAGGGCTGAAGGTTTTCGATCCCAACGCCATCATCCAGTCGGGTCGACAGTTCTTCCACAAGACACTGAGCCAGCGCGGCAAGCGACGCGAGTTCCTGGCTGGTCGGCAGCCCATCACAGAATCGCAGCTCGACCGTGCCCCACTTCGGCGACGGGCGAACGTCCCAGCGCAGCTCGGAGAGGTCGTTGATGATGCCGACGTGAGTCATGTCCTCGACAAGCTGTTCGTAATTTGCCCACGCTCCCAACTGCGGAGGAAGACCGGCGGTCGGCAGCTGCTGAAACATCATTGCCCGGTTGGATGCATACCCGGTGTCTTCGCCGACCCAGAACGGACTCGACGCCGACAGCGCCTGAAAGTGCGGGTAGTACGTCAGCAAACCGTTGAGGATCGGCAGCACCTTCTCGCGATCCTCGATGCCAACGTGCATGTGCACGCCCCAGATCATCAGCTGGCGCCCCCACCACTGCGTACGTTCGATCAGGGTTGCGTATCGTTCCTTACCCGGAGTGACTTCCTGCTGAAACCACTGGCTGAATGGATGCGTGCCCGCACACATCAGATCGACGCCCATCGGATCAGCGATCTCTCTCGTGCGATCGATCATCGTCTGGAGATCGGCGACCGCATCCTTGACTCGATCGTGGGGAGCGCTGACGAGTTCGACAGTGTTGGTCAGCAACTCCGCAGTTGCTTGCGGAAACGAATCATCCGACCCGAGCTTCTCGAGGATGCCGGGTCCCGCAGGTGTCAGCTCGCGACTGGTGTGATCGACGCAGGCCAGCTCCCATTCGAGCCCGATTGATGATCGAGTCGACGTGTTGTACTCAATCTCCGACGGGTTTGTGATGGGCATTTTTTGATTCTGGCAAGGAATCTCGGCAAAAAGGGCGCCATCCGCCAACTTTCGCTTACTCTCCGCCATGACCGATTTCCGCCAGTGCCATGTCGTTGCATCTGGCTAGCCTGAAGCAATGACCTCTTCGCCTCCCGTCTCGAAGCCCGCCGGACTCTCCGCGCGGGTGCTCATCGCGATCGCGGTGACCGTACTGGCGTGGGCGAGCGCTTTCGTCGTCATCCGGGGCACCGCACCCTATTTCACAGGGGGAGCCCTCGCGCTGGGGCGTCTTCTTGTGGGCACGCTCGTTCTCGGAGTCGTGGTCGTGGTCGGCCGCCGCTGGATCTGGCCGAACGGGCGCGAGTGGGCGCTCATCCTCGTGTTTGGTATCGCGTGGTTCGGCGCCTACAACGTCGCGCTGAACATCGCCGAGCACTCGCTGGATGCCGGTACAACGGCCATGATCGTCAACATCGGCCCGATCCTGATCGCGCTGGGAGCGGGACTCTTCCTTCGCGAGGGGATTCCGAAGTGGCTCGCGATTGGAGCGGGCGTCGCGTTCATCGGAGTCATCCTGATCGGAATCGCCTCTGGGGCGAGCGGATTCACGAACGGCGCGGGCATCCTCTGGTGCCTGCTGGCGGCGCTCACGTATGCTGCCGGCGTGCTCGTGCAGAAGCCCGTGCTCAAACGTCTCCCCAACGCTCAGGTCACCTGGATGGGCTGCACCATCGGTGCGCTCGCGTGCCTTCCGTTTGCGGGCGATCTCGCCAGGGGGTTGTCGACGGCGCCGCTAGTCGGCATCCTCGGTGTGGTCTACCTCGGCGCCATTCCCACGGCGCTGGCGTTCAGCACCTGGGCCTACGCGCTGTCCCGGATGCCTGCGGGTCAGCTGGGCGTATCCACGTACGTCGTGCCGCCCGTGGCGATCATCCTGGCGCTCATCGCCTTCGGAGTCGTGCCGCCGGTGCTCGCGATTGTGGGCGGCGCGGTCTGCCTCATTGGCGTCGCGCTGAGCCGTCGCAAGCCGCGAGTGCACGAGCCGGTACCCACTCGGGCCGAAAGTCTGGCAGAATAGCCAGTCGAGTCTTCTCACGTCCGACCCTCTAATCAGGCGTGTGCCAAGAACCCTTAGAGCTTTCGCGCCGCGTGTGCCCCACGCCCACGGCAAGCAGTTCGCCACCAATACACGTAATTCAGGAGAATTGTGGCTGTCAAAATCCGTTTGAAGCGCCTGGGCAAGATCCGCGCGCCGTATTACCGCATCGTTGTTGCCGATTCGCGCACCAAGCGCGACGGTCGTGTCATCGAAGAAATCGGCAAGTACCACCCCACCGAGGAGCCCTCGTTCATCGAGGTGCAGTCCGACCGCGCGCAGTACTGGCTCGGGGTCGGCGCACAGCCGTCCCCGCAGGTTGAGGCAATCCTCAAGCTCACCGGCGACTGGGGAATTTTCAAGGGCGACAAGAACGCCGTCAGCACTGTGAAGACCAAAGAAGCAAAGGTCGAGTTCGTCGCTGACGAGAAGAAGAAGCCGGTTCTGAAGCCCAAGGCTGAGAAGGCTCCCGAGCCTGTCGCGGTCGCTGAGCCCGAAGCTGCTGTAGAGCCTGAGGCTGCCGTCGAAGTGCCTGTCGCCGAGACCGCCGTTGAAGCCGATGCCGCTGCCGACCAGGTTCGCGCCGAAGAGGCCGACGACGCATCGTCGACCACGCTCGAGACGCCGGCCGAGGTCGACAACAGTGACGTACCGGCTGCTGCCGCGCCCGTCGCCGAGACTGACGAGGCGTAATAAGTGCTCGCTTCAGCTCTCGAGCACCTCGTCAAGGGGATTGTCGATAATCCCGCCGAGGTGCAGGTAGTTGCAAAGAACTCTCCACGTGGCGAGGTTCTCGAGGTGCGCGTGCACCCCGAGGACCTCGGTCGCGTCATCGGTCGCGCTGGTCGCACCGCGAAGGCTCTCCGCACGCTGATCACGGCTCTGGCCGATGGCAAGCGAGTGCGCGTCGACGTGGTCGACACCGACTTCTAACGGTGGCGTCGCCGAAGGCGGCCGGATCAAACCGCACGCAGTTGCGGGTTGGTCGCCTGGTCAAGGCTCATGGCCTCAAGGGTGCGCTGAAGGTCGAGCTCTACACCGACGACCCGCAGCGCCGCTTCATCCCTGGCGCAACGTTTACGCTGCAGGTCCCACGCGAGTCCGCGTGGCACGGCAAGTCACTCGAGCTGATCGAGTTGCGCTGGTATAACACTCACGCTGTCGCGTTCTTCAAGGATGTCCCCGACCGCACGACCGCTGAGAGCCTCGTCAAGGCGATCCTCTGGGTTGAGCAGGATGTCACGGAACTCCCGGAAGAGGAAGACGCCTGGTACGACCACCAGCTGGTCGGGCTCGGTGTTCTGCGCGATGGTGAGAAGGTCGGGATCGTCTCGCAGATCGATCACCTCCCCGCGCAGGATCTGCTCACCGTGAAGACGGCTGCGGGCGACGTGCTCGTTCCTTTCGTGAAGGCGTTTGTGCCCTCCGTCGATATCAAAGCGGGAACACTCACTGTCACGCCACCGCCGGGACTCTTCGAGCAGCTGCCCGATGACGATCCGGAGCCCTCGGCAACCGAGTAGTCGCCCCTCTGATGGCATGATGTGACGGTGCGCATCGACATCGTGACCATTTTCCCGGAGTTCTTCTCCGTGCTCGATGTGTCACTTCTCGGCAAGGCACGCCAGACGGGATTGATCGACCTCGAAGTGCATGACCTGCGCGAATTCACGCACGATCGCCACCGCACCGTCGACGACACCCCGTACGGAGGGGGCGCCGGCATGGTGATGAAGCCCGAACCGTGGGGTGAGGCGCTCGACGAGCTGATTGGCGACGAGACGACGATCATTTTCCCTACCCCGGCCGGGGAAGTGTTCACGCAGGCGACCGCGCGCGAGCTCTCGACGCATCCGCACCTGGTCTTCGGATGCGGGCGCTACGAAGGCATCGACCAGCGCGTTCTCGACGACGCCCGCCGGCACGCGACCGTGCGGGAGATCAGCCTTGGCGACTATGTGCTGAACGGCGGCGAGGTTGCCGTGATGGCCATGATCGAAGCGGTCGGCCGCCTCATCCCGGGCGTGATCGGCAACCCGGAGAGTCTCACCGAAGAGAGTCACGAAGACGGACTGCTCGAGTATCCGAGCTACACAAAGCCGGCGCAGTGGCGCGGGCTTGAGGTTCCGCCGGTGCTGCTCAGCGGTAACCATGGCGCGATTGCGGCCTGGCGGCGCGAGCAGCAGCTCGAGCGCACGCGGCGCGTTCGCCCGGATCTGGCTAGCGGCGGGCAGTGAGCACCAGCGGCGCACCATCCGTGATCGCGATCGTGTGCTCGAAGTGGGCTGCGCGTGAGCCGTCCGCGCTGCGCAGCGTCCAGCCGTCCTTGTCGGTGTAGATGCGGTCGGTTCCGAGCATGAACCAGGGCTCGATCGCGAAAACCAGCCCCGCGCGAAGCGGCAGACCACGACCGGCTCGACCGTCGTTGGGAACATGCGGGTCGCCGTGCATCGTCCTGCCGACGCCGTGGCCGCCGAAGTCGAGATTGATGCTCAGACCGGCTGCGTGGGCCACTGCTCCGATCGCGGCCGAGATGTCGCCCATCCGATTTCCGGGTCGTGCCTGGGCGATACCGGCCTCGAGGGCGCGAGCGGTCACGTCGACGAGTGCCAGATCTTCATCGCGTGGTGTGCCGACGATGACCGTGATCGCGGAGTCGGCCACCCATCCGTTGACGGATGCCGCGAAGTCGAGGCTCAGCACGTCACCATCGCGAAGAACGTAGTCGTGCGGCAGCCCGTGCAGCGCGGCGTCGTTGACGGAGAGGCAGATGGTCTTGCCGAACGGGGATGCGCCGAACGACGGGTGATAGTCGACATACGAACTCGTCGCACCGCGCTTGCGAATCATGTCGCTGGCCAGCCTGTCGAGTGTCAGCAGATTCACGCCGACAGCAGACGCAGCGGCCGTCGCGGTCACCACGCTCGCGACGAATTCTCCCGCGGCGCGCATCTCATTGACCTCGCCGGGGGTACGAATTTCGATCACTATGCTCCCGGGAGTGTGGTGTTGTTGCGAACGTACTCGCCGACGATATCTCGCGCCGCAGCGATGAACCTGTCGTCGCCCTCGCGATCGAGCAGGAAAGCGCGCTGCAGCAGGGCATCCGCGATCTCGACGATGACCTCGAAGTTGAACACCAGCTGGTCGTCGGCCGTGATGTCGTATCGCTCCGCGATCAGCTGCGCGAAGGCGCGTGCGAGCTGGGCGTTGTTGCTCAGGTCGCCTTCGATGAAACGTTCGTCGATCACATCCCCGAAGCGCAGCGCGCGGAACCCCGGCACGGTGCGGTTCATCGAGACGAACGAATCGATCGCGGCGTTGATGACTTCGCGCCAGTCGCTCGAGTCCGTTGCGATGAGGCCGAAGACCTTCTCCATGAATTCCTGCATGTTGCGAGTGGCGAGCGCGCGAAGCAGTGACTGGATGTTCGGAAAGTAGCGATAGACGACACCGACGGATGACTCGGAGCGGGAAGCGACATCGCTGGTCGTGAGCCCGTCTATCCCGACTTCGTCGATGAGTTCGGCGGCGACATCCAGCAGTAGAGTGACCCGCTGAGTGCTTCGCTGCTGCACGGGCTCGGTTCGAACCTTGGCCTGGATGAGCGGAAGTTCGAGTGGATCGGTCATGAGCTGTCGCGGCTTTCCTTCGTTTGTGGCAGAATTGCCCCTTGTGCCTGAGTTCGGCTCTGCCTCAGGGGAGTTCGACATCGATTCGGCACAATTCATCTTCTTCTAACTAAGACCGTAATCGACCTGTGGCGGTTACAGAGAGCGAATTGCCATGAGCCACCTCCTCAGTGGAGTGGATGCAGCATCCCTCCGTTCGGACATTCCGGACTTCCGCGCCGGCGACACCGTCAAGGTGCACGTCAACATCATCGAAGGTACGCGCGCGCGTATCCAGGTGTTCCAGGGCGTCGTCATCGGCCGCCAGGGCGACAGTGTGCGTGAGACCTTCACGGTGCGCAAGGTCAGCTTCCAGGTGGGCGTCGAGCGTACCTTCCCCGTGCATTCCCCGGTAATCGACCACATCGAGGTCGTTACCCGTGGTGACGTTCGCCGCGCGAAGCTCTACTACCTGCGCAGCCTTCGCGGCAAGAAGGCCAAGATCAAGGAGAAGCGCGACGCTTGATGTCGTCCCTCGCCTGAATTGAACCTGAGCTCCCTGCCTTTACACTTGGTCGGGAGCTCAGGGGTTTAATGACAAGCGAAGTAGAAACGGTGCAGGATTCTCGCGCCGAAAAGCCGCGGCGAAAATCGCGCGGTATCAAACTGTTTATTCGTGACATCCTTCTGATCTTCCTGGCCGCGCTGCTGATCTCCTTTCTGATCAAGACGTTCTTCATCAGGTCGTTCTACATCCCCTCCGGGTCGATGATGGACACCCTGCAGATCAATGACCGCATCATTGTCAATCTCATGAGCCCCGGCCTCGTTCCACTCAAGAACGGCGATGTCGTCGTGTTCAAGGATCCCGGCGGATGGCTGACCGCCACGCCTCCGCAGCCCAAGGGCAACGCGTTCGTTTCGGGCTTCAACGATGTGCTCGCGTTCGTCGGGCTGAGCGCGCCTGACAGCAACGACCATCTGGTGAAGCGGATCATCGGACTCCCGGGCGACCACGTCAAGTGCTGCAACGCGTTCGGCCAGTTGATCGTCAACGGCGTTCCGCTGGATGAGCCGTACATCAAGCTCCCTCCCGGCGTGACGAAGGACGCCCCCGAAGATTTCGACGTCACCGTGCCGAAGGGCAAACTCTGGGTGATGGGCGACAACCGCTACAACTCCGACGACTCGGCGATGCATCACGTGCAGGATCCCAGCATCCAGTACGTGCCGATCAGTGACGTCGTCGGGCGCGCTGTCGTGATCAGCTGGCCGATCAGCCGTTGGGCAGTGCTCGACGACTACCCGGTGGTGTTCCGCGACGTGGACAAGAGCAAGTAGCCATGATGACGGTGGCCGACCCGACTCTCGAATTCGAGAAGGCGCTGCACGCCGGTGGCGCGCGGTACGTCATCGGATGCGACGAAGTCGGTCGCGGTGCCATCGCGGGGCCCGTAGGGGTCGGCTTGTGCGTGATCGACCAGTCGGTTGGTGCGCATCCGACCGGGCTGCGCGACTCGAAGATGCTGAGCGAGAAGAAGCGCGAACTGCTCGCGCCGCTGGCCGCAGGGTGGGCCATCTTCTCCGCTGTCGGGCTCGCGACGGCCGACGAGGTCGACAGGCTCGGCATCATGGCATCACTCGGCCTCGCCGGAAAGCGCGCGTTGGTGCAGCTGCATGAAGCGGGCGCATCCATCGCCGAGAGCGTCGTTCTGCTCGACGGCTCATTCGACTGGCTGACGCCGGTGCTCGCCACCCCGCTGCGAGTGCGCACTCGAATCAAAGCCGATCGGGACTGTGCGTCTGTTGCGGCGGCATCCGTCGTTGCGAAGGTTCACCGCGACCGCCTGATGATTGAAGCGGATGCCCGATACCCGGGCTACGGCTGGGTCGGCAACAAGGGCTACGGTTCCGCGGATCATTACGCGGCACTCGACCGGCTCGGACCATCCGAGCTTCACCGCAGGACCTGGCTGCACGAGCGGTCGGCACAACTCGTCGAAATCGATGGCTTCTGAGCTCGTCGAAGGGGACAACCACAGCGATCGCCCCGGCATCCGCCTAGACTGAACCCAGCATGGAAGAAGACGAATTCGAAGACTACGACCGCGAGGTCGAGCTCGCCCTGTACCGCGAATACCGGGACGTGGTGTCCCAGTTCCGGTACGTCGTCGAGACGGAGCGTCGGTTCTATCTGGCCAACGAGGTCACCCTCGAGCGTAAAGACACCGAGCACGACTTCTACTTCGAGCTGGTCATGAACGATGTCTGGGTTTGGGATGTCTACCGCTCAGACCGATTCGTGAAATCGGTACGGGTGCTGACTTTCAAAGACGTCAATGTCGAAGAGCTCTCGTCCAAAGAGCTGGAGCTTCCGAAAGAACTCGCGCTCGACGAATAACCGTCCTCAACGGGTTGCGCGCGGATTCTGAGGAGCGCAGTCTGGATGAATGACTGACACTGTTGTACGAGATGTCCACGCCCCCGCAGATGCCGGTGCCCGCAAGACGAATCGACAGAACGCCGAAAAGGGATTCCAGGCATCGCAGACGCTGACCAGGAACATGCAAGCCGTCCTGGTGGACCTGATTGAACTACACCTGCAGGGCAAACAGGCGCACTGGAATGTCGTTGGCAAGAACTTCCGCGATCTGCACCTCCAGCTCGACGAGATCGTCGAAGCCGCACGCGACTTCAGCGATGAGGTTGCCGAACGCATCCGCGCGATGCACGCCATCGTGGATGGCCGCAGCGACACCGTGGCCGCGACGACTTCGCTTCCGGAGTTCCCGAATGGCGAGATTTCGACGACGGACACGATCGACCTGATCACGACGCGCCTCGACACGACCGTTTCGCGCATCCGGCGTGTGCACGACGCCGTAGATCAGGAAGACCCGACCTCGTCGGACCTGCTTCACCAGATCATCGCGCGACTCGAGCAGCTTTCCTGGATGGTCGGCGCCGAGAACCGAATCCCGGTCCCCCTGAGCTAGTACCCCTCTCAGCGAGTGCGGCGGGTTGTCACGAGCGCGGGCACCATAGCCCCGGCGCTCGCGACAACGCGCCGCACTCGGCGATAATGGCGAGATGTGCGGTCGCTTCGTCATCAACCAGTCGGTGAAGACGGCGCTGCCTGATCTGCTCGCCGACTTCGAGGTACCGACCAGTTACAACGTCGCGCCGACGGATGATGTGCTCGTCGTTCGGGAGCGACACGACGAGCGCGAGGCTCCCCTCGTCCACTGGGGATACATCCCGTCGTGGGCCAAGTCGATGAAGCAGCAGCCGCAGCCGATCAATGCGCGACTCGAGACGGTGTCGACGGCATCCATGTTTCGCAACGCGTTCGCTAAGTCGCGCTGCATCATCCCCGCCGCCGGATATTACGAGTGGGTCGTCCTTGAGGACGGCACCAAGCAGCCCCACTACATCTACGACCCCGACAAGGCGATCGCGATGGCCGGGATCGTGGGCGCGTGGCCCGATCCAGCGAAAGCGGCGGATGATCCGACGCGCTGGGTGCTCTCGACCGCGATCATCACCAGGGACGCACACGTCGCGCCCGGCGAAGTCCACGACCGGATGCCCGCCTGCCTCACTCCGGATGCGTTCGGCGACTGGTTGTCGCACGACCTCGACGTCGAGTCAGCCCTGGCGATCCTCGATCGCGAGTCGCTTGAGATCGCGCAGGAACTCACGCACTACGAGGTCTCAAAGGATGCGAACTCGGTCAAGAACAACGGGCCTTCGCTCATCCAGCCGCTCCCTTAGGGCGTTAGTGCACCTTCCTGGAGTGGCGCCGACTACTCGTGCGCTGGACTTCTCCTCCACAGCGACGCCACAGGGCTGTCCTATCCACTAACTCGACTTGATAGCCAGACGACGGTTCTCACCCCCGGCAGAGTCGTCTGCATGGCGGCAAAAGACGAACTGGGCAGGCGCGGCGAAACTCTCGCGGCCGAACACCTGGTCGCATCCGGCTTCGAAATCGTCGAACGAAACTGGCGGTGCTCGCACGGCGAGATCGACATAGTCGCAACGACCGGCGATGAACTCGTTTTTGTAGAGGTAAAGACTCGATCGACCGTCGCGTTCGGGCATCCGCTTGAAGCGATCACCGTGCGAAAGCTTGCACGCCTCCGTCGGCTCGCCGCTGCGTGGTGCCAGGCGCATCCGGGCGGGCATCCGAGCATCCGAATCGATGCCATAGCGATCATTGCGCCGACTCACGGGCTCGTCGAGATCGAGCACCTCGAGCGGGTGTTCTGATGCCGCTCGGTCGAACGCATGCCGTTGCCCTGCTGGGGCTGCAGGGCGCGATCGTGGAGATCGAGGCCGACATTTCCAGCGGGCTCCCGAAGTTCATCCTCATCGGGCTGCCGGACGCTGCGCTCAAGCAGGCCGAGCATCGGGTGCACGCTGCCGCGACGAATGCCGGATGCCCGTTGCCAACCCAGAAATACACGGTGAACCTTTCTCCCGCCGCACTTCCCAAGCACGGCTCTGGCTTCGATCTGGCGATCGCGGTGGCGTCGCTGGCCGCTGCTGGCACGATCCGTCCGGAGTCGATCGAACGTGTCGTTCATCTTGGCGAACTCGGGCTTGACGGCCGATTGCGCCCGATCGCCGGCATCCTTCCCGCCGTTCTCGCTGTCGCACGCGCGGGCCATGAGATTGTGATGGTACCGACCGGCAATGCGGACGAGGCGTCACTCGTGCCCGGTGTGCGGGTGGTCGGGGTGACCTCGCTTCGGGATGCCGCGATCTGGCATGGAGGCGAGCTGCAACCCGAACCTGGTGAGCCGATCTATCCGTCGGCCGTCGCCGCACCCACTCTCGACGAGTCGACGGATCTCGCCGACGTCATCGGCAACGAAGATGCTGTCGAAGCGATGTTGGCCGCAGCTGCCGGCGGACACCACGTGTTCCTGCTTGGGCCGCCGGGTGCCGGCAAGACCATGCTTGCAGCAAGGCTCCCGGGACTGCTGCCGGATCTCACTCCCGAAGCAGCAATAGAGGTCAGTTCGATCCGCTCCCTCGCCGGGATGCCGGTTGGGCGAACCCTCATCACTCGGCCGCCATTCGAGAATCCGCACCACACCGCATCAGCAGTTGCATTGATCGGGGGAGGCAGCAACATCATTCGGCCGGGAGCGGCAGCTCGTGCCTCCCACGGCGTGCTCTTTCTTGATGAAGCGCCTGAGTTCACGACGACGTCTCTCGACGCGCTTCGACAGCCGCTCGAATCCGGAGTGATCTCGATCCATCGCGCCAACGCGATCGCGCACTTCCCGGGCTCATTCCAGCTCGTGATGGCT
>JAUZFR010000045.1 GCA_030840335.1 Actinomycetota bacterium | reverse complement strand
ACGAGGGCGAGGGTAATCGAAGCGCCGACGACATGCGCCAGATCACCGATCTCACGACGACGGAACTTCGTGCGGAGCACGCGGGGCTGCTTGCGATTGTCGTTAATCGAGCCGACCCGGCGCACCTTTCCGAGATTCGCGCCGCCGTGGTCGCCTCGGTCGAGGGTGCGATACAGGGCGTTCCGGTGTGGACGATCCCCGAAGATCCGTTCCTGGTCGCGCCGACCGTCGCCGCACTCCTCAGGGCAACGGATGCCCGACTCCGGTTCGGCGACGAAGAGCTCCTTGACCGCGAGGCGCTCGGCGTCGTGATCGCGGCAATGTCGATGGAGAACGTCCTTCCCCGACTGGTCGAGGGCGCCGTTGTCGTGGTGCCGGGCGATCGCTCGGATGTACTCGTCGGCATCCTGCTCGCGCAGGCGTCTGACACGTTTCCGTCGATCGCTGGCGTCATTCTGAATGGCGGTTTCGAGCCGAGTTCGCAAATCGAGCGGCTGGTTGACGGCTCCGGGATGTCGCTGCCGATTGCCATCTCGCCTCACGGCACCTTCGAGACGGCGAAGCGCATCACGCAGGCTCGTGGCCGGCTCGCCGCGGATTCGCAACGCAAGTACGACACCGCTCGAGCGCTCTTCGATGAGCATGTCGATGCGAATGAGCTGTTGCGTCTGCTGCAGGTGAGTCCGTCGAGCGTGGTCACACCACTGATGTTCGAGTACGGACTGCTGGAGCGGGCAAGAGAACACCAGAAGCACATCGTGCTGCCTGAGGGCGGAGATGATCGAGTCCTTCGCGCGGCGAGCACGCTGCTGCAGCGCAAGGTCGCAAAGCTGACAATCCTCGGGGTCGAATCAACTGTTCGCGGACGGGCGGCCGAACTTGGCCTCGACCTCAGCGAAGCACAGGTCATCGACACTTTCGACCCCGTGCTGCGCCAGCGGTTCGCCGAAGAGTACGCGAGGGTCCGTTCCGCGAGAGGGATCACCGTCGGCCAGGCCAGCGACACCGTCACCGACGGGTCGTACTTCGGCACGATGATGGTGCACCTCGGCCTCGCCGACGGGATGGTGTCGGGAGCGCAGCACACCACGGCGAACACGATCCGGCCGGCGTTCGAGATCATCAAGACCAGGCCGGGTGTATCCGTGGTCTCGAGCGTGTTCCTGATGGCGCTCGCAGATCGCGTTCTCGTCTATGGAGACTGCGCGGTCATTCCCGACCCGACCGCCGAGCAGCTTGCCGACATCGCCATCTCGTCGTCACAGACAGCACGACAATTCGGCATCGAGCCGAGGGTTGCGATGTTGAGCTACTCGACCGGGGAGTCCGGAGCGGGCGCCGATGTCGAGAAGGTGCGCGCCGCGACTGCGCTGGTGCGCTCGCGTGAGCCGGACCTTCCCGTCGAGGGACCGATCCAGTACGACGCCGCGGCGGATGCGACCGTTGCAGCGGCCAAGATGCCGGACTCTCTGGTCGCCGGTCACGCCACAGTGTTCGTATTTCCCGACCTGAACACCGGCAACAACACCTACAAGGCGGTGCAGCGCAGCGCGGGCGCCGTCGCGATCGGACCGGTACTGCAGGGCCTGAACAAACCGATCAACGACCTGTCGCGCGGCGCGCTCGTCGAGGACATCGTGAATACCGTCGCGATCACCGCAATCCAGGCAGCGGCGACCGACTCGAGCGGCTCATGACGCTGGTGTTCGTGGTCAACTCCGGCTCGTCATCCTTGAAGTACCAGCTCGTCGACCTCGACACGGGGGAGTCGGTCGTTGGCGGTCTCATCGAACGCATTGGCGAAAAGGGTTCGGATGCGCCCAACCATGAAGCCGCGATGACGAGCGCACTCGACCACCTTGGTCACGGCCACGACATTGCTGCGGTTGGCCACCGCGTCGTGCATGGCGGAACCGTATTCACCGCCGCAACGGTCATCACCGACCAGGTCGAGCGACAGATCGACGAACTCGCCGTGCTGGCGCCGCTGCACAATCCAGCGAATCTGATCGGCATCCGCGCAGCACGGAAGTCCCTGCCGGATGTTCCGCAGGTCGCCGTATTCGACACGGCCTTCCACCGCACGCTGCCCCCCGAGGCGTACACCTATGCCATCGACGCCGAGCTGGCCCGGAAGCACGGGGTGCGCCGCTACGGATTCCACGGGACATCCTTCAAGTACGTTTCGGAGGCGGCGGCGCAGCTGCTCGACCGACCGCTCGAGTCACTGAAGATGATCGTGCTGCACCTCGGAAACGGGGCCTCGGCGTGCGCGATCGACGGAGGGATCTCGATCGACACCAGCATGGGTATGACGCCGCTCGAGGGTCTTGTGATGGGAACGCGTTCGGGCGACATCGATCCGTCCGTGCTTGGGCACCTCCATCGCCAGGCGGGCCTCGGATTCGAGGAGCTCGATCGACTCCTGAATCGCGAGAGCGGGCTTCTCGGTCTCGCCGGAAGCGGAGACATGCGCGACGTGCAGGAGGCGGCGGATCGGGGAGACGAGAAGTCGGGTGCGGCGCTCGCGGTCTATCTGCACCGCATCCGGACTTACGTCGGTGCCTACATCGCCCAGCTCGGGGGAGTCGACGCGATCGTCTTCACGGCAGGCGTCGGCGAACACAGCGCGGTGGTTCGTGAGCGTTCGCTCGCGGGCCTGTCCACACTGGGTATCTCGGTCGATTCCACCCGCAATAAGGCGGATGCCTCGGGCGCGCGATTCATTTCACCGGAGCAGTCGCCGGTCGCGGTGCTGGTCGTCCCAACGAACGAGGAACTCGAGATCGCTCGTCAGTCGGTCGCGGCGATCGGCTGATCCGGTCGTCGACGCAGCCGTACCGACAGAAACCATGCCGCACCGATCATCAGGATCGACACGAGCCAGGCCAGGCCGACGATCGTCGCGAAGTTCGTGCTGCGACTCTCGGATGGTGCGAGCGATTGCCCCGCGCTCACGAAGCCGTCCCCGGATTTCAGCGTGACGGTAGCAAATCGAAGCGTCTTCGTGGGCTGCCAGGTGACGTCGTCTCGTCCGGACTGTGCCGCGTGCGCGAGCACACCCGTCGGCAGCGAGACCAGGGTGTTGGCGAGATAGCCGCTGCCGGAAGTGGCGCGTCCCTGGGCATCCTCGACCACGACGAACGTGGCGAGGCTGCGTGAGAGATCCACGTGCGGCTGGGCGGCCACTGTTCCCGATTGACCGCTGCGCAGTTCGGCGACGACCTGGCTGGCGAGCCGGAGTGGTGCGTCATTGGCCGCCGAACGGTCGAGTTGCTGGGCAACGACGTAGACGGTTCCGAAGACGATCGTGGTCACACCTAGCGCGGCGATCCAGCCAACTGCTCGTTTCATAGTCACAGCGTAGGCACCCTGCGTATCGCGACGCGTCGCACCATCGGATGATCTTCATCCATGTCCCGTTTGCTCGCGTCCACTTCGCGTCGGCTAAACTGGCTGTCGGCTCCTCGCGTGGCGCCATCCAGGCCAACTCCCCCAGGGCGGAAACGCAGCAAGGGTAACCAGGCTCTGACGGGTGCGCGAGGGGTCCTTTTTTGTGCGGCCTGTCTCCTCCTCCTCCTCCTCCTCCTCCTCCCTTTCTTCCCGCCCTTTCTCTCCCCAGCCTCTTCTTTTTACCTACGACTTGACGCAAATGGCTGTCACCAGTGGGTCATGACGACCATTTGCGTCAACTCGGCAAGGCAGAGAGGGCGGATGCACCCAGCCCGGCGGAGTGCCGGTCGTGCCCGGTACGCTGTAGACCGTGGTCACAGCCCTCTATCGCCGGTATCGTCCGGAGACTTTCGCCGAATTGATCGGCCAGTCACAGGTGACCGATCCGCTGCGCACCGCGCTCCGCACCGACCGCGTGAACCACGCCTACCTGTTTAGCGGGCCCCGTGGATGCGGCAAGACGACGTCGGCCCGCATCCTCGCCCGCTGCCTGAATTGTGCAGAGGGTCCGACCGACACCCCGTGCGGCAAGTGCCCGAGTTGTATCGAGCTCGCTCGCGACGGCAGCGGTTCACTCGATGTGGTTGAGATCGACGCGGCCAGCCACAACGGCGTCGACGATGCTCGCGACCTTCGCGAGCGCGCGGTGTTCGCTCCCGCTCGCGACCGCTACAAGATCTTCATCCTCGACGAGGCGCACATGGTGACGCCGCAGGGCTTCAACGCGTTGCTCAAGATTGTCGAAGAGCCGCCCGAGCACGTCAAGTTCATCTTTGCGACGACCGAGCCCGAGAAGGTCATCGGCACGATTCGGTCGCGCACGCACCACTACCCGTTCCGGCTGGTACCGCCCGCGCAGATGCTCGAGTACACGCAGACGCTGTGCGACGCAGAGGGAATCACCGTTGCGCCGGGCGTTCTGCCCCTCGTAGTTCGCGCCGGGGGCGGCTCGGTGCGCGACACACTGTCGCTGCTCGACCAGCTGATGGCGGGCTCAGAGGGCACGAACATCGAATACGAGCGCGCGGTTGCCCTGCTCGGGTACACGCACGGCGCGCTGCTCGACAATGTCATCGACGCAATCGGTGCTCGGGATGCCGGGGGCGCGTTCACGGCAGTCGACCGGGTCATCCAGACCGGCCAGGACCCGCGCCGATTCGTTGAGGACCTTCTCGAGAGGCTGCGCGACCTTATCGTCGTCGCCGCGACATCCGATGGCGCTGCCGCCGTTCTTCGTGGCATCCCACAAGACGAGCTCGATCGCATGGCGCTGCAGTCGCACAGGTTTGGTACCGCCGAGTTGTCGCGTGCCGCGGACGTCGTGAATACGGCGCTCACCGAGATGACGGGTGCAACGTCGCCGCGACTCCATCTCGAGCTGATGATCGCGCGAGTTCTTGTCCCCTCGAGCGATGAGAGCGATCGTGGAGCACTCGCCCGCGTGGAGCGCCTCGAGCGTCGAATTGGCGTCGACGATGTGGCGCGCTCCGCGCCCGTCGAGCCCCGACCGGTCGCTCGGGTCGCTGAGCCTGTCGAAGCCCCGAAACCCGCCGCGAGTGCACCCGCCGCGAGTGCGCCTCCCGCCAGTGCACCCGCAGCGAGTGCACCCGCAGCGAGTGCACCCGTCGAATCGAAGCCGGTTGCACAGCCAACGGCATCCGAAGCCCCCAAAGTCGTCACGCTGCAGCAGATGCGGGACTCGTGGCCCGAGATCCTCGATGCCGTGCAGAAGGCCAGGCGCAACGCATGGATGGTCGTCTTCAACAGCCAGGCTCGCGCACTGTCGCAGGATGTGCTGACTGTGACGTTCCCGAACGAGACCGACGTCGCCAATTTCAAGCAGCCGCAGGGCGCCGGTGACGGGGTGAGCGAACACCTTCGCAAGGCGATCGTCGACGTGATCGGCCTGCGGGTCAAGTTCATCGCTAAGGTCGAGCCCACTCTTGCTGCCGTCGCGCCGGTGTCCGATGACGAGGTCCCTGAGCCCATCGAGCCCGACATCGAACCGGATGTCGACGCCGGCGGATGGGCTGTCGCCGAGATTCCGCAGTCCGACGACCCGCCAACGCCCACCCTTCGCCCGAGCGCGGCGCAGGCATCCGCTCCAGCGCCGTCCGCGGCCAAATCGGCAGGCAAGCCCGCAGCATCGTCCCCGCGAGCGAAGACCCCGCCGCCTGCGGCGCCGGCTTCGCAGCGCTACGGCGAATCCGTCGTGCGCGAGATTCTCGGTGCGAGCTTCATCGAGGAGCAGACCATCGCCCCGCGCGTAACCCCGAGAAGCGAATAGCCGATGTATGAAGGAATCATCCAGGAACTGATCGATGAACTCGGGCGACTCCCCGGAATCGGCCCGAAGTCCGCGCAACGCATTGCCTTCCACATCCTTCAGACCGAGACTTTCGACGTGACTCGTCTCGCTGAAGTGCTCATGGAGGTCAAAGAGAAGGTGCGGTTCTGCGAGATCTGCGGCAACGTGAGCGAACAGGACACTTGCAACATCTGCCGCGACCCGCGCCGGTCGCCCGCGACGATTTGCGTCGTCGAAGAGGCGAAGGATGTCGTCGCGATCGAACGAACCCGCGAATTCCGCGGCCTGTACCACGTGCTCGGGGGCGCCATCAGCCCGATCGACGGCATCGGACCAGACGACCTGCGCATCCGTTCGCTCGTTCAGCGACTTGCTGATGGCACGGTGACCGAAGTCATCATCGCCACAGACCCCAACCTCGAGGGCGAGGCAACCGCAACGTATCTCACCCGCCTGCTCGTCCAGCCGAACCTGCGCGTCACGCGCCTCGCATCCGGACTGCCGGTCGGCGGTGACCTGGAGTACGCCGATGAGGTTACGCTCGGGCGCGCATTCGAAGGGCGTCGGCTCGTCGAGCAGTAGCCGTCGCAGGCTCCACCGCGCGCGCACATTACACTGAACACTGCAGAGTTTTGCCGTCCCCAGGAGTGCCCGCGTGAGCTTGATCGTACAAAAATACGGAGGTTCCTCCGTTGCTGACGCCGAGAGCATCAGGCGAGTCGCGAAGCGCATCGTCGAGACGCGCAAGGCGGGCAATGAGGTCGTAGTCGTCGTGTCCGCAATGGGGGATACGACCGACGAGCTGATGGATCTCGCCAATCAGGTCGTCCCGCAGCCGACCGGCCGGGAACTCGACATGCTGCTCACCGCTGGCGAGCGCATTTCGATGGCTCTCCTCGCCATGTCGATCAAGAGCCTCGGCGTCGAGGCCCGCAGCTACACCGGCAGCCAGGCCGGCATGATCACCGATGCCCAGCACGGCTCCGCGCGAATCGTGGATGTCACGCCCGACCGCGTTCGCAGCGCTCTCGATTCCGGGGCCGTCGCGATCGTCGCCGGCTTCCAGGGCTTCAACCGCGGTACGGGCGACATCACGACGCTGGGTCGGGGCGGATCGGATACGACTGCTGTGGCTCTCGCTGCCGCGCTCAAGGCCGATGTCTGCGAGATCTACACCGACGTCGACGGGGTCTATACAACGGATCCGCGTATGGTGCCCCGTGCGCAGAAGATCGACCGCATCACCAGCGAAGAAATGCTCGAGCTCGCCGCCGCCGGCGCGAAAGTGCTGTATATCCGTGCCGTGGAATATGCGCGCAGGCACGGCGTTACCCTTCATGTACGGTCCTCGTTCAACAACAACGAGGGAACCCTGGTCATTAACCCAGTGGACGGAGAAAGCAACGTGGAAGAGCCACTCATCGCCGGCGTCGCAGCCGATTTGAGCCAAGCCAAGATCACGGTTGTCGGCGTGCCGGATATCCCCGGCAAGGCCGCGCAGATCTTCACCACCGTCGCGGGTGCGGGCGCGAACATCGACATGATCGTGCAGAACGTGTCCGCCGCCGCCACCTCCAGAACCGACATCTCGTTCACGTTGCCGAAGACGGATGGCGCTGGCACGCTCGCAGCGCTCAGCCATGCCCGTGACGCGATCGGCTTCGAGACCCTCGAGTACGACGAGCAGATCGGAAAGCTCTCGCTCGTCGGCGCGGGCATGCGCACCAACGCCGGCGTCTCCGCGAAGCTCTTCACCGCGTTGTACGAAGCCGGTATCAACATCGAGATGATTTCGACGAGCGAGATCCGAATCTCAGTCGTCACGCGTGCCGACACCATCGCACAGGCAGTTCGCGTCGTGCATACGGCATTCGATCTCGACGCCGAAGAACAGGCACAGGTTCACGGAGGTACAGGACGATGAGTAATCAGGCGGGAATCAAGATCGGCGTCGTTGGGGCAACCGGCCAGGTTGGCGCGGTCGTTCGACGGCTTCTGGAGGAGCGCGACTTCCCGGTCGCCGAGATCCGGTATTTTGCGTCCGCTCGCAGCGCGGGCACGACGCTTCCGTGGCGCGGCGAGAACATCGTTGTCGAAGACGCGGAGACTGCCGATCCAACAGGGCTGGATGTTGCCATCTTCTCGGCGGGCGCCACCATGTCAAAGATTCAGGCGCCGCGCTTTGCCGCCGCGGGAGTGCTCGTCGTAGACAATTCCTCGGCCTGGCGCATGGACCCCGACGTTCCGCTCGTCGTCAGCGAAGTGAATCCGCACGCCATGGCGGAGGCTCGCAAGGGCATCATCGCGAACCCGAACTGCACAACGATGGCGGCGATGCCGGTTCTGAAGGTGCTCGACAGCGAGGCCGGTCTCGAGCGACTGATCGTCTCGACCTACCAGGCCGTGTCCGGGGCCGGGCTCAAGGGCGGGGCCGAGCTGCTCGAGCAGGCACGGGCCGCCGTCGCGCAGGATGCGATCCAGCTCGTGCACGACGGCTCCGCGGTCGAGTTCCCGACGGCATCCACTTTTCCGAAGACCATCGCGTTCGACGTGATCCCGCAGGCCGGCAATTTCATCGACGACGGCCTGTTCGAGACTGACGAAGAGAAGAAGCTGCGCAATGAGAGCCGCAAGATTCTCGAGCTGCCGGGCCTCCTGGTGAGCGGCACCTGCGTTCGCGTGCCCGTCTTCACCGGTCACTCGCTCTCGATCAACGCCGAGTTCAGTTCGGCGCTGTCGGTCGAGCGTGCCAAGGAACTGCTGAAGGATGCGCCCGGAGTCGAGCTCAGGGACGTCCCGACGCCGCTCGAGGCAGCGGGGAAAGACCCGAGCTACGTCGGCCGGATCCGCCAGGACGAGGGCGTGCCCGGAGGTCGCGGGCTCGCCTTGTTCATCAGCAACGACAACCTGCGCAAGGGTGCCGCCCTCAACGCGGTGCAGATCGCCGAGCTGGTCGCGGCCAAACTGGTAGCCACCCCCTAACTATCACCGAGTGCTGCGAGTTGTCACGACCGCACGCACTACAGCGCCCGCACTGGTGACGACGCGGCGCACTCGGCGAGAACATAAACTGGTGGGGTGAGTAAACCCTTCGACGTCGCCCTCATCGGCGGCGGCATCATGAGCACCACTCTCGGAACGCTGCTGAAGCAGCTCGAGCCGGAGTGGGACATCAAAATCTTCGAGACCCTGTCGGACGTTGCCCTCGAAAGTTCCAACCCATGGAACAACGCGGGCACAGGGCACTCGGCGCTCTGCGAACTCAATTACACGCCTGAGCGCGCGGATGGCTCCATCGACATCTCGAGCGCGGTCAAGGTCAACGAGCAGTTCCAGATCTCACGTCAGTTCTGGTCGCACCTGCTGAAGGTCGGCGCTCTGCCCGACCCGACCGCGTTCATCAATGCGATCCCCCACATGAGTTTTGTGTGGGGCGCCGACAACGTCGAGTACCTGCGCAAGCGATTCGATGCACTCAAGGATCACCCACTCTTCGCCGGTATGGAGTTCAGCGACGACGCATCCGTGATTCGCGGATGGGCGCCGCTGCTCATTCCCGGCCGTAAGAAGAGCCAGCCGATCGCCGCGACCCGCGTGGCAGCGGGCACCGATGTCGACTTCGGCGCGCTGACCCACCTGTTGACGGACTACCTTCAGGCCAATGGCGCGGAGTTGGTCGTCGAAGAGCGCGTCACGAAGATCAAGCGCCACAACGGCAACTGGCGCATCACCACTCGCCACACAGTGGGCAATGCGCCCGAAATCTACGACGCTCGTTTCGTCTTCGTCGGCGCGGGCGGCAACGCGCTGAACCTGCTGCAGAAGTCGGGCATCAAAGAGATCCGCGGATTTGGCGGTTTCCCAGTGAGCGGCGAATTCCTCCGCACGGACAATCAGAAACTCGTCGCACGGCACCAGGCCAAGGTTTACGGAAAGGCCGCCATCGGTTCGCCGCCGATGTCGGTGCCCCACATGGACACCCGAGTGGTTGACGGCGCCGCGAGCCTGATGTTCGGCCCCTACGCGGGTTTCAGCCCGAAATTCCTCAAGACCGGGTCATGGTTCGATCTGTTCAAGTCCATCCGCTGGCACAATCTGATCCCGATGATCGCGGCCGGCGCGGGCAACCTCAGCCTGGTGAGCTACCTCGTCCGCCAGTTGGTCGCAAGCAAGAAGGCGAAGTTCGCCGAACTGCAGGAATTCTTCCCTGACAGCAAGCCGGAAGACTGGTACTCGATCACCGCCGGACAGCGCGTCCAGGTGATCAAGAAGGATGCCAAGAAGGGCGGCGTGCTCCAGTTCGGAACAGAGGTGGTCGCCTCGGCCGATGGCACGATTGCCGGTCTGCTCGGCGCCTCGCCCGGCGCTTCGACCGCCGTGCCGATCATGCTTGGGCTGGTCGAGAAGTGTTTCCCTGATCGTATCGAGGGCTGGCGTCCGAGGCTGAAGGGCATGGTTCCCAGCCTGGGAAAGCAACTCTCTGACAGCGAGGCACTCGCGAAGAAGGTCCTGACAGAAACCGCGAAGGCCCTGGAGATCGCTCGCTGACTCCCTCTCCCATTCGCGGGACTAACGGCGCAGGGTTGACAGGCAGTCGAACATATGTTCGAATGTCTGGATGCGGTGGGATGGTCAGGAACTCGGGGCAGAGGCATCCGACACGCTTCCCGGACTTGCCCGCCTGAACAACCTGGTGCGCACCGTGCGCACGCCCGAGTTCGCCGGGATCACCTTTCACGAGATCCTTGCCAAGTCGGCCCTCAATCACGTGCCGAGCTCGAGCGCGATGCCATTCGGCTGGACGATCAACCCCTACAGGGGCTGCAGCCACGCCTGCGTTTACTGCTTCGCCCGCAACACTCACACCTACCTCGATCTCGACGCCGGCAAAGATTTCGACAGCCAGATCATCGTGAAGGTGAACGTTGCGGATGTGCTCCGCAAGGAGCTCGCGAAGCCGAGCTGGGGCCGTCATCCGGTCGCTTTGGGAACCAACACCGACCCGTACCAGCGAGCCGAGGGTCGCTATCAGCTGATGCCGGGCATCATCACCGCGCTGGCAGACAGCGGCACCCCATTCAGCATTCTGACAAAGGGAAGCCTGCTGCGACGTGACCTGCCGCTGCTCGCAAAAGCGCACGAGCGGGTTTCGGTCGACCTCGCGATGTCGATCGCCGTGTACGACGACGAGCTGCAGGGGTCGGTCGAACCCGGCACTCCAAGCACCTCCGCACGACTGGCAACGGTGAGGGCTGCGCGGGATGTCGGATTACCGGTGACCGTATTCCTCATGCCGATCCTGCCGTATCTAACCGACACTCGTGCCCACCTCGATGACGCGCTGGGCCGTGTTGCCGAGAGTGGCGCGTCCGGAGTCATCCACACGGCGCTGCATCTGCGTCCCGGTGTTAAGGAGTGGTTCATGCAGTGGCTTGCGCAAAGTCACCCCGAACTCGTCCCGCGCTATGAGGAGATGTACCGGTTCAGCGCCTATGCACCGAAGGCTTATCGAAAGTGGTTGGCCGACAAGTTCCGTCCGCTGATGAGAGCGCACGGACTAACGCGCGGATACGACGACCCGGCGACCGGTACGGTGCGATCCAGTGCGTTGCGGCCCACTCCCGAGCTGTCGCCGGAGCCGACTCTCTTCTGACACTGGCGGCCTTCCTTTCGCGCCTCGAAAACGGGGTACACGAGAAGAGTTTCGGGTGACATACTGCGTTAGCGAAGCCATTTCGCTACCTAAGGAGTCTTCGTGACGTTCGGCCAATCGCCTCGCCTGAGCCTTGAGGTGATGAACCGGGCGTTCAGTCGATTCGCGCACGTGGTCGGTTACGTCAACATCATCGGTGTCGGCATTGAGGTAATCGGCTACATCGACACCGATCCGGTGGAAGCGGTGTGGCCGGCGCTGGTCGCACTGGCCATCATGGGCCTCACTCTGGTCGCGCTCGACCGCCGCACGACGACCCTGCGGGCACTCACCTTTCTCATCGTCGGCGCAGCGTGCGTGTACTGGTTCGCCCTCACGATTCTGGCGGAGCCGAGCACCCTTCGCACAACGGATGTCGCGCCGTTGACAATGCTCAAGATCGCCCTCATGCTCGTTGGCGGCGCGAGCCAGAGTGCGTGGCGCAACATCATCTGGTGCACGAGCGGTTTCGTGATCGCCGAAGGGGTGACCGCCATTGCTGCGACGCAGACCGGCGCGCTCATCCAACCGGATGCGACCACCATTATTGCCGAGATCGCGCTCGTGATGACCTTCGTGGTGATTGGAACGACGCGCGCCCGCCTCCAGCAGGCACGACCGCACCTGGACCAGGCCGCGATGGATGAGCGGGTGTCGGCCATCCGGTATCGCATCGAAGTCAAAGCGGCGGCACTCATGCACGACACCGTGCTGAGCCACCTCGCCGCGATATCGCACGCCAGCCTCGGAGCCCTCAACCCAGACCTGAAGCGACAGATGGAGACGGATCTCGAGGTGCTCATTGGCGAGGAGTGGTTGAGCGACACTTCGCCGGAGCTCGACAGCCAGGCGAGAACGGACTGGCGTCGCAGCATGCTCCTCGCTGGAGTGCAGGAGGTTCGCGCGCAGTCGCTGGCCGTCGAGGTGACCGGTGATCTCTCCGCGGTCAGCCGACTCAGCCCTGAGCGAGACGTGGCCGTCGGTCTCGCAGTGAAACAGTGTCTCGTCAATGTGCTGAAGCACGCGGACATCCGATCAGCGGAAGTCGTGATCATCGGCTCAGAGACCGACGTGTCCGTCATGGTGATCGATGCGGGGCGGGGTTTCGATGAGGCCCTGGTCGGCGCCGATCGGCTCGGGATCCGCCAGTCGGTGCGACGGCGCATCGAAGCGGTCGGCGGCGGCGTTCAGATCTGGTCGACTCCCGGACGCGGCACCTCGGTCATGATCCGGGTCCCCGCCTCAGCGGCGTTGGATGGCGTGATGGATGAGGGGGCTCGCGATGGCTGAACGCGAGCAGTCCTACCAACAGCTCGATCCGATCGGTGGCTACAGCACGAGGCCGGTGACGGTCCTGATGTCGCTCGGGATCTTCGTGTACGCGGTGATCGTCACGCTGCGCGGCTGGAACGTCGTCACGGAGCCGGCGCTGGCCGTTGCGTCCCTGGTGGCGTGTGCGGCAAGCGTTCTCGGCACCGTGTATTGGTCGAGCTCGCTTCGCGCACCGTTTTCGCGAATGGGATTCATCACGACCGTGTCGCTCGGGAGTCTCGCGATGATTCTGAGCGCTATCTCGACCTGGGGCGGCAAATCCACACTGGGTTGGGGGCCGATCGTAATCGGGCTGATCATCCTGCAGCTGGGCCCGTATCGTCCGTCTCGCGACCTGCTGGGAGCGACACTGCTCATTGCGATCGTCGGGGGGTTCTTCGCCATCCTGCGGCCGGGGATCAACAATCTCGACAAGCCCCAGCTGGTCACGATCGTCGAATCGGTTCTCCCGCTGATCGCTCTCGGACTGGCGAGTCGCGCGTACGCGACGGCTCTCGGCAAGACGCTGGACGCCGGCGCTCCCGGGCTTGCCATTGCGGAGAACGCCGCAACGGCCGAACTTCGCGCGGATATCACGCGATCCGTGCAGCAGGATCGAGTGACGATTCTTAATCGAACGGTCGTGCCGTTCCTTACCGACGTGCTCGAGCGAAACGCCGTCACGGCGGAGGATCGCGACCGCGCGAGCGTCATCGCGAACTCCATCCGCACCATGATGGTCGCCGATGTCGACCGAAGCTGGCTCGATACGGTCATTGATGAGGCCGGGCAGGCATCCGGCAACAGCTCGGTGCCCGGGTCAGAAGTCGTCCAGGACGATCACCACGTTGCGAGTTCGATGAGTCCAAAGCAGCGCGCGATGGTGAGAGCGCTGCTCGTAGCCCTGTTTGCGCATCCGGGATTCGACGCGGACGGGTTCGGTATTCTGCTGCTTCGCAACGACGACACCTGCGCATTCACGCTCACGGCAAAACTCGATCACGAGGAGTCGCTGCTGCGTTCGGGTCTCGGCGTCTATTTCGCCGTTCTCCGGATTGTTTTCACGGATCTCCAGCTGACGTTTGAACCCCCAACCCTCACACTAAGGTTTTCATATGACCACAAGTGACGTCGGACCGTCGCCGGCCGTCAACCCAACATCGCCAGCTCCCGTCGAGCGCACGAATCGGGTTCGCCTGGCGATTCTCGATGACCACGAGGTGCTGCTCGACAGCCTCAGTAGTTGGATCGCGGCCAACGCGCCCGACTTCGATCTCGTGCTGAGTGCCAGCACCTGGCTCCAGCTCGTGCACAGTGATAATTTTCCGACTGATCTCGTCTTTCTCGACTTCCAACTGAAGGAGCCGGTCTCGATCGAGGCGCGGGTACGCACCTGTCGCGCGGCCGGTGCGAAGGTCATCGTGCTGTCGAGTCTGGATGCGCAGGAGTCCCGCGACCGTGCGCTCGCTGCCGGGGCGGCCGCGTTCCTCTCTAAATCGCTGCCGATGCGAGAAGTGATGGATGCCGCGCGCGCGATCATGGGCGTCGAGCGAGACGCAACGCTCCAGATCGACTGGCGCCCGCTGCCGGGTGGGGCGATGAACCAGTCGCGGCCCAAGCTCAGCGCGGGCGAGATTGATGCACTTAAGCTCTACGTGGCCGGCCACAGTACGAGTCAGGTCGCCGAACAGCTGAACGTGCAGTACGAGACGGCCAAGACTTACCTGCGCCGTGTGCGTGAAAAGTACGCGAAAGCCAACCGACCAGCGAGCAAAAAGGCCGACCTCATTCGGCGAGCCGCAGAAGATGGGTACCTGCACTAGTGTCCAAGCTCTATTTCCGTCACGGCGCGATGAACAGCGGCAAGAGTACAGCCCTGCTCCAGGCCGCCTATAACTACGAGGAGCGCGGCCAGCAGGTTCTGCTCGCGAAACCGCAGATCGACACCAAGGGCGATGCGCTCATCGTTTCCAGGCTCGGGGTGAGCCGCCCGGTCGACTTCACGATCAGTCCGACCGACGACATCTACGAGACGTTCAATGCGGAACGGTCGCGAGTGCTTCGGCAGACCGAACTGGATGTGAGTTGCCTGCTGATCGATGAGGCTCAGTTCCTCACCGAGGGCCAGGTCGATGACCTGCTGCGCATCGCCATCCTCGAGGAGATTCCGGTACTTGCCTACGGCATCCGCACCGACTTCCAGACGGTCGCGTTTCCCGGCAGCCGACGGCTGCTCGAGATCGCCCACTCCCTCGAAGAGCTGAAGACGATCTGTCGCTGCGGGCGCAAGGCGATGTTCAACGCGCGCCGGGTTGGTGATCGCTACGTCTTCGACGGGGACCAGGTGGCAATAGACGAGGGCGAGGTGACCTACGAGTCGCTGTGTGGCGCGTGCTACCTCGAAGAGAGCGGCGGCGTACTCAACAGCGGATGGCGGCCGAAGGTCGACTTCAGCTACACCGGCGGCCCGGACGCCGACTTCACCTAAGCGGCACGCTCAGCATGCACGTGGTTCAGTAGCGTGCCGTTCAGCGACACAGAAACGGGCCGAGACTGGCTCGACCCGCTATGACTGTGCTGCTGTATTGCTGTGTCGGGGTGGCGGGATTCGAACCCACGACCTCTTCGTCCCGAACGAAGCGCGCTACCAAGCTGCGCCACACCCCGATCAACTCACACGCTTCGCGCGCGAGCCTCATCAAGAATAGCTGATATCCCTCGGCGTCAAAGTCACGAGAACTGCTTCGGGCGGGCAGGAAAATCGAACCGGTGCGTAAATCGACGTGCCGAGTCCTGCCGAGACGTTCAACCACGCGCTGCGTGCCGCGTGCTTCCACGTGCTGAGGCCCTGCGCCTGATTGCGCGGAAGGTCGCAGTTCGCAACGAGCGGCGGGAGGCCCGGGATGCGCACCTGACCGCCGTGCGTGTGGCCGGCAAAAATCGCGTCGGCGCCGTATGTGACGAACGCATCGAGTACGCGCTGGTAGGGGGCGTGCGTGACGCCGATACTGACAACGTCACGGTCGGCGGGGTCGTCCTGCCATGCCACGTTCTCCCGCATCTCGTCGATGGCGCCCGGAAGCCGCTCGAGGTGATCCCAGCTGCGGTGAGCGTCATTGACACCGAAGAATTCGAGGCGTGAGCCCTTCACAAGCATGGCGCGCGCCGTGTTGTTGAGGCTGAGCCATCCGAGTGAATCCTCGAAGAAGCTCTCGAGCGCGCCCGTGTCGAGGTCGGGCGGGTTCTTCGTGTGGGGTCGTGGCGGCAGAAAATAATTGACCGGATTCTTCATCACGGGTCCGAAGTAGTCGTTCGATCCGTTGACGAAGACGCCCGGGACGTCCCGGAACGGCTCGAGCGCCCGCTCGACACCTTCGAGACCGTTCATGTGCCCGAGATTGTCGCCCGTGTTGATAACGAGATCGGGTTCGAAAACGGCCAGCGAGCGGATCCACTCCTGCTTTGCGGTTTGCCACGGGGCCATGTGCAGATCGGACAGGTGGAGCACGGTCAGTGGCCGCGCGCCCGAGTCAAGGATGGGCAGTACCTCGTGCCGAATGGTGAAGCGATTGCGCTCGACGAAGACACCCCAGGCCAGCGCCGCCAACCCCGCCGCCGCCACGACGCCAAGGGCGGTGGCGGTCGGCGAAGCGTCGCGGCTATTCGCTACGGGCACTTCGCCTGCCCGATGTCGACAGTGATCTTTCTGGCTGGATCGGCCGGATCTCCTGCATGCGGATCACTGCCGATTACCTTGTTGAACTTCGATGGCGACGAGGTGACGCGACAGCCTTGCACGACATTCGTGAAGCCCGCGCTCGACAGGATGGCCTGTGCATCACTGAAGCTGTTGTTTCCATCGCCGATGACGTTGGGAACAGCCTTCAGATCGCCCTTGCTCGGGTTGAGCGTGATGATGTAGCCGGACGAGAGCAGTGAGCCGGCGCCGGGGTTCATCTTGGCCACCGTGCCGGCGGGCTGGCTCGAGGACACCGACGGACCGACCTGCACCTTGAAGCCGTTGGCCTCGAGGATGTTGGTGGCCGCGTTGATCGACTGCCCGATGACGTTCTGCACGGGCTTTCCAGATCCGGTGAAGAGGTCGGCGGGCGGCGCCGGGAACGAGGAGGCTGCCGGGTAGTACTTGTCCATCATCCGCATGGTGTTCGAGAAGATTGCGTGGCGAAGTACTGCGGCTTGCATCCCACTGATGCTGACCGCGCGCAACGCGACCGTGCCGCGAATGTTGCCAACCCAGACCGCCGTGGCGACCCGGCTTGTGGAGCCGACCGTCCAGGTCTGAACCGAACCGTTGGTCGTTCCGGTCTTGGCGAAGATCGCGTTGCCGTCGTGAGGATTGGACGCCCCACCGGTACCGAAGGTAAGAACACCCTCGAGCGCCTTGATGGCGGCATGCGCGACACCACTGCTGATGGCCTTCGTGCAGACCCTCGGCTGGCCGCCAAGCGTCTTGCCGTTGGGATCGACGATGGAGTCGACGGCCGTCGGCTCGCAGTACTTTCCGCCAGCGGCGATGCCCGCGTAGGCGGCGGCCATTGTGAGCGGTGCCACCGTGTTGGTACCAAGTATCGACGAAGGGTTCGTCTTCGGCTCGGTGCCGACGGCGCCGGTGTCGGGATCTTTGTACGGAGCGGCCGTGCGCACGCCCAGCGACTCGGCGACCTTCTTGATGTCGCAGAGGTCGAGCTGCTGCCCCATCGAGATGAACGCGCCGTTGACTGAGTTCGCGGTTGCGTTGGCGACAGTCATTGGACCGGCTTCGCCGACGGCGTCGTTATGGAACGGATATGGCCCGCCCCACGGCCCGCCACAACTGTCGGTAAAACTGGCCTGGTCAACGGTTCGGGCGCTGCCATTGACGACCTGATTGATGCCGTGCCCGGTATTCAGCCAGTCGATGAGCGTGAACGCCTTGTACGTCGATCCGCCCTGGAAGCCCTGCGAGCCACCGAATTCGTAGTTGGTATTGAAATTGACCGCGGTCGACGTGTTTCCGCCGCCTTTGCCCGTGTCATTGAAGTTTTTGTTCTCGGCCATCGTCAGGATGCGCCCGGTTCCGACTTCAACGGAGGTTGTCGCCTCGCCAAGCTTTAGCACCGGCGTGTACTTCGGCGCGTACTGCCAGCTGATGTTCTGTGCCTTTGCCTGCGCGCTCAGGTTGAGCGACGTGTAGATCTTGTATCCACCGGTCTCCCATGCGGCGTTGCGCTGGGAAACGGTCGAGCCGAGCGACGTCAGCGTTGGCACGAGCTTCGTGACGTAGTCGCAGAACCACTTGGCGTACTTGCTCGCCGCGATGCAGCCGTTCTTTGGGGAACTCAGGTGCACGGTGGTCTTGTCGACCGGGGTCTTGATCGCAGCGTCCCGCTGGGCAAGTGTGATGTCGCCCGCAGAGTGCATCGCGGTGAGGATCACATCGCGGCGCTTCTGATTCTGCACATATCCCGAGGCGGAGAGCGGCGCGCGCGCCGAGGGCTTCTGCACGATCGCGATGAGGCTCGCGGCCTGCTCGATGTTGAGATCTTTCGCCGAAACGCCGTAGTAGCGCTCCGCGGCGGCCTGGATGCCGTAGGTCGTTCCACCGAAGGCCGCAATGTTGAGGTACGCGAGCAGAATTTCGTTCTTCGTGTACTTCTTCTCGAGCGAGATTGCGAGTTTCATCTCCTTGAGCTTGCGATCGATGGTGCCTGCCTGGGCCGCCTCGACTGCCGCCTGCGACTTCTTCGGATCTTTGATCTGAAGCGCCTGCTGGATGAGGATGTTCTTCACCAACTGCTGGGCAATCGTCGATGCACCCTGGCGACTACCACCCGTCGCGCTGACGACCAGCGCTCGCACGACACCGGTCGGGTCGACCCCGCCGTGCTCGTAGAATCGGCGGTCCTCACCGTCGACCGCGGCATCCTTCGCGTACTGGGACACCTGGTCCCACGTGACTTCCTCGCGGTTCTGGCTGAATACATATGCGATCGGGACCTTTTTCTTGCCCTCGTTCGCGTAAATGGTGTTCTGCTGAGGCAGCTTGCCGATCTTGATGAAGGTCGGAAGGCTGTTGAAGATTCCGATACCGCTTTGGGCGACGACGCTCGAGACGGCGACGGCTGGTGTGACCATCGCAGTGATCAAAAGTCCGGCGATCGCGCTGAACGCGACGACGCCGAGTGCGGCCGACAACATGCCACGGCGCGGGGGATTTTGGGCAGACATAGGATAAAGGGTACGCGATAGGCGCAATTTGACCCTGAACGAAAGCCGACAGATGCCATCTTGGGAGTATTTGACCACTCCGCTGATCGTGCACAACACGTCAGCAATCCTGAACAACTGGGGCTCGGAGGGCTGGGAACTCGTGCAGGTCGTCACGGGACCTGAAGGCGGACTCGTCGCCTATCTGAAGCGCGAAAAGAAGGACGACGCCTGATGTCTGTGCTCGATGATCGTCTCGCCGAGCTCGGCCTGATCATCCCTCCCGTCGCAACCCCCGCGGGCACCTACGTGCCCGCCGTCACGGTTGGCAACCTCATTTTCACCTCTGGGCAGCTGCCCACCGTCGACGGGACGCTGCCTGAGACCGGCAAAGTCGGAGCCACCGTGTCGCCGGATGCCGCGAAGGAGTTCGCCGCGACCTGCGTGCTGAACGGGCTGGCCGCCGCCAAGGGTGTTCTGGGCTCGCTCGACCGCATCACTCGCGTGGTCAAGGTCGTCGGGTTCGTCGCATCCGACCCATCCTTTTCGGGACAACCGGGTGTGATCAACGGCGCGTCGGAATTGCTCGGGCAAATCTTCGGCGAAGCCGGCAAGCACGCCCGCAGTGCTGTGGGCGTCGCCGTTTTGCCCCTGGACGCGCCGGTCGAGATCGAGTTCGTCTTCGAGTTCGAGTAAGCCGGGAGTTCGAGCAGGCCGGCCGCTCGCACGACCGGCCTTCGGTACGCCGCGGCTCAGTCGGTGAAGAAGTTGATTCTCACGCGGTAGGCCCAGCCTTGCCAGTCTTTGAGGCTGAGCGCGCCGTCGATGGGCTGGGGCGTCGTCTGGAAGCCGGTGGCGTTGGCCGCGCGCTCCATCGCTTCGCGCATCGACTTTCCGGTCTTGCCGGAGATCGCCCCCGTGTAACCCCACTTCGCCTTGAG
Source organism: Actinomycetota bacterium (assembly GCA_030840335.1). Taxonomy (GTDB): domain Bacteria; phylum Actinomycetota; class Actinomycetes; order Actinomycetales; family Microbacteriaceae; genus Galbitalea. Next base: position 4,348 of record JAUZFR010000045.1, on the reverse strand, counting down.
ATAGCTCTGGATACCCTTCCAGCTATTCGCGCCCATGACTCCGTTGATGGGGCCGGTGTAGCCATACGCGCGCGCGGGCCCGGCCTGCATCTGACAGATCAAAGCCTTGCTGGGCAGTTCGGTCGAGTTCTGCGTTCGAGCATTGAGGTTGCTGAGACAGTAGCTGCTCACCTCGACGGCTGATGCTGCGGTGGCGCTGGTCACGACCAGTCCGAGGGCGAGGAGGGTGGCCGAACCGGCCGCAATCAGTTTGTTCTTCACAATGGGTCCAATCTCGAGAGGAACGGATGTCGTTCGAATCGAGACGCTATGGGCGCGACGAACCGGCGGAAGCCCGGATGCACGATCCGGTGGAGTCCGCCGGTGCCACCCACCCCTGTGGGGGAGTCGTCGCTGGCGCGGGCGTTACCTCAGCTTGTCGCTGATGATCTGCATGACGCTGGTGTCGGCGAGCGTCGTGGTGTCGCCGATTTCGCGACCCTCCGCGACATCCTGCAGGAGGCGGCGCATGATCTTGCCCGACCTCGTCTTCGGCAATTCGGCAACGATGAAAATCTGGCGCGGCCTCGCGATCGCGCCAATCTGCTCGCTGACGTGTTTCTTGAGCAGGGCCACCGCCTCGTCGGCCGTGTTCGCATCCTTCTGGTTCGATTTGATGATGACGAACGCGACCACGGCCTGTCCGGTGGCCTCATCCGCAGCACCGACGACCGCGGCCTCAGCGACGATGTGGTTCGACACGAGCGCGGACTCGATCTCCTGGGTCGACAGACGGTGCCCAGACACATTCATCACGTCGTCGACGCGTCCGAGCAGCACGATGTCGCCGTCGGTGTCAACGTGGGCGCCGTCGCCGGCGAAGTACTTCCAGGTGTTGCCGCTCGAGAACTTCGACCAGTAGGTCTCGACGAATCGCTCCGGGTCACCCCAGATACCGCGAAGCATCCCCGGCCACGGCTCCGAAACCACGAGCAGCCCGCCGTTCGGAGGATCGACACGCGTGCCATCCTCGCCAAGGATGTCGATCTTGACTCCCGGAATCGGAACCTGGGCAGAACCGGGCTTCAGACTCGTGATTCCCGGCAGCGCGGAAATCATGATCCCTCCGGTCTCCGTCTGCCACCAGGTGTCGACGATGGGGGTCTTGCCGCCGCCGATGACGTCGCGGTACCAGATCCAGGCTTCGGGGTTGATTGGCTCGCCCACCGATCCGAGCACGCGCAGCGACGAGAGATCGAATTCATTTGGCACCTGCCGCCCGATCTTCATGAACGAACGGATGGCGGTCGGCGCCGTGTAGAAAATCGTGACGCGGTACTTCTGGATGATTTCCCACCAACGACCCGCATGCGGTGTGTCTGGCGTTCCCTCGTACAGCACTTGCGTGGCGCCGTTGGCAAGCGGTCCGTAAACGACATAGCTGTGGCCGGTGATCCAGCCGACATCGGCACTGCACCAGTACACATCCGTCTCCGGGTGAAGGTCGAAGACGTTCTTGTGCGTGAATGCGACGTGTGTGAGGTAGCCGCCGCTGGTGTGCAGGATGCCTTTCGGCTTTCCCGTCGTTCCCGACGTGTAGAGGATGAAGAGCGGGCTCTCGGCGTCGAAGCCCTCTGCCTCGTGCTCGGCGGATGCCGCATCCATGCGGTCGTGCCACCAGGTGTCCCGACCGTCGGTCCATTCGATGTCGTTTTCGCCACGCTTCACGACGAGCACGTTTTCGACCGTGCTTGTTCCGTTGGCGAGCGCTCCGTCGACGGCTCCCTTGAGAGGGAACACCTTGCCCTTGCGCCATCCGCCGTCGGCGGTGATCACGAGTTTCGCGGCCGCGTCGTCGATCCGCGACCGAAGGCTCTCAGAGCTGAAACCGCCGAAGACGACGGAGTGCACGGCGCCGATGCGCACAACGGCAAGCATCGCGATCAGCGCTTCGGGGATCACCGGGAGGTAGATCGCGACGCGGTCGCCCTGCTCGACGCCGAGGTCGATCAGTACGTTGGCCGCCTTCTTGACTGCGGTCGTGAGTTCGCTGTAGGTGTAGGTCGCAGTGTCGCCGTTCTCGCCCTCCCAGTGGAAGGCGACGCGGTCACCGTTGCCAGCCGCGACGTGACGATCGAGGCAGTTGTAGGCGACGTTGATCTTGCCGTCGGCGAACCATTTGGCGAACGGGGCTTCGGACCAGTCGAGAGTCTGTGTGAACGGCTTGTGCCAGTGAAGCAACTCTCGGGCCTGATCGGCCCAGAAGCCGACACGGTCGGCTGCCGCCTCTGCGTAGAGTTCGGGCTTGGCAATGGAGTCGGCGGCAAATTCCGCGCTCGGTGGGAACTGCCGGGACTCGTGAAGCAGGCTATCGATGGAATTCGAGGGCATCTTTATCCTTGGTCGACTCGCGGTGCAGCCAGGGATGCCGCGAAGAATTCATCAGTGAACAAAGCGATTCTAGACCGGGCCTGAGAATAGACTCTCAATCGCTCGTAAAGACGCGGAGAACCCTTGTGGCGCGTGCCCCGTTCTGGGGTACACTAATCCCTAGTCAAACGAGAGTTTGGCGCGCAGCGCGAGCGATTCCCCCCAATCCAGCGTTGCTGTGGCGGCGCCTGTTCCCCCCAATAGGCGCCGCCCCTCTCGTTAACGGACGCCGCCTCTCTCGTTGACCGACGCCTTTGGCGCGTGTGCGAGCATCCACCCCTTCACAGAAGGCCTTCTCCCGCGAGATTCCGCGGATGTGACGGGTGTTACCCGTGTGACTGGCGGGGTGTCATACCTTCGGTCCGTGGATAGCCGCCAGAACGGTCGTACGACCCGAGCATCACCAGAGATCCTGCGCGCCCACCCCACAGACGCCCCGCGATTTGTCGCTCGACGGCCGGGCGAGCCTTCTGCCGAAAAGGGTACAGGGAGTGAATTCGGGGTACGTCTCGCGAGGGACGGAGGTTATCCTGTCCAGTTCGGTTTGCTTGCCGATGTGGTGGCGGACCCGAGAGTGACCGATGTCTTCGTCAATGGATCCGGTGGCGTGTGGGTCGACCTGGGAAGCGGGCTGGTGCGAGTACCCGAACTCGTAGCGGCGGAGTCAGACTGGCGGCAGTTGGCTGTGCGGCTCCTGTCGCTCGGCGGTCGGCACATCGACGAGTCAACCCCGTGCGTCGACACTCGCCTCGAGGATGGCATCCGCGTGCACGCGGTGCTGCCGCCGGTCTCGCCGTCGGGAACGCTCATCTCGATTCGTCTTCCGCGGCTCGAAATGGTCACGATCGACTTTCTGCAGTCCGACGGCTTCTTCGACATCGTTCCGCGGTCGGTGGTCACACAACTCGTAGCCCGCCGCGAGAATCTGCTCATCACCGGTGCCGGTGGCAGTGGCAAGACCACGTTTCTCTCTGCTCTGCTGGCAAGCGCGTCGCGCGACGAGCGAATCATCGCCATCGAGGATGTCGCCGAGCTGCGAGTCGATCACCCTCACTTTCTCGCGCTCGAAGCGCGGCAGGCCAACCTCGAGGGTGCCGGCGCGATCGGGCTCGAGCGCCTCGTTCGCGAGGCTCTGCGGATGCGTCCCGACCGACTGGTGCTCGGCGAATGCCGCGGAGCCGAATTGCGTGAACTCCTCGCCGCGCTGAACACCGGGCACGACGGGGGCGCCGGGACGCTGCACGTCAATTCGCTGGACGACGTTCCTGCCCGGATCGAGGCGCTTGGAGCGATCGCGGGAATGTCCCCGTCCGCTGTCGCGCGCCAGGCGGTGAGCGCGATCGGTACTGTGCTGCACCTCGAGCGAACGCACGGCGGCCGTCGTCTCGCAGCGGTGGGCACCTTCGGGCTGGACCACCGCGACCGGCTGGTTGTGCGCAGAGCGTGAGGCCCAACGCCTCGAACCTCGCCCGGACGGCAGCGGTCGTCCAGCGCCTCGCAGTACTGCTTGCCGCTGGCGTCGCGCCCGCCGCAGCGTGGGGATACCTGCGCGAGGGTGATCTTCCTGAGCGGATCGCCGCGCGCGTTCACACCGGTGCCGACATCCCCGAGTCGATCCGCGACGAAGCCGCGACCCTGCCAGCATCCGATGCTCTGCCGTGGCGCGGTCTCGCTGCGGCGTGGTGCGTGGCGACGGATGCGGGTGCTCCGCTCGCCCCAACGCTCAGGCAGTTTGCGAAGTCGATTCGTGATCTGGCGCAATCACAACGCGAGATCACGATTGCCCTCGCGGCGCCGGTTGCGACGGCGCGGCTCGTGGTCGCCCTGCCGCCGGTTGGCATGCTCTTCGGACTCGTGCTCGGCTTCAACACGATTGGAACCCTGTTCACGACTCCGATCGGGTGGGCATGCCTCGTGATCGGCACCGCGCTACTCCTTG
>JAUZFR010000185.1 GCA_030840335.1 Actinomycetota bacterium | reverse complement strand
AGCGGCGCAACTAACATGGGGCAGTGGACTCCTCGACGAAGAACCCTGGGCAACTGATCGTACTTGGGTCTGCGAATCGCGACTACACGGTCGTCGTCGAGCGGCATCCGAAGCCGGGCGAGACCGTTTTGGGCGGCGCTGTCGTCGTGGGAACGGGCGGCAAAGGTGCGAACCAGGCGGCGGCGGCAGCCCGGGCGGGAGCGAAACCCATCTTCGTCGGAGCCGTCGGAAACGACTCGACAGCCGACGACATCCTGAGCGATCTCAAGTCCGTCGGAGTCGATGTGTCCCGGATGATCCGGTCGGATGTCGCTACCGGAGTCGCGCTGATCACGGTCTCGCGGGACGGCGAGAACGCGATTGTCGTTGCGGCGGGCGCAAACGGTTCGCTCGAACCGGCAGCCACCGCGTCAACCGTCGCCGAACTCGTTTCGCCGGGCGCGGTGCTGCTGGCGCAGCTGGAAATCCCGGTGGAAGTCGTAGCGGCAGCAGCATCCGTCACTGAACAAAACGGCGGACGCTTCGTTCTCAACCTCTCCCCCATCATCAGTGCACCGACGCGGATGTTGACGCTCTCGGATCCGCTGATCGTCAATGAGTCCGAGGCCTCCGAGCTGGCGAACAGCCGCATCGAGAGCCCGGTGGATGCCGAGGCCGTCGCGAAAAGGCTCCAGTCCACAAGTCGGTCGGTGGTCATCACGCTCGGGGGCGACGGCGTCGTGGTCGCTGATTCCGATGGCGTCTATCACCTGCAGGCGAGCCAGGTTCCGGTCGTCGACACAACCGGCGCGGGAGATGCTTTCGCCGGAACGCTCGCGGCGACACTGGCAGCGGGCGCGTCCCTGCGAGCCGCGGTCACGGCTGGCATTGCCGCTGGCGCCGAAGCCGTGCAGTACGTCGGGGCCCAACCGCCGCGCGAAACCTAATCTCGATTCGACGGGAACGGACGGCCGGGCATGACTGCGCCGGCCGCCCGCGGCTACCTAGTGCAGGGCCGGCACCGCCAGTTGCGCCAGTTGAAGTGCCTGTTGGGGGAACCAGGCTCCAGCCGCCGGGTCGACTATGCCGCCCCACTCCGGATCTGTCGTGCTGCCCGCGATACCGCGGTTGCATTGCCCGTCGGACTGCCCGGGCGTCTTGATCCAGAGGTACGCGTCCAGAGTCGGATACGTCGTCGGTTGCGGCTGAGCCTGAGGGCGTAATCCGAGCCCTCGCGCCGGCGGATTGCACCACGTCTGCGGATCCGGATAGCTCGCAGTGCTGGCCCATGGTCCCCTGCCATTGCGGCTGGTGTCGATGACGAAGTGGGTCGTCCCTGTTGTCGTCCCCAGGATGCTTGCGTAGCGAGAGTTGATGCCCGCGGTGTTCAGCGTCGCGTCCGTCGCGGTGTCACTCCACTGTCCGTTCGGATCGAGCGCAACACCGGTCCAGTTATTGGCCGGACCACCGCTCCAGTACATATCGCCGCAACTGCCCGTATCTCCGGCGTTGACCGTTGTCGTGTACGCGATGCACTCTGACACCCAGCTTCCGTACTGTTGCAGGTTCGGTGTGTACTGATAGTTGGATACGTTCAGCGAGAAGCCCTGCACATCCGCCACACCGGCCTGTTCAAGGCGAGTCGTGATGTCGCCGACCGAGTGCCAGGCGCTGTGACCCGCGTCCAGATAGACGAGTGCGTGCGGATCAGCCTTGAGGATGGCGGATCCCGCGTATTTGATGTCGGCAATGCGTCCTGCAGTGAGAGCTGCGACATCCTGGCCGGGATACGCGGCCGGGCAATCGCTCGGGAGGTTAGCCAGCCCATCGGGTTCGACGATGACGATGACCGTTTGGCTCTTGCTCAAGCCGGCAGCGAAGCCGTCGATCCACGCGCGGTACGCGGTGTCGCTCCCCGCTCCGCCGGATGAATATTGCGAGCAGTCCCGACCGGGAACGTTATAGGCGACGAGCGTCGGCACAGTGCGAGTCAGCGAGGACTCCAGCGTGGTCGTGCGCACCTTTTGTTGGACCTTCTTCGGTGTGCCGTCGGTGAACCAGACCGCCTGCGGCTTCGTCACCTCGTCGAGGATCAGTGCCGCGTCCTTCGTGTCACGCTTCGACAGCAGTTTCGCAATCTGGGTTACGGCGCCCGAGCTGGGCAGCGGCGTGAAAAACTTCGTGCCGGGCGGCAGCGGATTCGATTCAGCTCCGATGGCCGGTGCCAACCCTGCCTGTGACAGCAGGAGTGCTGCGGATGCGATTGCGAGCGTAATACTTGCCCGGCGAAGAACTTCCTTGTTCATCGTGCTCCTCGATAGTTGTGCCGCACTGCGACAACCAGATGGTCTGAGAGCGCTCTCACGGACTGCCGAAAAAATAAGCCCATGCATTCGTGGGCCGGATTTCCAACGCCGGGGGAACTTTATCCAGAATGGCCCTGCTGGTCGAAAAGCGCAAGAGAGCGCTCTCACGCACCTCCGCCGGTCGCTCTCTTCACTCCCACGGCGCCACATCGGTTCGCTGTCGCAGAGTCGTGACGATGATCTGCGCTCTCACCCAAAACTGCGTGTAGTAGTTCGGATCCGCATTGCCCTGCACCGCGTGAGCCACCTCGGTGGGCGGCCGCGAGTTGAATCCCTGCACACCGATCATCCGCTCGTAAAAGTTGCGGGCCGCGGTGTACGGGTCCATTCGGGCTGAGAGCGGCCCCCAGTTCTTCCTCTGTTGGAAGAGCCCGCGGCTGTCTGGTCCCGCCTTGTCGCCAAAAGCGATGTTGCGCAGACCCGATTCGCCGATGCCCGTCATCACCCCGATCTCCTGGCTATGCGAGTTGAGCCCCATTGTGCGAGCTGCGCGCATGATTTGCGCAGCATTCACGAGCTGCTCCTGGCAGTACCCGGCAACCGGTCCGGCAGGAACACTGATCCGATCGATGACGACGGACTTCGCATTCGGACAGTGCTGCTTCAGGTCGCCCTTGAGCGCCGATCCGGGCGGTGCGTTGGTCGGCCGGAGCAGTACAAACGTGATCACGGCCACGGTGACGATCGCCACGATGATCGCGGCAGTCGTTGCTGTCGATTTCGTCGGAGTTCTTCGGATTCGCTTTTTCGGAGACAGACTGAATTCCTTGCTCTCAGTCGAGGAAGAGCGCGCGCAGCCGCTTGGTGGTGAACACGAGACCGATGCCGATCATCACGACGTAGTACAGAACGTGCCACAGCATTCCGACGCTGAGGTCACCGGTTGTGAGTCCGCGAACCAGTTCGACACCGTGCCACAGCGGGAGCGCCTCGACCACCCATTGCAGCCACTGCGGATAGACCGCGATCGGGTAGAAGGTCGCGGAGAACATGAACATCGGCATGAGTACGAAGTTGATCCAGTCCATCTGCTGGAACGTCTTCATGTAGGACGTCACCGCCATGCCGACGGCGGCGAACGCGAACGCGATGGCCAACGCCGCCGGCACCGCCAACAGCGCCCACCAGGAAGAGATCAACCCGAACGCGAGCATCACCAGCACGAAGGCCACCGAGTAGAGGCCACCGCGCACCAACGACCAGACGATCTCGCCCAGGGCCACGTCGACCGGGCCGAGCGAGGTGGCCAGCATGCCGTC